>CAZCBS010000001.1:0-37499 GCA_964496965.1 uncultured Bacteriovoracaceae bacterium
AACATTGAGTTTTTCAGCAAGAAGCTTAGGCCCTGCCAATAACCCTTGCGCTTCAAGTCGCTCCTTTTCTCTCATTAAATGATAGAAAAGCTTTTTCTGGGCCTGGGTGGTTCCCACTTTTACCAGGCGGAAATTATCTAAAAGGTATTTCAGAATATAGGAGCGAATCCACCAGGACGCGTAGTAGCCCAAGCGAGCCCCTTTGGTCGGGTCGAACTTCGAAACGGCTTTCATTAAGCCGATATTACCTTCCTGGATCAGGTCCAAGACGTTTGCGTAAATGCTTCGGTACTCAAACGCGATTTTAACAACCAGCCGCAGATTGGCCTGAACCAGAGCTTTGGCAGCTTGAATATCACCGTCGGTTTTCATCTTCGCGACGAGAGCGAACTCTTGGTGCGGATCGAGAAGGGGATAGCGGCGCACTTCATCTAAATAGCGGCGCAAGGGATCGGAGGGCGAAATGGCCGAGAACTCGGAGTCCGGGAGCTCGCTCTCAATAGCAGTCTCGGATGAGTCACGGACGGAGCGATGGGCCGGAAGCTGGGATTGGAGATCGTTCTGGATCTCCTCGTCCGTAGGTTCTGCATCGTTATCTTCGCCCGCGTCGCTTGCGGCGTCTGACTCGTTCAGCTCGTTGTAATCGACTTCTCGCGGAAGCACCTCAGGGTCTTTTGGCGCTTGAGTGCGAGGTCGGGAGCGAGCCTGTTTGGAAGTGGTTTTCTTGGTGCTCTTCACGTGAGTTTCTTTATAATGGTCGTTATAATAGAAAGAGAACATGGACTCAAGCACCACGTCCTTTACCGTCAGCGGGATTACGATTCATCCGGGCGAGACCCGTGAAATCTATCTGAAAGTCTCAGAGTCCTTTCTTTCGTCTTCAATATTGATTCCCGTTACGGTGATCCGCGGCAAAAAGAGCGGCCCGACCGCTTTTGTCTCGGCCGCCATTCATGGGGACGAGATCAACGGAACGGATATCGTTCGCCGGTTGATTTTCGATATCGATCATGAGCAGCTCTCGGGCACGCTCATCGCGATTCCCGTGGTCAATATTCCAGGCTTCCTGGGGCAGACGCGCTATCTTCCTTATCACCGAGATCTTAATCGCTACTTTCCCGGAAAGAAGAACGGCCATAACGCCGAGCGCATCGCGCATCGCTTGTTTAAAGAAGTCGTTTCGAAATGCGATTTCGGAATCGATCTTCACACGGCCTCCAGTGGGCGCTCCAACCTTCCCCAAGTGCGTGGCGATATGTCGGATCCCAGCGTGCGAAAACTGGCGCGCGCTTTCGGGGCTACTGTGATGGTGAATCAAATCGGCGTTCGCGGCTCGTTGAGGCGCGAGGCGACGCAGGCAGGCGTTCCGACGATTCTCTTCGAAGCGGGCGAGGCGGGGCGTTTTTCGAAGCGCGTCTCGCAAGCGGGGCTTCGCGGCGTTTTGAATGTGCTAGCCGAAATGAAAATGCTTCCGGCATCCACCGCGCAAAAGCGTCCGCCGTTTCAAGTCATCGTTCGCGAGAGCGATTGGATTCGCGCCGAGAAAGGCGGAATTCTCGATCTTGAGATCCGCCCCGGCGATTTGATCTACAAAGGCGATACGATCGGCGAAATTTTAAATCCATTTGGTAGAACCGTCACGCAGATCCGCGCGCCCGTCACGGGCATCATCATCGGCATCACGACTCAGCCCATCACGATTCCAGGGACCGGCATCGCGCATGTGGCACGGCTCAAGAAAACTCTTTCAGTCGTCGAGCGTTCACTCGAAAAAGCCGCGAAAAAGATGAGCAAGAAGCGGCCTCGTCGAAGCAGGCGCAAGCAACGTGTTGCCAAAAAGCAGGCTTAGGTTGAGAGTCGTTTTTAGTTCTAGAGTTGTTTGTAGGATCTAGCATTTCTCCCAAAGATACGCTCGGCTTCGAAAAGATTATGTTGTGCGCAAAGTAATCGAAGATTAGAAAATTCCGTTTTCCCGCCCAGCGCAAAAGGCTCGATGTGGTCGATTTGCAGTTTGTAAGTCGCCCCGCATTTTCGTCCTGTTTTGGGATCGACCCAAGTACATTTGCTTTCGTCTCTTTTCCAAACGGCCCTTACGAGCGATCGCGGAATATATCTTGATCTTATGGAGTTGCTTGAACGAGCGCTTTGACGCGCTGATTCGTTCGGCGCCGGAGTGATCTGCGGCGGTGTGGCTGTGTCCGATGGAGCGGCGGGGTTTGATGATCGCTTTGTCTCTTGCGTAGCCGGATCGAGTTCTTTTAATCCAAGCTTTGCAAGATAAGCAATGAGATCAGCCATCGTCATTCCGGGATGAGAATGACCAAGAAGACCTTTGAGCTTTTCAAGATCTTGAAGCAACTCATCGGTCGCATAAAACTTCACCTCAGATAACTGAGGAGTGACCGGTTTGACTCGTTCATGAAAATGCGCTTCTGGAGTGGATGAGAGACTCAGTAACTCTTTTTCGACTTGGCGAGTGCTTTTGTTTTCGAGCTTGGCCATGATTTCTTGTTTATCGATCTGAGAGACTGGCTTATTTGGAGTAGCGCTCTGTTCTTTTTTGAAGAAACTTTGCGCTCTTGCCACTGTACTGAGACTCAGCGAGCCTTCCTGGATTTTTTCTTCAAGCTCCGGCATTTCTTTGATCAGCCTCATGGCATCGATTCGTCTGCAAGCGGATGCGGGACAGTAGCCAAGCTCTCGTGTGACGTATTCAAAAAGGCTTGAATAACTAAGAGACGCAAAGAGCCTGCGACGTTCTACTTCTTTAATATGATGCAGAACCTGCAACGTCATTTCTTTTTCACGCTGCACATAGTGTTTGGTTCGGGAGAGAAGGGTTTCGTTCGATAGATTTTTCAAATACATGCTTCGCTTGTAACACGGGATTTTTGGTCCTCTCTATGAGGAGCTTTTGGCTTAGGTTGAGCCATTTTTGAAAAATGGCTTGAAAGTGATTTTTTTAGGTTGGGTTTAATGGCGGGCGAGAGAGCGTGCTTAGGGCTTGAAATAAAACGCTGTTGTTGAAAATGAGTTGTTTTTGCTTTGGGTGCCGTCAAGAAAAAACTGCTATTTTATAGTCATTTTCTCTCTTTTTTTGAGATTTTTCAGTTATCTTTTTTGCCTTTGAATTGATCGCGTTTATGAGAAATTTCAGTTTGCCGCTTTTTTACTCCGGCGCCGAACGAATCACTGCGTCATTTGGCAGCGCTTTGCGACGCCTACTTCTCGACAAACCGCCTCAAATCACGTTATTTTAAATCTAACGATGGCGCGTAAACCTCAATTCAAAAAAACAGTTTTCCCGAATGGCCTCACAGTTCTTTCCGAAAGGCATCCTGAGTTTCGAAGTCTGTCAGTGGGCGTTTGGGTGAAGGTTGGAACACGGCACGAGAACGTGAAAGAAGTCGGGGTTTCGCATTTTCTGGAGCATATGGTTTTCAAAGGCACGAAAAAGCGCACGGCGCTGGATATCGCTCGCGAAGTGGATCGCGTGGGGGGCGATTTCAATGCGTTCACGAGCCGTGAAAACACCTGCTTTCATGTCTTGTTGCTGGATCGCGATATCGGGCTGGGCTTGGATATTCTGGGCGATGTGATTTTGAACTCGACTTTCGATGCCGAAGAGATCGAGCGCGAGCGCAAAGTCATTCTGCAGGAAATCTCGATGGTCGATGAGTCGCCGGAGGAGCTGGCGCACGATCTTTTCTACGAGCTCTTTTATCCCAAACACGGAATCGGAAGGCCCATTCTTGGGACCGAAAAAAGCATCAACGGTCTCAAGCGCTCCGAGGTGCTCAAATATTTTTACACTTATTATCGGCCCGATCAGATCGTGATCTCTGTTGCGGGAAACGTCACTCATGAGGCGGTTCTGAAGAAAGTCGCGCCGCTGGTGAAAGCCAAGTGGCCGGGACGCCCTAGCCGGCTGCCCAAGCCATCGCCAGATGCGCATACGCCGCCTGAGTCTTGTTCCGGCAACTGGTGGATCGACCGGAAGACGGAGCAATGCCATCTGATCTGGGGAGTGAAGGGGCCGACGTATACCTCTCAGGATCGCTTTGCCGCTTTTCTTCTCAATGTTTACTTAGGCGGGGGAATGAGCTCGACGCTTTTTCAAGAAATCCGTGAGAAAAACGGCCTGGCTTACACCGTTTATTCCAGCCTGAGTCCGTATACGGATACGGGAATTTTTTCGATCTATGCCGCGACTAATGCCTCTCAAGTCCCGCTTTGCTTGAAGCTGGTCGAAGAGTGCGTCAATCAGTTCAAAGCCAAGCCTCTGGGCAAAAGAGAGCTGGAGACGATCAAAGACAATCTCAAGGGGACGATCTTGCTTTCGTCCGATAGCGCGGAGTCTCGAATGTCGAGCATCGCGCGAAACGAGCTGGTTTTTGGCCGTTATGTCAGCGTCGAGGAAGTCTGTCGGCAGGTTGATGCGGTAACGCCCGCGGACTTGCAGCGCTTGGCTCACAAGCTCTTTGCCGATGAAAAGCGCAGCGTGCTGGTGCTGGGGCCGAAGCCTTCGCAAAAGGTGCTGAGCAAAATGGGCTTTGCGCAGATCGCGCGCTGATCAACCCGCCGCTTTTTTGCGGCGCCAGATGATGAAAGCGACCAGAACGACGCCTGCCAGGATGTATTCGAATGGCATCTCGTCCTTGGCTTTTTTAGGCTTGCTCTCGCCGGTCGGAATCTGGTTTTGGGACAAGATCGTATCGTCGGGTTTTGGGATATTGACCGCGAAGAGATTGGTGCCGCCGTTCAATGGGGCGCCAGGCTTGCGGAAGACCTTCAGCGTATTGACCATCGTTTCGAACTGAGATTGATAATCGGCGTACTTGTTCTTGTTGATCGAATAAGTGACCAGGACGCCGATGTCGTTCTTCACGGTCGCTAAATAACGGGTGTAGAAATCAGGGATCTCGGACGCCATGTGCAGCGAGTCCACCCAGGGATGATCGCCGATCTGGATGTTCTTGGCGTATTTGGGAGTCGAGGTGGTGGGCGCGCCTTTGATGTTGTTATAGGTTTTTGGGTTTTTCAGATAAGCGAGATATTGGTCGAGGCTGTCCTGATCGCCTTTCAGTTTGGCGGCCAGCACGATGATGGCGTCGCGCTTTTTTTGCTCGTCCATGCTTTGGCAGACCCATTCGGCGCCTTCGAGATTGCATTGCCATTGAGGAGGAAGCTCGAACTCGACGAACTGATTGGCGAACTTGGCGGCATGGCTGCTGACGGACCAAGATGCCGCGACAAGAGCGAGGGCAGCACCGGCAAAAATCTTATTTTTCTTCATGAGGGCTTCTCCTTATTCAATGGGGCGACGGGCCGTAAAGCCCTCTTCGATCCAAACTTCCTTGAAATATTCTTCGACTTTGATGGCGGCTTCGTTGCTTTTAACGGTTGTGACCCGTCCACGGGCGATGGCTGATCCGACGGATCCATCCGAATTGTTCATGAAGATGTCGAAAGTGTCGCCGATTTGGACGCCGTGATCCAAGCCCTTGTCGATTTTTACGAGATTGAAGCGATCGTTCGCGCGAAGGACCTTCGCTTCAAGACCGTAGTTGACGTAGCCTTTGTTCGAACGACCGTACTTGACGGTGCTTTGAAGAGCCGGATCGCTTGGACCGGAGTCCTGTTCGCCGCCGAAATGAGTTTGAAAACCGAATGTCAGAGAGAGCCCGTTCGGAGCTTCGTGGCCCCAGATGCTTTGAGCAACGGTTCCGGTGAACTGAAGATCGTCGCGGGTTCGCCATCCTAATTCGCCGCGGACATTTAAGATCGATGGATTGATCGCGCCGGTGATGTAGCTCCCGCCCGTACCCAGGCTTCCGGAGGAAGTGTTGACCAGGACGGAGTTGTTGGGGTGGCTGTCCGTGTTCAAAGATTGAACGCCAAAAGCGCCTGCTTGGATCACCAAGCCTTCTCTTCGAGGTTGAAGCGCCAGCATCGCGCTCCACGGAATCGCGGCCGAAAACGAGCTGCCTCGGTAGGTGTAACCCGCGCCGCCGACCAAATGAACTTCGTTCTCGGGTTTTTCAGAAATCAGGTAGGTGAGAAACGCTCCACCGGTCACATCCACGCTGCCGTCGCCTAGATTGGGGGCATTGGTGGGATTGACTCCGTTCGCGGGTGCGGCCGTGTTGCTGTAAGCTGGAAAATCAATTTGGCCTTGAAGATCGATCGACGCGCCATGAGGCTTTTCAAAGACCCGATAATTGATTCCCACGGTTTGATCCCCAAAGCCGTAACCGGTTCCTGTAAAGGCAGCCGTATTGGTGGAATCGACCTTGGACATTTCCCATTCCAACCGGCCATAAAGGCTGAGCTTGGGCGTCAATCCAACAGTCGCATCGAGGTCCAAAAGATAGCGTTGATACGAGTCGAGTCCGGAGGGGGTAAAAGAGGTTCCGGTCGAATCGTAGTTCGACGTCGTGCGATACCAGATCAGATCCGCTCCGACGTCAAAAAGCTTTGCGCTGGTGTGATGATTTTCCCACGAATGAATGAAGAAATCGGCTCGCGCAGAAGCCGAAAAGAGGGATAGAGCCCCAACTCCGAGATGCGTCCACTTTGGCTTTTTCATTTCATTATTAAGAGTGCCATAGCTCCTTGAAAGTTGTCAGATATTATATGGAGCAGAATTAATGTTGATCAAAAAAGTCTGGATAGTTTAGGACTCCTTGCATGTCGTTGAGGTTTCCAATAGGCTACATTCCCTATGACAATCTACAAAGAGGCGTTGGAATACCATGCGCGTGGTCGCAAGGGTAAGATCGAAGTCATTCCCTCCAAACCCGTAGCGACTCAGCAGGATCTCTCCTTGGCTTATTCGCCAGGCGTGGCCGAACCCTGCCGGATGATCGCCGAAAAAGAAGAGCTGATTTACGAATACACGGCCAAAGGAAACCTGGTGGCCGTGGTCTCCAACGGGACCGCTGTTTTGGGCCTGGGCGATATCGGTGCCGCAGCCTCGAAGCCGGTCATGGAAGGGAAGGGCGTTCTCTTTAAGAAGTTTGCCGATATCGACGTTTTCGATATCGAGCTCAACGCCAAGAATCCGGACGATGTCATTCGCGCCGTCGAGATGCTGGAGCCTACTTTCGGTGGAATCAATCTCGAGGACATCAAAGCTCCCGAGTGTTTCTACATCGAAGAAGAGCTCAAAAAGCGCCTGAAGATCCCGGTGTTTCACGATGACCAGCACGGCACCGCCGTGATCAGCGCCGCTGCGTTTTTGAACGCGCTTGAGATCGTCGAAAAGAAAATCGAAGACGTTCGCGTCGTGTTCTGCGGCGGCGGCGCCGCGGCCATCGCTTGCGCCAATCTCTATCTCAACCTCGGAGTTCGTCGCGAAAACATCATCATGTGCGACTCCAAGGGCGTGATCTACAAAGGACGCAAAGAAGGGATGAACCCTTATAAAGAGCGCTTTGCGATCGAGACCGATAAGCGCACGATCGCTCAAGCGCTCGAAAACGCGGACGCGTTCGTCGGCGTTTCTGTCAAAGACGGAATCTCCGTCGATATGGTCAAAAAGATGGCTCGCGATCCGATCGTTTTCGCGATGGCCAATCCCGATCCTGAAGTCTTGCCAGAAGAAGTTTTGAAAGTCCGCCCCGACGCGCTCTGCGGCACGTGCCGCGCGGCCTATCGGAATAAGTTCCACAACGTCTTAGGATTTCCGTTTACCTTCCGCGGGGCGCTCGACACCCGCGCGCAAGGCATCAACGCAGAAATGAAGATGGCCGCCGTGAAGGCACTCGCGCAGCTGGCGAAAGAAGAAGTGCCGGAAGCGGTTTCTCGCGCTTACGGCGGATTACGTTTTAAGTTTGGCCGCGACTATTTGATTCCCAAGCCGTTTGATCGTCGTGTTCTTCTTTGGGTGGCTCCTGCCGTGGCCGAAGCTGCGATCCAGTCGGGCGTCGCTCGCAAAAAATTCGACATCACGCAATACCGCAACAGCCTCGAGTCTCTCTTGGGCTCAAGCTACACGGTCATGCGCGGGATCAAGAACCAGATTATCTCGGGCTCTGAGGCTGGAAAGCGCGCAACGATCGTTTTCCCGGAAGGCGAGATTCGCAAAATCTTGCGTGCGGCGAACATCGCGCGCGCGGAAGGGATTTGCGAGCCGATTCTTCTCGGCGACGATCAAATCATCATGAGCCAGATCAAGGATCTCGGGCTTGAAGAAGGGCTCAAGGGAGTGAAGATCATTCGTCCTTCAATGTCCGAGCTCCGCGAGCCATTCGCGCAAGAGTACACGCGTCGTCGCCAGCGCAAGGGAATGACCTACAACCTGGCGCGCCAGACGATGAAGAGCAATAATCACTTCGCCGCGATGATGGTCGAGATGGGCAATGCAGACGGGTTTGTCGGCGGGATCGCGCAAAGCTATCCTGAGACGATTCGTCCTGCGATCCAAGTGATCGGCCCAAATCCGGGCTCTCGCCTTGCAGGCATCTATATGATGATCTTCAAGCGCCGGGTCCTTTGGTTTGCCGATACCACCGTCAATATCGATCCAACGGCCGAGGAGCTTGCCGATATCGCGATTCAGACCGCGGAGCTTGCGCGTCGCTATTCGGTCGAGGAGCCAAAAGTCGCGATGCTTTCGTTCTCGAACTTTGGTTCGAACAATCATCCAAGCGCCGTGAAAAGTCGTCGCGCCGCGGAGATTGTCCGCGAACGCATGCCTCATCTCAAAATCGACGGCGAAATGCAGGCCGATACGGCAGTGACGCCGGAGATTTCAAAAGAGAGCTTCCCGTTCAACGTCGTGCCGGGCGATGCGAACGTTTTGATCTTCCCCGATCTGCAATCGGGAAATATCGCGTACAAGCTGATGTCCCGAATGGGGCAAGCCGAAGCGATCGGACCGATCTTGGTGGGAATGAACAAACCTGTGCACGTTCTGCAGCAGAACTGCGACGTCAACGACGTCGTCAACATGGCTGCGATCTGCGCAATGGATATCCATATGCGCCGCAAGCGCGCGGATAAAGAGCGCAACAAAGCCGCGGCTGCCGCTGCGAACGCTTCCGTGAATCGCGATTAAATTGACCATTCAAACTCATTTGGGAGAATAAAGATGGCTACTTCGATTAAAGATGTTTTGACTCAGAATGCCCCACAACCGATCGGCCCATATAGCCAAGCGATCGAAGCAGGAAACATGGTTTTTTGCTCCGGGCAGATTCCGCTTCATCCTGAGACCGGCGCGATTGTCGGCACCGAAGTCGAAGCTCAGACGGAGCAGGTGATGAAGAACGTGCTTGCCGTTCTTGAAGCGGCAGGTACGGGTCTGGATCGCGTCGTGAAGACGACGATCTTTCTGAAATCGATGAACGACTTTCCGAAAGTAAATGCGGTCTATGGCAAGTATGTCACCGAAGCAGGCGGAATTGCTCCAGCTCGCTCGACGGTTGAAGTCGCGCGCCTTCCGAAGGATGTCTTGGTTGAGATTGAAGTTCTTGCGGTAAAATAATTACCCAAACAAGTTAAAACAAAAAAAAGCGGCTCTCCTGAAAACAGGAAAGCCGCTTTTAAATTTTTAAAAGCTGACTAAAAGCGATTAGCTAGCGTTAGCCGTTGGCTTCCAGTTGCGCTTGACTGGGCGAACAACGACGCCGGAGCGGATGCAACGGGTGCAAGCCTTCACGGAGCGGGTCGTGCCGTTGATGACGGCTTTCATGTTCTTCAGATTTGGCAACCAGCGGGTGCGGGTCTTGATGTTGGAGTGCGAAATCTTATTGCCGCTTACCGGACCTTTATTACAAAATTCACAAAAACGGGCCATGACACGAATCCTTAAATGTTTTTAAATGTTTCGGAACTAGACTTAGTCAAGAACGGCTAATTTTGCAAGACCGAAAACCTAGAATATGCTCTCCTACTGAATAGCAAGTGAGCCCATGCGTAGAATACGAAGGATTTTAATTCATCTGACTTTTTTAGTCCTGGGGGTGGCCCTGGGGGCTCTGGCTTTGCCTTTGATCCTGGCGGGTGAGATTTACGAGTATCAAGATACGGTCGATGGGGTGCATCTTCCGGATGTGGATGCGATTGTGTGCTTGGCGGGGGGGAGGGGCCGAATCGCTGCCGCGGGGGATCTTTGGTACCGCTACTGGGAAACCGGTCAGCAGGAAAATCCTTCGAAAAACCCACCACTTCTGTACATTTCCGGAATGGGCCCTCAATCGACCTGGCCAGTTTTTGTCCGGCAGCTTCGGGCCGGAGTGAGGCCGACGATCAAGCCCGAGCAGGTTTACCTCGAAACCGAAAGTACCAACACCGAAGCGAACGCCCTCTGGCTTGCCCGCTTTGCCGAAAAGCGGAGTCTTAAGCGCATTCTGCTCATGACCTCGCCCTATCATATGAAGCGGGCCTACTATATTTTCGACCGGACCTTAAAAAACCACGGTCTCAATATTCAGATCCATACGCTTTCCGCCCTTCAGGAACCGTTTGGCGAAGGGGAGTGGCGCGGGAGCTTGCACGGAGTGCACGTGACCGTGGGCGAGTACATCAAATGGGTTTATTACCGCTACTTTTGGAGAATCTGACTTCGAGTTCGACCGATTAAGGCTTCGCGAAAACGATTCCATGGCTTTTGATTTGAGCCATGAGATCATGGACGGCCTTAGCGCGATGGGAAATCGCGTTCTTTTCGTCCGAGGTCATTTCGGCCAGGGTTTTGTTCGTGCCGGCGGGAATAAAGACCGGGTCGTAGCCAAAACCGTGGGTTCCACGAGGCTTGTCGGCAATCGTGCCTTCGAGTGTGCCCGTGGCTTGAATCATGATTCCCTCGACCAAAAGAACGAGGGTGCAGACAAAGCGAGCGTTGCGGGTTGCGGCTCCGCGAATCTCGCTGAGCAAGAGCTCGACATTGGCCTGGTCTTGCGTGAAGCCAGCTTTTGGAGAGGCGTAGCGATGACTGCGAACGCCGGGTTTGCCGTTCAGGGCTTCCACTTCGAGGCCCGAGTCATCGGCAAGGCTGGTGTAGTGGCATCCTGCGTTTGCAAGACGAGCTTTGGCGACCGCATTTTCAAAGTAAGTGTCGTAGCGCTCGACATAGGCCAGCTTGTCGGCGTTTCGAATAAATTCGCTGGCCTGAGCAAGCTCGACCTGCGGATAAGCGGCTAAAAGAGCCTGCATTTCCTCAAATTTTTCGCGATTCAAAGAAGCCAAAACGATCTTGTTCGATAGACGCATGTTCTCTTTGTACCTTATTGGTAGCTGACGTCAAACCGAAGATCGTCCGTAACGCTGATCTCGTTCGGATTGAGAGCTCCCACTTGCACCCAGAACTTGTAAGTCGCTTGCGCCAATTCCTGAAAGTTTCCTTGTTGTGCGGCAGTGGAGCCGGGGCAGGACGAAAGATTTTGATAGCAGTCTCCCATTCCTTGCCAGCTCGCTACGCAGTTGCCTTGAAAGGAGGTTCGATAAGTGGCTTGAACCGAGAGTCGGCCTGTCAGTGGAATGCGTCCCATCGAAGTCGAGACCGAGGTCGGATCGCTTGCGCTGAGCGAGTTCACCGAGCCCGTGAGGGTATAAGTCGTGTTGATCAGGCAGGCGGAGTCGGTCCAGGCGACTTCCCAGCCTGTTTCTTCGTTAATGCTGAAAGTTTTGTTGTCAGCCGCCAAGAAAATCGGCTGATAAGCGCTCGGGTTTTGATTGGTCGGAGGATAGACAACGTATTTGCCCGAAGCCGCGTCCACAAGAAGCAGCGTGGTCGGGTCAGTAAAGTAATCGCTCACCAAGCTTGGAACCGAAGCCACGCTCATGTTGAGAACGTGATTTCCTCCGGTCGTTTGAGTCGTGCTGACGGTATAAGAAGTCGGGCGAGTCGAGTAGTACCCTGACTTACCGATGTCTTGCGTCGGGCTTTGTTCCACATGATTGCCGAGTCGGCATCCACTCATCGTAATGAGCAGAACCCACGAAACAATCAACGCGATCGATCCCGAATAAAAATACGATGCCCAGTATCTATCAATGGCATCTCTCATAACAGGCCTCCTTGCGGCAAACGCGCGGGGGACAATCCATTCCCACCGCATCTATAGGATCGGTAGATGGAGGCAAAACTTAACCAAAAGGTGGGCCCGACCTTCGGGTTCCCCACCAAAAGGAGGTGACCGCCTTTTGGTTGAGAGGTGCGTCAAAAGAGTGGCGATGGAGTTGCTGGATGAGGCTGCCTTCAGCAGGCGCGGGCTTTTTTCCACCCGGTTTGAAGAAGCCAGGAGCGAGCCTCGAATTATCCTTACTCAGCAGGGTTATATTTAATTTGAATCAACTTGAGGTCGTGTCTCAAATGACACGGGATTTTACTTTTGCAGCTGTCTGCGCTTTTGACGCTCAAAGTTTTACGAGAAAGCTCTAAGTGTTGGATTTTATGCCGTATTGATCGTGGCACGCGGAGTGAAGAATATTCGTTCAATCTCGAGAAGATCCATGAAAAAAGCCCGTACTTCAATCGCAGTCTTGCTAGCGCTTTTATCGGTCCAGGTGTTCTGGATGCCGGAGCGCTATTGCTTTGCTGGCGAGACCGTCTCGACGGCTGATGCGCTGTCGTTGGGCGAACTCGAGCACGGAATCGCGGATCGTCTCAAACGAGTAGAAGAATTTCGTTTTATCGAGCAAGAGGCGGCAAGGCTTGGTGTACGCGCTTGGCTTTTCGGAGGAACCGCGGCTGGATATGCTCATTATGTAAAATGGGATTTACAGCGGGAAAAAGGCGATAAACGGTTTCAGCCAGATCGTTTTGATTACGATTACACTAACATTTATCGATCGACCCAGGACTTAGATATCGTGATCGACGGCACTGCCGAGCAAGCGCAAGCGCTTCAGTCAGCGCTTGCGGAAAAGTACCCTCATCTTCAAGGATCAAAGACAGCTTGGGAAGTTCGTCTCTTGACCCAAGATATGGGGGATAAGCTGGCTATTTTAAATAACCCTGATTTCATGAATCAGCATACGGATTCGAACTCGACCGGCCTCATCGAGATCACGCGACCCAAAGCAGGCGAGTCCGTTGTCAGAGACGTCAGAGACTGGAATTCAAAACAGTCGCATTTTCTGAAAGACGTTCATGAAGGCGCGCTTCATTATTATTTTTCTCCTCTGCATGGAACGACAAAGTTTGCGAAAGAAGGACGGAACCCACCGATTTTGTCCGCGATTCGATATCTCACTAAAGCTTTCCAATATGAGCTTAAGCTCAGGCCAGAAGATCTTGCTCAAGTCAAAGCAGTCATCGATGAGTTCAACCCCGGGAAAGATGCCGCGAACTCTTACGTGAGTCATTGGATCGAAAAGAACGGAAAAAAACTCATCCAAAACGCGGTTAATATCGAGTACGCATGGAACACTCTCGAACAGCTTGGGCTGAGAGACAAGCTCGCTGCGATCAAAGGCGATATGCAACGCTCTGATTCGCTCGCCTGGTGGATGAATAAAGAACCCTTGCGAACGAAAGCTCTCGGTACTGGCAATGGAAAAACCGCGAGAGAACTGGGCCTAGACATTGTCGCGCATGAAACAGGTAACTTTTTTGCGTATGAAAGTATGACTCGCGCGCATACGGGGGATCCCAATGTCCTGATTTCGCGTAGCCGCGTGATCGGCGAAGTGGCGATGTATGGCGATGGTTTCTATACTAAAGCGGGTAACAAAGGGGCAAAAGGAAGCGGGCTGACGATTCGCTTTCACTTGGATCCTGATGCTCGGGAAGAAAGCGATTTCGTTCAAGTGCCCGGGAATGACTTTGTCATCGTTAAAAACAAGGCGGCGCTCAAAGTGATTCCCGAGAGTCTTCATATGGGACCCTTCGAGTATTTTCGAATGCTCGCCAATAGCGATGGCAAACCGAACAAAAGCGATCGTGGCATTTTAGAAAAGCTGAAAAGAAGAATTGGATCTAAACTTCAGACATTTTCTCCGCAAGAAGAGCGAGAGCTGTTGGATATCGTTTGGGCGGTCATTGCTGATCCTTCACGGCATGACGCTCCGATTCTGATGGAGTGGTTTGCGTTACCGATGTCCAACCGACATCCGGAAATGCTCGAAGCTCTGATCCAGAATGGAGCAGAGGTGATGGATCGATCGATCGCCCGCCTTATCCTTTCGCAGCCGCATTGGAAAGGTCATCCGGAATTGCTCGATGCTCTGATCAAGAAAGGTACGGAATTAACGGATAAAGCGATTGCGGAATATGTCTTTTCCAAGCCGTACTGGAAGGATCACCCGGAATTGCTCGACGCTCTCATCAAGAAAGGGCTCGCTGATCCGATGATTATATGGCTTGTGCTTCCTCACCCGCACTGGGTCGATCATCCTGAGTTTGTCGATGCTTTGATACGAAATGGGAGATTCGAGGACTGGATTGTGGAGTTTGTCCTTTCGCAGCCGCACTGGAAAGTACATCCCGAATTGGTGGAAACTCTTTTGCTGAAAGGAAATGTAGATCGAGCGTTAGCGGAGTATGCCTTTTCAAAACCGCATTGGAAGGAACATCCTGAGCTTCGACGGTTAGCGGACGGCGCCGATCCCACCGTCGAGAATCTCCGCGCTGCATTTCAGAGAGGGGAGTCCGTGAGGGTGAACGTGTCTAGTGCTGGCGCTTGCGTCGCGCAACAATTGGAGCGGCATTTGGGCAAGTAGGCTCACATCGATCTACCGAAGACGGAAATCAATCGGAAGCTCAAGCTTGCGAACTGAAGAAGCATCCGTTTGAAAAGCCGGAAACGGAGCCGCGGCTTGGACGGACCTGAGCGCGAGCTGGTCGAGGTCGCTGGATCCGCTGGAGCGGGAGATTTCCACGGACTGGATGGAACCGTTTGCGAGCAAGGTCAGGGCGACTTGCACTTGGCCTTGGATGCGTTTGCGCGCGATGGCGGGGGGATAGTGGATGTGAGACTGAATGCGGGCTCGGACTTCGGAGTAGTAAGGGTCCGCGGAGTTGATCGCGATCGCTCCGGCATGTGAGTTATTTGAGGTCGAAGGGGTGGATGGTTTGTCAGTCGAGTTGCCGCTCTGTTTGCCGGCTGTGAGGTCAGGTTTGTTGCTATTTACGGAATTCGCTGGCTCGCTGGGTTGGTTCTCCCGCAAAGGCTGTGGCGCCGAGTTTTTTGGATTCGATTTGCGAATAGTGCCCCATTGAAGATCCAGAGGACCGCTGTCCATTCTTGCTGCATCGGTGAGGGCAGTAAGAGTAGGGAAGTGGTTTTGCACGATTTCATGCAGAGCGATGAATCCACCGAGATGAAGTGCGGCAGAGAGAAGAAGAAGCCTCGCGGCTCTTCGGTTCGTGATGTCAACGCCTGGCATGGATCACTTTTTCTTACATTCAGGCTTTTGCTCAAAGACCGCTTCGTGAACCTTGTCTAAAATTGCTGATTTTGGATCAGTTTTTTGAAGCTTGTGTTCTGTTGCGAGAGTAGTGAATGCTTTTTCGATGTCTTCGCATTTTCGAGACCGTTCATCTTTTTAGCGATTTCTTCTTGAAACTGATCGATCTCTTTCGCCAACTTCACTTTTGCTTCGGTTTCTTTGAAGTCCTGATTGTACTTTTCGACGTTCTTCTGATTTCCCGCGTAATAGTAGACCGGCATTTTTGCAAAGTAGAGCGTCGGTTTGATCAAAAGTTTTCCAGCTCTGGATTGAACGATGGTCGCGACCTTGTCTTTTAACTTAATCGCAGTCGCGCCAGCTTTGGTTTGATAGAGGTACATTCCCCCGCGCACGGCTTGGCTGATGCTCGCTTCGAGAGCCGCTTTGCTAGTGTTCTTTGCGGCATCCACCGTGGCTTGGCTTGCGCGATTGATCGGATTTTTAATGAACTTAGGAGTGACTTTACCCACTGTCGTTGCAGTTTTTCCAAGGACCGCGCCGGTGCTTTTTGCGGCTTTGAGGACCGTCCATTTGACGATGTCGGCAGTGAGCTTGACGGTCTTGGCTCCGAAGACTGTCAAACCGATATCAAAAAAGACTTTTGTCGCCACTTTGCAGATGGCCTGGCTCTTCTCGTAGGGAGAGAGGCATGCGGATTTAGGCCACATGTCAAAATAAGATTGAGCGATCAGTCTTGCGACGGTGTCGGGGTTACGAGTGAGTTCTGCGATGAATTCCGCAAGCGAGCTGACCGTATCGATCGGATGGAGGACCGCATGACCGACTCCGGAAACCATATCCCAAACTTCTTGAACAAATTGTTTGATGATTCCGATACCGCATCCGGCGCCAAAAATCGTTAAAGCTTCCTCGGTGCTTCTTTTTGCGTTGTCGGCGCTGCAGGTGGAGGTCGTCTCGGCAGTGGCCGCAGCTTTTGCATCGGCTTTATCCTCCGCCGCATCCGGGGCTTCGCCGGTTTTTGCGGCGAGAAGTTTTTGTGTAACAGGAGTCACGTCTTTCGCGAGCTTGACTTGTGCCTCGTGCTGAGAGGCGATCGCTCTCTTTTTCCCGTTTTCACAACCGCTTCCCGTGGGTTGATCGAGGATTCTCTGGACCGTCCCGAGATAAGCATGATTGTCGCCATACCCGCCCTTGCGCGTGCAGACGTCGCTGTCGTTTTCTTTCTTAGAAGAATCGCATCCGTATCTTTTGCCGATCATTTTCCAGTATTCGTCGCCATCGGCGACGGCCTGTTTGTAGATCTGTTCGGTGCACTCTTTTTCTTCGCCGTGTCCATAAGCCCAGTCTTGGCTCAGCTTGTCGAGATTCCACAAGCGGGCGCCGGGGGCTTCGGATGCCCGATCGCCACGAATCAGATAGTGGCTTTCGTCCACGACTTTCCAGCACGCGGCAGGAAATGCGATCTTTCCCGCATAGGCGGAAGAGAGGCTCGCAAACGCAAAAACCAAACCCAATACTGACCCGAAGGCGAAATTTAGATACCGAATGGGATGTATCCTTTCAAAAGCTGGGAGATCTTTTCGCGAGACGGAAAGGAATCTGATTCGCGTGCGCTGTAAGCGATCTGCGAGTAACCTGTTTTGAGGAAGTATTCCCATTTCTCAAATCGGATGGTCTCGTCGTTGCTATTTGAGTAAGAGCCCGTGAGAACGATTTTCGATCCATTCTCGATCTTGGCTCTTTCGATTTTCTCGATTTTGAAGTTTTTGATCCCGGCAAGCAGGTGAGGGAGCTTTTGACCGCCTTCGAGGCGAGCTTTGAGCGCCTCGTCTTCGGCAGGAGGGGCTTCGACGTTTGTCATTTGCTTTTCTAGAAGGACGATCGTCGATCCAGAGGAGTCTTTTCCCTTCCAGACTCGGGCACCGGGAAGCGGTGATTGTTCCTCGTAGCTATCGGGGGCCTGAAAGACACCTGCTCCACCCGGAGGTAACGTTCCTTGGGCTGTTTGTGTCCTAAATAAGGTCGCAGCTCCCATGATTCCCCCGAAAAGGAACAGGACCGCGATGTAACGCTTGAGGTTGAGTCTCGGTTTCATTGAAGTGCCTCATTTGTCATATCGGAAAGATCGGGAAAATTCTTAAGTCGAGATTTTGACGGCCCGAAATGCTCAATAAATATACATGATTAGTGTAGTCAGTTCGGGATCAGGGGGGCAGATGACCCTTTTCGAGAATGTTTTCATTTTTCAAGAAATTAGCTAAAATTATTTCCAGATAAACCCGATACAGGAATGAGTTTGAATTATCCGCATATTTTGCCACAATCAAAAAGGCGCGATACGAAATTTACAGTTTAGGATAATCGGAAATAGATTTTGGAATAGACGAGGGTAATTAGAATGAAATCTAAGTCGAATATGAAAACGGCGTTTGTGAGTCTCTTGAGTCTCAGTAGCTTTGTAACAGCGACGATGAACTGGGCGCCTATGGCTTATGCCGCAGACTCCGCTTCGATCGAAGTGGTCAAGCTTGATCCATCGCTTAATTATAAGGAGGCTCAGGATTCTGAGCGCAAGGCTGAATGCGATTCTTTCATGGCCGAAGTGATGGTGAAGTTCAAGGACCATGGTCTCTCCTCAATCGCGATGGAAAATGCGCAAGGTCCTAACGTCTTGACCATTGGCCGAACCAACGCGATTTTCACGAGCGATTCTTTTGAGAGAATGGTTTTCTTGAAAACCGGCGTGAAGCTGAGCGATGAAAGCGCTGTCGGAAAACTTCTTCAGATGAAAAACGGCGTCTTTGGTTACCATAACGTGACCAAGGGCGGGATTCCGTACGCCTTGATCTATACGGGCTTCTCCGAGAAGGAAGCTCTTGAAGCGACTCGCGCGGCAGTGCTTGCGGCAAATGCGCCGATCCATTCGCCATCGTATGTCGCGCAAGTGATGAACAGCATGATTCCTTCCGCAAACGCGGAATCCGGAGTTTCATGCGCGCTTCCGGCATCGGGATCTTCTAAAGCGGTGAGTCTTACTGCTGAGAGCGTGAAAGACATTTCGGCAGCGATCACCAACGACCTGATGGGCACCGCTGCTAAAGGAATCATGGATTGTGCCGTTTCGGCAATCACGGGCGCTCTCTTCGCGACGAAGGTCGGTGGCGGCGTCGGATTGGCGATGATGGCTGGCGCCGGTGGCGCATTGGCCTGGGAAGGCGCGAAAGCTTTGGTGACCAACTGGAGCGGAAGCGTCGCGAAGGTCAGCGACTCGGTTCAAAAGACTTCTGCTGTGATCGCAAATGTCTATAATGAGATCAAAACTGATGCGATGAAAACCAGCAAAAAAGGCTGGGAAGCATTGCTTGCAAAGCCTGATCTTGCGGTCGAATTCGTTTGCGGTATTTTCGGTGGTCTTCAAAAGACCGCGCTTAAGAAGATGCTGGACGGCGCTGTTGAAGCAACCGGCGTAGGTTCGCTGGTGGGCAAAATGGTGAAGTCTGAGAAGTTTGCTAAGCTCTTCGGCAAGAAGGGTGCTGAAACCGCAGTAGCTTCGACGGCAGCGGCTGATGCAGGCAAAGCGGAGAAGGCAACGACCGCTGCAAAGGCAGCTGACAAGGCTTCGGATGTAGCTCCGGCGGCAGAGACGGCTCAAGTCGATTTCGCAGCGAGTCCTGAGCTGAAGAAAACTCTCTCGGCATCTGGCGTGAGTGAACCAGCTCCAGTGCTTGATGCTGTTTCTAAGGTATCACATGGTGGCGAGTTGAGTACCGATGATCGTTTGAACTTGATGTCAGCGTTGCGCAAAATGCCTCCTGAGAAGCAAGAAGCATTTGCTCAACAAGTCTACAAAGTGGCGGGCAACGGAAGTGCGCTTCCGACGACCAATACGTTGGCAAGCAAGCTGGGCAGAGAAGGAAAGGCGTCCTCCTTCGCGCCTAAGAAATCGATTAAGTTCGAGCTTGAGAAAGAGTTCAAGCATGCTCAGCGCGGTGTGCAAGTCGGCTCTGATCCTACTCTCTACCCAAGCTTCCACAAACTGAAGCTGGCGGGAAAAGAGCAGGACGAAGTGATCGACGTGATTGTCGCCGCAGAAGAGAGAGGCGTTCCAGCAGCCAAGATCGACAAAGCGGTCGAGGAAGCTGGCGTCGCTTGCAAAGCTAAGTAATCCCTTAAGGCAAAGCGTCCAGCTCCGCGGCGCTTCGACAGCGAAACGGAGGACTCTCGACCATCTCAATGGCGAGAGTGGAAGCAACCTCGGGTTGATAATGGTGCCCGCAAAGGATCACGGTCTTTTGCGGGCATTTTTTTATTCTTTGGATCGAATCGAACATGTCGAGCACGTTTCCGCCGGCAAAGTCGGTTCGCCCGCAATCGCGGATGAAAACCGTGTCGCCGGTGAAAAGATAGGGGCGATCATCGTGGGTCACCCCTGGAACGAAATAGCAAAGCTCGCCAGGGCTATGTCCGGGAGTGTGAAGGACCTGAACCCGATGCGAGCCAATCTTGAACTCGTCACCGTCTTTTAAGTAACGGAGCTTTGCGGATTTACGCGTGCCTTCTTTGATTCGATGAACGTCGAGCTCGTTGAGAAGAACTGGAATGCCTGGAAATCTTTCGAGGATCTCCGCCAGTCCTCCGACGTGATCGTGATGCGTGTGAGTGAGGAGCACTGCGACGGGCTTGAGCTGATGCTTTTCGATCGCGTCGAGAATGGGCGCGAGGTCAACCCACGGATCGATGACCGCGCATTCGCGCGTGTTCCAATCGATCAGGAGATAGATAAAATTTTTCATATAACCGATCTCAAACTGCGCGATCGGTTCGCCCTCGATGACGCCTTGGGCGGATTTTTCACTCAGATGCGGAGGAAGGGATGTCATTTACGGGCAGGGTCACCTGAGTGCACCGCCCAAGTCAAGATCGGAGCGTGAGACGGCTTTTGCGCTGACGATCGACCCACCTTGCGGCGCAATATCCACCCAGAAGAATCATGAACGTCGTTTCGAGAGGATGCTCGTTGAACCAGCGGCGCTCCAAGACAGAAGATCGAAAGCGCGTCGCGGCGCGACCTGAGGCTTGAGCAAGCCTGCGTTTTTCGGCCTCAAGCTCGGACTCGAGCTCGAGTCTCTTCTGGTAGTTGATAGGTCGGATCAGGTCGAATAGCTTCATTCGGTTTTCCAATCTGATCGGCGAAGTAAAAGAAAATGGCCGCCGCCGCGCCTGGAACGAAGAGAGAAAAAAGAGCAATCGAGCCGGGCGAAAATCCCGCGCGATAGAGAATGACTCCAGCCCAAAGTAGCCCAAGTCCAACCGCCATCTGAAGAAAAATGAGGCCGGCCAAGGCGCACGCGACGCGCTTGGCTTGGATGATCGCCTTGAGCTCCGCGTTTAAGAGCGTGAGGTCTCTCTGAAGAATCGCGATTCGGCCAACGGAGCGTGAGGCTTCTTTGAGATCCGTGATGAGTGGAATCTCAGTAGTTCTCAATGTCAGACCGATTCGCGGAGCTGCGGCCTAAAATGTAGCCAACGATTCCGACTGCGAGAAATCCGCCGACCATATAGAGCATGCGACTGTTAACGCGCATCCAGTCTTGGGCCTGGTCGTAGAATTCGGTCGCAGTTTCGTTGGCGCGGCTCATCATTTCTTGCGCTTCGTCCGCGTTGAGGCGATCGGTCAGCTTTTCGCCGATATCTGGGTTTGCCATGGAAAAGATCTCCTTAGAAACAAGCGAGTTTGCAATCGCTGTTCCTTGGAGCTTGCTGAAGATGGCAAATGCTGCTTACTGCTTAGTCTTAAGCTGCGCGTCGTTCGCTTGGATGAAAGCGCGGATATCGTCCGCCATTCCGAGAAGCTTCATCCACTGTTCTTTGTACAGAGTGACAGGAAAACGACCCAGGCCGTAAACGGAAAGAGCGCCTTTTTCGCTGACCTTAAGGCTCAGGCCTTTAGCGGAAGTTTTTTTGAGCGCCTGATTTTCGGCGCGAAGTTTCTCTAGTTCAGCCTGAAGGTCCTGATTTTGGTCGCTCATAAGATCCCCTTGTTCATTGGTACACAGGGGAGGATAACTTAAGATGGATTCTTACGCAGCTTTTTTGCTTACGCAGCTCTTTTAAATGAAGCGGCGCGAGATCGGAGCCAATGAACGAGGACTTCGGCGTTGAGAGCGCCGGATTGACGGGCTCGCTCGAAACCGCCTTGATAGAAAATCAAAGTGGGGATTCCGCGAATTCCGTAAGTGTCGGCGGCAA
Source organism: uncultured Bacteriovoracaceae bacterium (assembly GCA_964496965.1). Lineage (GTDB taxonomy): Bacteria > Bdellovibrionota > UBA1018 > UBA1018 > UBA1018 > CAZCBS01. The sequence goes on from CAZCBS010000001.1 coordinate 21,610, forward strand.
GGGGATTGGCCTGTGCGTCGACTTTCGCAAAAACCACTTCGCCGGCCATTTGTGCCGCGACGCTTGCGAAGATGGGAGCAAAAACTTTACAGGGTCCGCACCAGGGGGCCCAGAAATCAGCAACGACCGGAATCGGCGACTTATCGACCAATGCCTGAAGCCCGGCGGCGGTCAGTTCGTTGACCGCTCCATGAATCGGAAGACCGGCGCCGCAATTTCCGCAGACGGGCTTTTGGTGTTCATGACCGCCTAAGGTGATTCGATTCAGTTTTCGGCATTCGTTACATGGAGAGTATGTAGTGGGCGTCATTGCTCGCCAGAGGCTGCAGGCTACATGCCTGGCAGAGCTTTAGTTCATGCTCCGAGTTAGCCAATCTCGCCATGTTTTAAGCGCAAATTCGACGGTATAGGCTCGTGAACGCTCGATCAGCTCGATGTCTTTCCAAGGAGTTCGAAAGACTTCTTGATGCGAGCGACCTTGCTCCTTCAAGCCGACTGCCCATTCTCCGTCGGAGGTGATGCCGGCGATGGCAAGAATGAGAGCTTCGTCGTCGGCTTCGGAGAGAACGTTCGAAACCCATTCGCTCGGAGATGAGACGGATTCCCATTCCATCGCGACATTGAGATTTCGAGCGATGTCTCGGCCGAAAGAGCTTCGAAACAAAGGCCCAAGCCGCTCCATTAAAAATCCCGCGGTGCAAGCGTCGACGATGTCGATTTCATCGGCTCGTTTTAAAAGCGAGACAAGCTGCTTGGCGAGATCGTCGCCGTTTTTCGCAACCACCCACGGACCGATCGCTGCTTCGAGCTGACGGATCCATTTTTCGTTCGCTTGAACTCGAGACGCCGGCACCCAAAGTTTGACTTCGACGTAGGGACGATGAGCGCGATAACCGGTTTGAAGCCCGCTTCCCGCGACGGCGGATTCGGTGATTTCTCCAAGCTCCGCTTCGCTCTTGCCTAAGCATTCCCAAGTGAAAAGCTGGAGTGGCTCGATGCCCTCGGGAAGCTCGCGACAGACAAGCGAAGGAACCTGATTGTCTTGCCAAATGGCTTCGATTTCACGAGGAGGGCCTGGAAGAACCCAGAGTCTGCCTAGTTGTGAATCGCGCTCAAGGCGGCATGTAAATCCATCCGCGGTGCCTTGGGCATTTTTGAGGACTTCAGCGCCTTGAGGATAGAAAGCCTGTTGGCGATTGGAAGGAGCGACAGGAATCCCGAACTTTTGAAGTCGCGTTTGAATCTTGGTCCAGCTCGGCTCGTAAAACTCGAGAGGGCGTTCGAGCCAATCTGAAATCACGTCCCGCGTGAAATCATCGGTGGTAGGCCCGAGTCCGCCGCAGACGAAAACGTGGCGACTGGTTTCCCAGCAACGATCGAGCGCGCGGAAAATCGCGGCGCGATCATCGGCGACGGTTTCGTGAAGGACGACATTGACGCCTAAGTGGACGAGGCGTTCGGAAATCCAGGCTGCGTTGCGGTTGGTGATTTGTCCGGTGGTGAGCTCGGTGCCGATCGCAAGAATCGAAGCTTGAGCGGCCAGATTCCCGACGGCGCTCATAGCGACCATTCCAACATGCGCTCAAGAGGCTTCAGCGCTTTTTCTCGAAGCGATTGAGGAACATCGACCTCGGGCTTTTCGTCCCGAAGGGCGAGGTAAACTTTCTCGAGGGTGTTGAGTTTCATGAACGGGCACTCGTTGCAGGCGCAGTTCTGGTTCGGAGGCGCGGGGATCAGGGTTTTTCCCGATGCTTTTTGCTTCATCTGATGAAGAATTCCTTCTTCAGTCGCGATGATGAATTCTTTCTTCGGACTCTGGATGACGTGCTTGAGGAGCGCCGAAGTGCTGCCGATGAAATCCGCTTTGGAGAGAAGGCTCTCTTCGCACTCGGGATGCGCGATCAGCTCGGCTTCAGGGTGATGAACTCTGAGCTCCGCGATTTTTCGCTCCGAGAAGGTTTCGTGAACGATGCAGGCGCCTTGCCAGAGAACCATCTCGCGGCCGGTTTGCTTGGAAACGTAAGCGCCCAGGTTTCGGTCGGGGGCAAAAATGATTCCCCGATCTTTTGGAATTTTTTCGACAATGCGAACGACGTTCGAGCTCGTGCAAATCACATCGCTTTGGGCTTTGATCGCGGCCGAGCAGTTAATATAGGAAACGACGAAATGATCGGGATACTTAGCCCTGAAACGAGCGAAGGCTTCGGGGGGGCAGCTATCCGAAAGGGAGCATCCCGCCCGGAGGTCGGGCATGATCACTTTTCGTGTCGGGTTTAAAATTTTCGCGCCTTCGGCCATGAAATGGACGCCGGCAAAGAGAATGAGATCAGCTTTGCTTTTTTGGGCAGCCCGGGCCAATTCCAAGCTGTCTCCTACAAAGTCGGCAATGTCTTGGATGTCCGGCTCTTGGTAGTAATGCGCTAGAATAACAGCGTTTTTCGCCTTTTTTAGACGATCGATTTCGTTAAATAAGTCGGGAAAGAGACCAGGATTTAGATTCGACACGATGCCTCCTGTTTATCTCTCGAAGGAAGGCGAATCAACCCTGAACATGGCCTAATCATGGGCCCGAACATGGCTCATTGGCACACGCTGGGCATAGGCTTGTTTATAGGCTCCAGAAGTGCCATAGTCGAGACGGGCGTTGCCCGCTACGCTTATCAGCGCTTAAGAAGGTCGTTATGGTGAAAAAAGTCGGTCGGTTTTTCAGGGGCTCCAGTAAAGATTCGAGTAAGTCGACTCAATCAGGAGGAGATCGGGTGAGGATTCTCAAAAAAGGGCACGCAATGCGGGTCATTTTCTTTTACCCGGGCGAAGAGGGCACCTACGTCGACAACTGCGATGTGACGCTCTATGAGAATGGGATCATTCACATTGCTTCCAACCAAGAAGAGACGACGACGCACCTCCAGAATTGCGAGATTCTTTGGCGTTTTGAGACGGAAGCCGAAGATCGCGCCAATAAGCTGAGACTTTTGAAGCCGAAGGCCGGTGAGCCTGGCGCTGAACCCTCCCATGATGGCAAATCTGGGAAAGGCAGCTCCTCTAAAAATCCGGACCTCAGGTGAAAGTTTCTTTCGCGTTGTGGGGGATCGCGCTTTTAGCGGGAACGTTAGGCGCATCCTCAGACGCGTGTGCTCAAGCGCAAAAGCCAACCCTAGCGTTTTACGTCTACGATAGTTTTGTCGCGAAAGGCGGGCTGGGTCCCGAGATCTTTCCCGCGTTCGAAAAAAAATGCGGATGTGAGCTCAAAATCTTGCCCTCAGGCGACGGCGCCCAGCTGCTGACGCGGCTTCAGCTCGATGCTGAACGCGGAAAGCCAGGAGCGCAGATCGTGGTTGGGCTGGATGAACAGACTTTTGATCGCGCGCGGCCTTGGTTGATGGAAGAAAAGTGGCAGCCTCAGGGAGTGCGCGAGCTTCATCCCGATCTGAAGAAAATTCCGGGATTTATTCCATTGGATTACGGTTTTTATGCGTTCATGGCGGATCGCCAAGCTTTGAACGCCGCCAAGCTTTCCCCTCCCGCCAAGCTGACGGATCTTCTTCTCCCTCAGTGGAAGAGAAATCTGATTCTTGAAGATCCTCGGACTTCGACGCCGGGACTTGCCTTTGTGCTTTATGCGGACCAAGTCTCGGGGATGCCTGCAAATGAGTTTTGGCCGAAGATGCGGAATCAATGGCTGACGCTGGCTCCGGGCTGGGATGGTGCTTATGGCTTGTTCTTGCGAAAAGAAGCGCCGCTGGTTTGGAGCTATACGACTAGCCAAGCCTATCACGAAGAGCATGGGGACTCGGCCGAGCACCGCCGGTATGAAGCGGTCTTGTTCGACGAAGGCCAGCCCATGCAGGTCGAAGGCGCCGCGCTTGTGAAGAATTCTTTCGCGACAGGCGAGGTCGGAGAGCAGCAGCTTCGATTGGCGCGCGAGTTTTTGGAGTATCTGATCTCGCCTGCGGTTCAGGATAAGATTCCTCAGCATCAGTGGATGTATCCAGTTCGAAAAGCGACGAAACTTCCGCCGAGTTTTGCCCATGTACCGAGGCCGAAGAAAGTGATTCATCTCAAAGTGAAGGCGGACGAAATCAACGCCGCGCTTTCGAATTGGTCGAGAGCGATACAATGAAATCAATGAGATCAGGAGCGTTCTAGATTGCGTTCAAATCGAGTGCTTTTTGGAACCGCCGCTGTTTGGGTCTCGGCGTTTTGGATCGGCTGCGTGGCCGCGCCTCTTGTGGCGCTTTTAGCGCGAGTTCACAGCTGGCAAGCGCTGACGGATCCGGTGATTTTGCGAATCGCCGGTCTGACCACGGGACAAGCTCTGATCAGCGCCGTTTTATCGGCAATTGTCGCGTTGCCTTTGGGCCTTTGGATTGGAGCAAGCGGAATTCGCGAAAGGCGCTGGGCGCAGGCGATTTTGGCGCTGCCGTTTGGAGTTCCGACGGTGGTGGCTGGACTTGCCTGGGTTGTTCTTTTAGGGCGATCGGGAATTCTTTCCGGATTGGACTGGGGTTATAGTTTCAAGGCCGTTATTCTTGCACACGTCGTGTTTAATGTGCCGTGGATCGCGCTTTGGGTCGCGCAGTCTCGCGCGTTCTTTCCTGAAAGTCAGCTTGCGGCCGCGCGCACGTTGGGCGCGAGCGAATGGTCCATCGTCTCCCAGGTGATTTGGCCCCAAGTTCGATGGTCGTTCTGGAGCGCGGCTTGCCAGGCCTTTGTTTTCTGCGCAATGAGCTTCGCGCTGATTTTAGTTCTCGGCGGCGGACCGCCTGTTCAGACGCTTGAGGTCGCGCTTTATTCGCATATTCGCTTTGGAAGCCTGGATGTTGAAAGCGCCGTTGCTTGTGCCATCTGGGAGCTTTTAGTGACTCTTCTGCCTTGGTGCTTGGTGGTTTATCTTCATGCGCGCGAGGAGCGGCGGATTGCGCGGAGCTCGCGTGAAAGAGTGGATTTTGGGAAGCCGAAGTCTCGGTTTTCTAGGGCGCTGCCGATCGCGGTTGCCTCTTTGTTTTTTCTTCCTTACCTCGCTGTTTTGGCTTTTGGCGATCACTGGATCGGGCTGGCCCGGTTTTCGCTTCGCCCCCTTTTAGATGAAGTGGGGCCTGCTCTATGGATATCGCTCAAGCTTGCACTTGCGACCGCTTTGGGAGCGCTCTTGACCGCAGTTCTTGGAGTCGCGCTCTTGGAAACGATGCCGCGGCGATGGCGCGCGCTTCGTGGCGTGGCGATGTTTCTCATGGGAGTGCCCAGCGGGATTTCGGCGCTGGTTCTCGGGCTTGGGCTTTGGCTGGCTTACGGAAACTGGATCGACCCGTTCAGTGGAAGTTATCTTGCGATCATCGCTCTGCAGATGACGATCTTTTTTCCGATCGCGTTTCGGATTCTCTGGCCGGTGGCGCGCGATCACGATACGCGCCAGGTGGAAGCCGCGTTGCTCCTGGGGGCGTCCCGGTTTTGCGAATTTGGGACGGTGGAATGGCCGCTTTGGAAAACGCCGATTTTGGGTGCGTTCGCGATGGTTGTCGGCGCCAGCTTAGGAGAGGTCTCCGCGGTCAGTTTGTTTTATAGCGAGAATCTGATTCCGCTTCCTCTTCTGGTATCGCGCTGGTCCTCTCAATATCGATTCGAGGATGCGCAGGTGGTTTCGGTTTTGTTGCTTTTTCTTTGTTCGGCGGTCATCCTCGTAGCTTATCCGTTTACTGAGTCTGAGAGGAAGCCTTCGCTGACATGAGTGACATGACTGAGAAGAGTGAAAACAAGTCTGAGCTTCGTTTGGAAAATCTGCGAAAGCAAATAGCCGAGGCGGGCGATGCGCGCTACGCTTACAAGGATTTCACGCTGGCGGCGGATTTCTCGCTCGCGCACGGCGAGCGCGCGGCTTTGGTCGGAAAAAGCGGCATCGGAAAGACGACTCTACTTCGATTGATTGCGGGGCTTGAGGCGCCGGATTCTGGAAAAATTTATTTGGGAAACCAAGAAGTCACATCTTGGTCTCCGCAAAAGCGTCGGATTGGTTTTGTTTTTCAAGAGCCGGCGCTTTTTCCATCTTTAGATGTCTTAGGCAACGCGATTTTCGGGCTTCTTCACCACAGCGGGCAACCGGGATGCTCGCGGGCGGAGGCGGAAAAAGTCGGAATGGAGTGGCTGGAGAAAGTCGGACTTGCCGAGCGAGCGCATTCTCCCGTCGGACATCTTTCGGGCGGTGAGGCACAGCGACTGGCTTTTGTCCGGGCGCTCATTTGGAAACCTCAGCTGATTCTTCTGGATGAGCCTTTTTCGGCTTTGGACGCCGAGCTGAGGCAGGAGCTGCGTTTGGAGCTTTTGCGGCTTCATGAGCAGTGGCCTGTTCCATTGCTTCTCGTGAGTCATGACGCGCAAGATCTAGAGGCGATTGCCAATGTTCGGCTTGAACTCAAGGCACTTCCGGACTCGTCTGAACGAGTTGTGATGCGTTCCGGCATGAGTTCTAGCGGGTGAAATTGATAATCCGCTTGCCGAAATGCTCAGGAATTGACTAGAGTCGCCGGATATTTAATTCGGAGGTTGAGAAGAAATGTCTAAGGCACCGCAATTCCAAAAGCTGTCCGCACCTAGCCGCGGGGAGACCATTACGATTCAGAACGGCAAGTTGAATGTGCCGAATAACCCGATCATTCCTTTCATTGAAGGGGATGGCACCGGTCCAGATATTTGGAAATCGTCTCAGCGCGTTTTGGATGCAGCTGTCGAAAAAGCTTATGGCGGCAAGCGCAAGATCGAATGGTTCGAAGTTTACGCAGGTGAAAAGTCTTTCAACAAATTCAACGATTGGCTGCCTGAAGATACTCTGACGGCTCTTCGCCATTATCTTGTTTCGATCAAAGGTCCTTTGACTACTCCAGTCGGCGGCGGCATTCGTTCTTTGAACGTCGCTCTTCGCCAAATGTTGGATCTTTACGTTTGCCTGCGCCCAGTTCGTTGGTTCAAGGGCGTTCCTTCTCCAGTGAAGCATCCTGAGAAGGTCGATATGGCGATCTTCCGCGAGAACACCGAAGACATTTACGCTGGAATCGAGTTCGAAAAGGGCTCAGATGCCGCAAAGAAGATGCTTTCTTTCTTGAAAGAAAACTTTCCGAAAGAGTACGGAAAAATTCGTTTCCCTGAGACCAGCGGTCTCGGCGTGAAGCCAGTCTCTCAAGAAGGCACGGAACGTCTTGTTCGTTCTGCGATCGAATACGCAATCGCCAATGAGCGCAAGTCCCTGACGATTGTCCACAAGGGCAACATCATGAAGTTCACCGAAGGCGGATTCCGCGCTTGGGGTTATGCTTTGGCCGAGCGCGAGTTCGGCTCCAAGGTTTACACCTGGGATCAATGGGAAAAGACCAAGAAGGCAAGTGGCGAAGAAGCCGCAAACGCCGAGCAGAAGGCCGCGGTTGCCGCAGGCAAGATCGTTGTTAAAGACGCGATTGCTGATATCGCCCTTCAGCAAGTTTTGACCCGTCCGGAAGAGTTCGACGTCATCGCGACTTTGAACTTGAACGGCGACTATCTCTCAGACGCTCTGGCAGCTCAAGTCGGCGGCATCGGAATCGCTCCAGGCGGTAACGTGAACTACGTTACCGGCCACGCTGTTTTCGAAGCCAATATTGGCACGGCCCCGAAATACGGAAATCCCGAAAAGGTCAATCCGGGATGGGGGATTTTGTCCGGTGAGATGATGCTTCGTTATATGGGCTGGGTTGAAGCCGCAGACCTCATCATCAAGGGCATGGATGGCGCGATCGGCTCCAAGCATGTCACTTATGACTTCGCTCGCCTCATGAAACAAGAAGGCGAAGCAGGCGTTGCTGAAGTGAAATGTTCTGAGTTTGGTTCTCAGATCATTAAGTTTATGTAAGTACCTGCGCAAGGCGCGGGTCACTCTGCGTTGAGCGAGAATTTTAATGACCCCGGTCGGGCTTTGGCCTGGCCGGGGTTTTTTATTGGGAAGGACTCCAAGATTCTTCGTATTGGATTTGGGATGCCAATAAGTCTTGAAACGCTGACTCGTTGCAGTGCTCGGGACTATTCAGCGCTTTTACCCATTGGTCTTGGTGGGGATCTCGATCGAAGAGAACTTTGTAGCTCTTTGGTAACTCTTTTGGAACTTCTTGGTCCGGATGCAATTTCATCCAAGCCAAGCGGCTCAGTGCGGTCTCGATTTGGTATTCGAGTGCAAACCAGTAAACAAATTCTCTTTTGCTGCTTGCGTCCGCATGTCGGCGCGACACTCTTTGGCCCCATTCGAAAATCAATTCACGAAATCGCTCATCGGATTCGTTTAGATATCCTTTAATGAGATCGTACGTCGTTAAGTAGTTCGGCGAGGGAAGGTCTTTGAGTACTAATGTTCCTAAAAGATACTGGCTTGGGCTTTGAAGTCCCCATTGATGGATTTCTTTTGAAACATTCAGAATCGGGGTTTCAAAGACGGGCGCCTCTGCCATGTCGATCAGATCTTCTCTGATTTTGTCGGAAGGGTGTTTGAGTTTGGATCGGATCGCTGGGCGTTAATAGAGATTAGAGCCGTTTCTGGGCTCAGATTGAGCAAGCTGGCTCAAGAGGCGATAGGACTCGTTCAACTGCAGCTCTTTTGGATGAGGTGATCCTTCTAAAAGGCCTCCAAGATAGATGGCATACAAGAATTTCCGAGTGAGGTCGTCATCAGCAGGGCTTGCTAATTGACTCGGATCGCTCAAGAGCTTGGATGGCGTAGTCAGCTTTTCATCTAAAAGACGCGCGAGATCTGTTTTATCCAAATCAAAAATGGTTTTGCTTTGAATGAGTTGGCAGATGTCGTCTTTTTCGTTGAGTTTTTTGATTTCTTGAAGACTAGAGGTGCCTTTTGTCTTTTGATTAGGAGCAGGCTCTTCCGATGGTTGGAGTCCCTCAGACTTTAAGGTTGCAGCAGAGGAGTTTGAGTTAATGGATGCGCGCTCGGGTACTGCTGGGGGGATATTATATATAGAGGATTGGATAGAGCATAAGTGAATCAGCTTTTGACATGCTGATTGAACGAGTGCGCTCAGTTCTGTTTTTTTAAAAAAAAGAACAGTACAGCCAGAGATCGCCACTAGCATTGCGATGAAAGTGGTCCAGCGGTTTCGATTCATGGAAACAAGAATAGCACAGTAAAGATGCTGCAGCGCTTCTTCGCTGCGAAGAAACGCTGCGACAAAGTCCGAAAATCCGTCACGCAATCCGATTGACCCCACCCAAGATGCGGCCTAAGATCCGACCGCAGGCACGGCATTTGCCGCGCTGAAAGTTCTGTCGAATACCTGAAATACCCAAGGAGAATTCTTAAAATGGCAAAAGCACCTGTTCGAGTTGCAGTCACCGGCGCCGCCGGACAAATCGGTTACGCTCTTCTTTTCCGCATCGCCAGCGGCGAAATGCTTGGAAAAGACCAGCCAGTGATTCTTCAAATGCTGGAGCTGCCTCAAGCTCAGAAGGCGCTCAAAGGCGTCATGATGGAGCTCGAAGACTGTGCGTTCCCGCTTCTCGCAGGAATGGTCGCGAGCGATGATCCAGCCGTTGCTTTCAAAGACGCGGACGTTGTTCTCTTGGTGGGCGCAAGACCACGCGGACCAGGAATGGAGCGCAAAGATCTTCTCACCGAAAACGGAAAGATCTTCATCGCGCAAGGCGAAGCCATCGGCAAACACGCTAACCCGAACGTGAAAGTTCTCGTTGTCGGTAACCCATGCAATACCAATGCTTATATCGCGATGAAGACCGCCGAGAAGTTCGGCCGCGTGAAGCCACTGAACTTCACCGCTATGCTTCGCCTCGATCATAACCGCGCTCTTTCCCAGCTTTCGGGCAAGACGGGACGCGCAGTCGGAAGCTTCAAGAAGCTCATCGTTTGGGGCAATCACAGCCCAACGATGTACCCAGATTATCGTTTTGCGACTTCCAATGGCGACTCCGTTGCGAAAATGGCAAGCGACGAAGTTTGGATGAAGGAAACCTTCATTCCAACCGTTGGCAAGCGCGGCGCTGCGATTATCGAAGCTCGCGGTCTCTCTTCCGCGGCCAGTGCGGCCAACGCAGCGATCGATCATATGCACGACTGGTGGCTCGGCTCCAAGGGTGAGTGGGTCACGATGGGCGTTCCATCGGATGGCTCCTACGGCATTCCTAAGGGCGTGATCTACGGATTTCCATGCACGACGGAGAACGGCGAATACAAGATCGTTCAAGGTCTTGAGATCGACGCATTCTCTCAGCAGAAAATGGATGCAACGCTGAAAGAGCTCGAAGAAGAGCGCGCAGCCGTTGCTTCAATGCTCGGCTAAGTCGATCGGGCAGAGTAAAAAATCAAGACGCGCTTTAGGCAAATCCTAAAGCGCGTTTTTTTATTTCCCGGTTTCAGTTTCCCAACGAACGAGCATCTCGTCTTTTTCGTGAAAGCGAAGTCGAAGCCACTCAGCAAGCGAGTCCTCATCTTTAGGCAAAGAGTCGACTGGATAGCGGCGAACGTCGAGCTTGACGCTTTGAGTGAGTCCACGACCAAACTCAAATAGGCTTGCGATTCCCTGTTCATAAAAAATCGTCGCGTCGTAAACGGCATCGATCTTGTTGCCAAGCTCTTGAATCGCGGTCGCGAAACCTTTGCGCTTTGGAATCAAGGTATGCTGCGGAATCGGGTAGCCTTTGGTTCGCGCATAGTCTTGCGCTTTTTTGAGCTTGCCCGGCTTGATCCGAGTGCCTTCAACGAAAGTGACGAGCCAGAAAGGGACGCCCAGAGTGCGTAAGCGTTCAAATGTCCTTTGGATGTTCTCGTAATCCGCGTACCAGTTACGCTTGAGAAAAACGCAGCCCAAGAAATACATTCCCCAGCCAATTCCTGGAATGTACTTGAGCGAGTCCTTCACATACCATTTCATATCGCCGAGGCGACCTTTGCGAATCGCAAGCGCCATCAGAATCGGGATGTCTGGCATTTGCTGATGATTGCAGATGAGCAAGACATTTTCGCCGTACGGAATTTCGTCGCCCGAAAATTCCACGCGAACGCGAAGCCATTTCTCAGCCCAGAAAACGAGAAAGCCCCACCAGGCATTGGCGCATTCTCGATTGATTTTCCAAACCAGCCATTTCGAGACCGGGAAAAAAACAAAACTGAGGCATTGGATGATGTTGAAGCAGAGAAGGCTTCCCATCAAAAGGATGCCCCAAATGAGAAGATCGATCCAAGAGAGGAAGCGACCTACGGGGCCACGCTGATCTTTAACGTAACGAATAGAATCGGCAGGACTAGGCGATGTTTTCACGATGCCATTAATGTCCAGTTCTCTTCGAAAAAGATCAAGCCAAGTTTTGGCTAGCCCAAACACAGAGCAAGCCAATGGTCAGAATGATCATCACAGGGACAACGGATTGTTGGTTCATTTGAGTGTTCCACATATGCACCTAGTTAAAGCAAGAAGCGCTCCAACGGCTGAGAGCGATAAAGACAGGATAATCGCGCCGGCAACTGCCTGAGTTTCAGACGGTTGAGGATCTTTGACAGGTGTGTCCGGCCTGACGCAGGTCCAGGTTGACCTCAAACGGAAATTGAGCGACGTTGAACCTACTTATGTCTCGACCGATCATCCGCGTGGCTCGCCCTGAAGACGACAAAGTCATTGGTGAAATCCTGATCCATGCTTATGTCACTCAGTACGCTCGCAAAATGCCCGAAGTCGTGGTCGATGACGAAAGAAAAGCCGATCTTCGAAATGTCGCTGAGAAACGCCGCATTGGCACCGTACTGGCTGCGGAAGTCGATGGCAAAGTGGTGGGAACGTTGACTCTTCTCCCGTCTGGTTCGGAGCGTTGCCAGGCGTGGCAGGATCGAATGGCCGACGTTCGCATGCTGGGAATTGATCTCGCTTATCGAGGCCAGGGGATCGCGGATTTTTTGTTGGACGAAGCCGAGCGAATCGCTTTCGAGGATTGGAAATGCACGGCCGTGGGACTTCATGTTCGACGGGGAGCGCATGGGGTCGCGGGGCTTTATATGCGACGCGGATATCAAAGAGATCCTTCGGGTGATATCGATCGTCTTCCAGAGATTTTTTTAGAGGCTTACGCCAAGTTACCTACACACGGAGAGAGAAAATGATGAAAAATGTCCTGATTTTAGCTTCCGCTATTTTCTTCGCAAGTGGCGCTTTCGCTTCGTCGAGCTCTGTCGAGGCGGGCGGAGTCCGCTACGCTTCTCATGTGGCCATTTCGACTGGGGTTTCGCCTTCGATTTCAATAGAAGAGGTCAGAAAAGAAGTCTTCGAGGGAATGGGCGGCTGCGATCAGGCCATTTTCACCAATGAAGACTATCTCGCGGTGAGCCTCCGGCCTTTGGTGCCAAGAGTGGGGCATGTGCGGATCACTTCGCTCAAAAACACAACCCAGGTTTTCGATATCTCGACGGATGCGCGAGTGACTGACATTAAGGTTGTTGGAGATATCGCGTATGTTCTGACGGGCGTGACTCTCGAGGCGTGGGATATCTCGAGCGAAAAGCAGCTCTTCAAATATGCAACGCACCCAGAGGCAGCTCCGGATCTTGATTGGCGCAAGAGAGCAGAGGGATTTGTTTTGAGCGGAAATCGCGCGATCATCGCTCATAGCGTTCTTGGCGTGACGGTGTTGGACCTTGCGTCTGGCAAGTTTGTTAAAATTCTTCCAATGATCACCGTTTCGTCGGCACAGGACATCGCTCTTTTGAGCGCGGACCAGGCCGTGATCGCTGTTGATAATGATAACGAAGCGACGTTTCGTGGGATGTATCTCATGAACCTTCGTAGCCTGGCGTTTACTAAGAAAATCAAAATCGACAACGCGTTTCCGCAAGCTGTTCGCGTCCTCGATGGCGATCGACTTATGCTGATGTATTCGAACGCGGTTTGGAAATTTGGGAAGAGCCAAGCTCTCGCGGCGGCCAGAGAGCCAAAGCCCTCTATTCGTGCTTGGCAGTTCCCAGGCCTGAATGTGGTCGATATGCAGGGAAAAGTCGCATTCGATAGCAAGTACCTCTACGGCTGTTTCAAAATGTGGGAGAGTGAGGCGACGCCAACGCCTTTCAAGCCGATGGCTTTTGATTTGAAAGCATTGCGGCTGAACTGAGGATTTCGGCCCGAACGATGAAGCTCGACACAGTGAGCGATTAGCCGATTATCGAACGTAAGCTTGCATTCGATTCGGACCTAGTTTTGCGATGGCTTGGTGCGTATTGTGTGCCCGACAAAGCAATCTGAGATTGGACGCTTCGGTTTTTCCTCCGAGCGCAAATGGCTCAACATGATCCACTTCAAGAGCAAATCGCGAATTGCAGCGCCTGCCATCCGGACTACAATAAGAGCATTGGCCCTGATCACGTCGCCAAATCTCTCTTTTTAGCGCTGCGGGAATATAGCGGCTAGTGGATTGGCCAGTGGATTGGCCAGTGGATTGGATTGATTCGTGTTGAGCCGGTTGAGATTGCGTCTGTGCTGGTGCTGGTGAGCACTCCGCCGGCGGAGTCGAGTCGGCCGCTCTGGATTGGGGCGACTTTTTGTCCGCTGTTTGCGCATTTTTGGTAACTTCATCGCGGACTGTTTTTTTGTGGGTGGTCTTTTTTGAAGAGAGTGGATCAAGCTTTTTGAGCGTCAGATCGGCCATGCGATGAAAGAGCTCGAGATAAGAAGGATTGGATTGTACATGCCCGTCGAGCTCACGGATGCTTTGAAGTTTTTCCATGAGAGAGTCATCGGCTATGAAGCGAATTTCTGTTTGAGTAGGACTGACCACTCGTTCTCGTTCTTGCGGAAGAGCGGCTTGCGGATCTAAAGCTGAAAGCTCTTTTTCGCACTCGCGTCTGGATTTTCCTTGGAGCGCGAATACAAGTTCTCGTTTTTCGTCTTTTGAAACGGGCTCTTCTTTTCTTTGAATGAAACTTTGAATTGTGGAAAGAGTCGATAAACTCACATCGCCTCTCTCGAGAGCAGGCTCGATTTCTGGAACTTCGACTAACAGTCTCATCGCGGCGATTCGTCTTCCAGCGGCCGCTTCGGAGTAGGAGAGCTCTTTGACGGCATACTCGAAGAGAGATCCGTAGCCTTTTTCGGCGTAAAGTCTTCGCTTCTGGATTTCGTGCATGTGCCAGAGAATGGATGTCGTTAATTTTCTTTCCTCAGCGACAAGCGCCTGAGTGTTTTGAAGCAATCTTTCGTTCGACAGGGACTTAAGAGAAACAGGTTTTAATTCGTTCATAGGTAAGAGCATGCATACCATCGAATTTTGCATGCTCCGTAATGCGTACAGATGACTTATGCCGGGCTGTTTTAGTAAAAATGTTTTTTGTCGGCATGTTTTGAAAGAGAGCCTGTTAAAGCTAAAGTATGCTCAAAATAGGCGTATTTTACGATGGTTTCTAAAAACCGAGCTGAAAATTTATAAAACTCTGTCAAGATTTTTATAAAATAGTTTTTCGAATGGTCTGTTGCCGCTGACATGTTTTTTTTGATAGTTTGCGGTCCTCATGATGTTTCGCCGCCGCCGCCGCCGCCGCCGCCGCCGCCGCCGGCGGAGTGAGTGAGTGAGTGAGTGAGTGAGTGCTTCACAGTGTCTCTGCTGTTGTGAGATGCGTTGCGTTTTCAAAAATAAAGCTTCGACTCTCTTCGGTTTTCTCGAGTTCATTCAGCTTTACAGGTGTCTAATTCGTGTACAGGCGTGCTCACGGCGTAATATAAATTATTGATATGTAAAAAATCAGCAAGCGTTTGTAACTATACCGAAAAGCACCGTGTCCGCTTTGGAGTCGTTGGCCCGTTCTATCGTCGCATAGGCCGGTACGAGTCTTGCCTTACTTTGCTCGCCCTGATTCGGTTCAAACGAAGCAGCGAGAAGAGAGAGGCAATCATGAAAAAAGCAAGTGTCGGATTTGGAGCGGGACTGGCGGCGATCTCCGCTCTTTGTCTATTTCAGGGCTTCGCGCATGCACCCGAGACGGTGGGAAACCGTGGACTTGCTTCTTCCTCCGGGGATGTCATTGAAGAATCTTTGAGGCCGGAACATAGAGCGCGAAAAGCCGAGGTTTGTGGTGACTGGGCTCTTCAAATCGACTCGCTGACTAACTACGATGCGCAGCAAACCGGCTGGTTTCCTGGTCAGGTCAAAGTCCTGGCCGACCCACATGAGGCGCTTCTTGCGAAGATCTTGCTCATTCAAAAGGCCAAGAAGAGCATCGATGTATCGACCTATATTTTCGAGGCGGACGAATCGACAAAGGCCGTGCTTGATGAACTTCGTAGAGCGATTCTTCGCGGTGTCAACGTTCGTTTTATGATCGATGCGGGCGGATCTCTGGCCGAGGCGCTGAAAGATCAGTATCGCCATCCGCGGGCGCTCTTGTTGGCTCGCGAGCTTGCCCGGAAAAACGGGCTTAAGCCCGGGCAGGTGGATGTCGTAATTTTCCATCCCATGGGCCGCATCAGGACGATCTTGAGCAATATCAGAGGGAAACTTTTTGAGAACGTCGATGTTTCGAGCGAGACCGGCTTGAACTGGGATCGCAGATCTCATGACAAGATTTTAATGATCGATAAGGAGTCGCGTCAAGATACGATGGCCATCGTTGGGGGCCGGAATTTTCATAACGCTTATTACGGCATTCCGCAGGTCGATCAACAGACTTACGAAGATATGGAAGTTCTGGTCTCGAGCGATCCAAATTCGAAAGACCCGAGAACGATCTCCAATACGTTGGGAAAGCACTATCAAAACCTCATCTGCGCCAAAGGTAATCGCTGGCTCAGCTTGGAAAGAGTCAGTCGCTTTTTGGACGGGACCTGGTTTGAGAGATTCGAGGAAATTCCATCGCTATTGGCATTGAAAAAGATCGAGGG
>CAZCBS010000002.1:0-21744 GCA_964496965.1 uncultured Bacteriovoracaceae bacterium
GTCAATCCGGTGCATTAATCAAAGGAAATTACTTAGGAATCTGCATACTTGCGGTAGAGCCCAAAGACTTCCCGCATATCAGCTGAAATCTGGCCCAGGGTGGCCCTCGGTTTGACGGAATTTAAGATCAAGGCCTGCAAATTGGCGTCGGCTTTTACGCCGGCCTGCAAAGCCTTGAGGGCGTCTCGAGTTGCGCCTTCGGAGCGCTTCGCGCGATAGGCTCGCACGCGCTCGACTGAGCCCTTCTCAAGCTCGGGAGGAATGCGAAGAATATCAGCCGACGCGGCTTCGCCTTCATCTTTAAAACAATTAACGCCGACAACCTTGATCGCGCCATCATCGATTTTGCGCTGATCCGAGTAAGCCGAGTTCGCGATCTCGTTTTGGATATAGCCCGTCTCGATACATTGAATAGTGCCGCCACGGCGATCGATCTCAGCGAGATATTCCCATGTGCGCTTTTCAAGCTCAGCGGTCAACGACTCAACATAGTAGCTTCCCGCAAGTGGATCGACTGTCTGAGTGACGTTGCTCTCGAATGCAATGATCTGTTGCGTGCGAAGCGCAAGCTTTGCTGCTTTCTCTGTCGGAAGCGAAAGCGCTTCATCCAAGCTATTGGTATGAAGCGACTGCGTCCCACCCAGAACAGAAGCGAGAGCCTGAAGGGCAACGCGCACCACATTGTTATCCGGCTGTTGCGCTGTCAAAGTCGATCCCGCGGTTTGCGAATGGAAACGCACCATGCAGCTTCGCGGATCTTTCGCGCCGAAGCGCTCTTTCATGATCTTAGCCCAAATACGGCGTGCGGCGCGGAACTTCGCGATCTCTTCGAAAAAGTCGTTATGCACGTTGAAGAAGAACGAAAGCTGGCCCGCGAAACTATCGATGTCGAGCCCCTTCTTCACTGCCGCGTCGGCATAAGCAATGCCATTGGCAAAAGTGAACGCAAGCTCCTGGACCGCCGTCGATCCCGCTTCGCGGATATGGTAGCCCGAGATCGAAATCGGATTCCACTTCGGCGCGTTTTTCGCGCACCAAGCGAACATATCGGTCGTGATTCGCAGCGCGCCTTCAGGAGGATAGATATAGTTTCCGCGAGCGACGTATTCTTTCAAAACATCGTTCTGAACGGTGCCGCGAAGATCCACGGATTTCACGCCCTGCTCTTCGGCAACCGCGACATAAAACGCGAGCAAGATGCTTGCCGTCGCATTGATTGTCATCGAGGTCGAAACCTTCGAGAGATCGATCCCCTTGAGAAGAGTGCGCATCTCGTCCAGGTTCGAGATCGAGACGCCGACTTTTCCGACCTCGCCTTTCGAGCGGGCGTGATCAGGATCGTAACCGAGCTGAGTCGGAAGATCGAAAGCCACCGAAAGCCCCATCGTTCCCTGAGACAAAAGATAGTGATAACGCTTGTTGGATTCTTCGGCGTTTCCAAAGCCGGCATACTGGCGCATTGTCCAGAGCCGACCGCGATACATGTCTTTTTGAACGCCACGCGTGAATGGAAACTGCCCTGGCGTGCCGAGATACTCTTGCGCGCTAGCTCCAAACAGATCTTCCGGCCAGTAAGTTTCTTTCACCGGAATACCAGAACGAGTACTGAGCGCAGGAGCAGGCTTCGGAGTTTTCTTCACATCGGACATCGGAACTACCTCTTATTACGCAGGATCGATCACGCAAAGATCAGCGCCGGTTTCAACGGCCTGGCCTGCTGTCACTTTCACTTGGCCTAATTTTCCGGCCTGCGGAGCGCGAATCACGTTTTCCATCTTCATCGCTTCCATCAC
Source organism: uncultured Bacteriovoracaceae bacterium (assembly GCA_964496965.1). Classification (GTDB taxonomy): domain Bacteria; phylum Bdellovibrionota; class UBA1018; order UBA1018; family UBA1018; genus CAZCBS01. Next base: position 1,794 of record CAZCBS010000002.1, read on the forward strand.
TAAAAGCGGCTGATCTTTTTCAACCACATCTCCAGCCTTCACGGAGATTGCAATGATCTTGCCTGGCATCTGCGCGCGAACGCGAACGCCTTTCTTAGGGCCCGCGGCGGCGCCCGCTGCCGCACTCTCCTCGCCTGCGCGCTGAAACGAAAGACCGGTCCAGGCCCCTGGCGCCTGTCTTTGCGTCATCGAGTAAACGGTGCGGCCATCATCATCGACATGGCCTGAGATATCGTAGCCGAAAACTCCATGCGGAAGCTCAATCCAGATGCCTTCGGCATCTTTCTTCCAGCGAAGCTCCACCGTTTTACCATCCGCAAGCTGCACTTGCGTGCTGCCCGACGGTCCGCGCGGAGCGGATTTCCAAGAAAGCTCGAACGATCCGACTTTACCTTTTAAATGACTCATCGACGAACCCCTTCGTGGCGCGCAATCTGCGTCCAGAGTGAGCCTGTACGAGCGCCCTCAGCGGGAGCGGTGCCTGCTGCTTCGCTCTCGGAAAGAATCTGAAAAGTCGCAAGGGCGATCGCCGCCTCAAGCGTTGGAGCTTCCGTTTGCTTTGTGGTCAAATCCGAATGACGAGCGATCAAATCCGTCGTTGTGTTGCCGGAAATCGCATCCCGGTTATTCACCAAACGCTGTAAAAACGTCAGATTGGTTCTCAACGATCCCATCTGCGCGCCGTCCGTTTTTTTAGGTGGCTCAACACGGGCTTCATCCAGAGCGACTCGAAGGCGATCCACCGCCTCTTCGCGCGTGGGCGCCCAAACAGAAATTTTCGCGATCATCGGATCGTAATGAACACTCACCTCACCTGGACCAGAAAAAGCGGAGTCCGAGCGAATAAAAGCACCCGTTGGAAGATGAATCGCTCCGAGCGCTCCCGGCGCGGGCAAGAATGTATGCGGATCTTCGGCGTACAGACGAACCTCAATCGCGCTTCCGCGGCGCTCTGGAATCGACGGCCACTTGAGCTCTCCCGCGGCAAGAAGGAGCTGCCAAGCTACAAGATCCACTCCCGTCACCCATTCCGTGACCGGATGCTCGACTTGAAGGCGCGTGTTCATCTCAAGGAAATAAAAATTTCCGGCGCCATCCACGATGAACTCAAACGTTCCGGCGCCCGCGTATTTCACATTTTCCGCCACGCGAACTGCTGCTTCGAACATCGCTTCTCGTGTTTTAGGATACTGATTGAGAATCGGCGCAGGAGACTCTTCCCAAACTTTTTGGTGGCGACGCTGAATCGAGCACTCGCGCTCACCCAAGTGAATCGCTCGTCCCTTGCCGTCGCCAAAGACCTGAATCTCCACGTGGTGCGGCTCGAGGATCAGTTTTTCGACATACATCGATCCGTCGCCGAAAGCGCCCAAGGCTTCGCGAGTCGCGCCTTCGAACGCCGATACGATCTCCGCTTCGCTGTCCACGCGACGCATTCCTTTACCGCCACCGCCCGCGGCTGCTTTCAAAAGAATCGGATAGCCAATTCCCTTGGCGACTTTCGCGGCCTCTTCCGCGGTTTTCACGACGCCAGGACTTCCTGGAACGCGCGGAACCTTCAACGCGTCAACCGTCGCGCGCGCCTGGATCTTATCACCCATCAAACGCATGCTTTCAGCGGAAGGACCGACGAAAGTCAGTCCGGCTTTTTCGCACGCTTCCACAAAATGAGGGCGCTCCGACAAAAAGCCGTAGCCCGGATGAACGTACTTGGCGCCCGATTTCTTCGCGACCTCAAGGAGCTTTTGCACATCGAGGTAGCTTTCTTTCGGAGCAGCGCCACCGATCCAATATGACTGGTCGGAGTATCGCACGTGATCCGAAAAACGATCGGCGTCCGAGTAAACCGTCACCACTGGGAAACCCAAAGCCCGGCAAGTGCGCGCGATTCGAATCGCGATCTCTCCACGATTGGCAATCAGGACAGGAGCGCGCTTTTTCATAGTGGAATGTTCCCGTGTTTGCGAGCAGGGCCCTTCTCGCGCTTGCCTGCGATCGATTTCAAGCTTTGAATCAAGATCTGGCGCGTGTTTTCGGGCAAAATCACCTGATCGATATAGCCAAGCTCGGCGGCTTTGTAAGGGTTCGCGAAAGTCTTGCGATAAAGATCGGCCAACCGTGCCCTCTCCTCGACGACTCGCCCGGCCTTCTCGGCCTCCATGATCTCTTTTCTATAAAGAATGTTGATCGCGCCATCGGGACCCATCACCGCGATTTCCGCTGTAGGATATGCGAAATTGTAATCAGCCCGGATATGCTTCGATGACATCACATCGTATGCGCCGCCATAGGCCTTGCGCGTGATGACCGTGAGCTTTGGCACTGTCGCTTCGGAGTATGCGTAAAGTAGCTTGGCTCCGTGCTTGATGATTCCGCCGTATTCTTGTGTCGTTCCAGGCAAGAAACCCGGCACGTCCACGAACGTCACCAACGGGATATTGAACGAGTCGCAGAAGCGAACAAATCGAGCCCCCTTCAAAGAAGCATCGATATCCAAGCATCCCGCGAGGTGCGCAGGCTGATTTCCGATCACGCCAACAGCTTGGCCACCAATGCGCGCAAATCCCACGACGATGTTTCGAGCATAGTTCTCGTGCACTTCAAGATACTCGCCATTGTCGACAACGTCCTTGATCAGAAGGCGCATATCGTAAGGCTTGTTCGGGCTATCTGGGAGAATTTTCGCGATCTCGGTGCAAGCGCGCTCGGATGGATCCACTGCGCTCACCCGGGGTGCCTCATCCAGATTATTCGAAGGAATAAAGCTCATCAGCTTGCGCACAGCCTGAAGACAGGCCTTCTCGCTAGGATAGACAAAGTGGCAAACGCCGCTTTTCTCCATATGAGTTTCCGCGCCACCCAAAGCTTCTTTGGTGACTTCTTCATGAGTCACCGTCTTGATGACTTCCGGCCCCGTGACGAACATGTAGGAGCTCGAGTCGACCATGAAAATAAAGTCGGTGATGGCTGGCGAATAAACCGCGCCCCCGGCGCACGGGCCTAAAATCACGCTGATCTGCGGAATTACTCCGCTGGCTTGCGTATTGCGCCAGAAAATCTCGGCATAGCCGCCCAGTGATTCGACGCCTTCTTGAATGCGTGCCCCGCCCGAATCGTTAAGGCCGATAACCGGCGCTCCTGCCTTCAGCGCAAGATCCATCACTTTGCAGATCTTCGTCGCATGCGCGCCTGAGAGGCTTCCGCCAAAAACGGTGAAGTCTTGAGAAAAAGCGTAGACGGTTCTGCCGCCAATCGTTCCAAATCCGGTGACGACGCCGTCACCTAAAAACTTCTGACTTTCCATTCCGAAGTCAGAACAGCGATGAGTCACGAACTTATCGAGTTCAACAAAAGTACCTGGGTCTAAAAGGAGTTCCAATCGCTCGCGTGCCGTCAGCTTTCCCGCTGCATGCTGCTTGGCAATGCGTTCAGCTCCCCCGCCGATTTCGGCTTTCTTTTCGCGTTCCGCCAGTTCCTTTAATTGATCGAGATAGGACATATCCCGCTGTCATTACACGGAATTGTCGGGTGTGTCATCCGAAAAGGGCCCGCGGAACCTGGTCCCGCGAGCCCTTTCAATTGAAGCAATGTGCTCAGCGATTATTCCATGTCCTTGCTGAGGCCGTTGTCGCGCTTGAACTGGTCAATGCTGCTGTAATAGCGGGAAGAATCCCACTTAGAAGCGTCAACATTGATTCCTTTGACCTTCATGATGTTTCCACCACGTGTGCTATGCACGAACGCGACATAGCTGCTGAATGGCTTGCCTTCAGCTCCGAAGTTTTGGTTCATTTCGTAGTCATCGGCGCCGACGACGTTAAAAACAGGCTTGGAGTTATCCCAAGCGACGAATTTTCCTTCGTAGCTGAGAGCGACGTTCACGATCGTGGTGCGAGTGTTGGAGGTCACGCTGTACTTCTTGACGTTTTCCATCAGCTTGCGGGTTTCCGCTTTTGGGCAATGATTATTTATGAAAGGCGTTCTGCCGCCGAGGACGTAGAGATCGCCGCCCTTTTTGAAATAAATCATCGCGAGATCGTTTGGATGCTGAGAGACCTTGAAGCTCTGAACATCGGTCGTGATATCGCAGCGCTTGCCGTTGATCACGCGATAGAGCGTAGAATCGTCGGTGAGAACATATTTCGTCGCGACGTCGTTTTCGCGAGCGTTTTTAACAATCTCTTTTGCCTGAGAAACAGAAGCCGCTCCGAGCACAAGCGCGAGAGCTGCGGCAACGAAAGATTTCGTGAAACAATTCTTCATCATTTTGAATGACTCCAATAAAAACCGGCGATTTGCGGTCGCCAGGGGGTTTATATTTATGCAATGCGCTGCACAAATACATAACCCCTTACTGATAGTCAATTAATCGCTGCGTCATTTTGCTTTGCATGTTCGAGTATTTTATATATACTCATACTCATGAGTATGAGTAAGAGGTTCCAAATTCCGGCATCCCCCAGAGACCACCGGCTCTTTCAAACTGCTGCTAGGCGAGCCGGATTGTCGGCTGCCGAATGGGCAAGGCGGCTATTGCGACGCGAAGCCGAACGAGAAATCCAGGGTAAAAGTTGGGATCGACTCTTTTCCGAACTCCATTCGATTCCCGATCCCGGTAGCTGGGAAGCTCCCGAGAGAAAACCCGCTCGTCCTGTAAAGAGCGCGGACGATTGGACATGATCACGTTTTTAGACACAGATATCTGCATCACGATTCTGAGAGGAAAAGATCCATCCGTTGAATCAAAGCTCCGAGAATTGTCGATCACCGCAATCGAGATCCCGAGCATCGTCGTCGCAGAACTCTGGGTTGGGGTTTATAAATCCAATGACCCGACGAATGCTGAACGGAAGCTTGATCTGTTTTTGAGAGATCTTCCAACAGCCCCTTTCGACGAGAGCACCGCACGCAAGTATGGAGAGATTCGTGCCAACCTCGAAAGAAATGGGAAGGTCATCGGAGGAAACGACCTACTCATCGCGGCTACGGTACTTGTGCGCGAAGGACGACTCATCACACGCAATAAAAGAGAATACGCTCGCGTGCCTGGACTGCCAATTGAGGTTTGGTAGGAATTGGTAGAGAGACACAGCACTGCGTCTCGGAAAGCATTGTGTCAAAAAGTAGTTAAAGCGCGGATATAGAGCAAGTATTGGAAGACTTGCTCATGAAGAACGAGCCTTACTGTGAGCGAACTGTTCTTTTTCCCGTTGCCCTCCGCTTACGCGGCAAGAGTCTGCTGAGAACCGTCCTGCTCAAGCGTTTGAGCAAGTCGCTCTCGGGCATCTTCTGGAAGCCTCAGGGTCAATGACATGAATTCGAGCACTTTCATGATCGCAAAAGCATCTTGCGTGTAAATCACCAAATCTGGATTCTTCTCGTTCTTTCTTTTTTGTCTGAGTGTCTTCAGTGAAAACGACTCATAGGTATTGCAGTGCTCGGAGTTCAAAAACAGATTCATCAAGTTGTATCCCACCACTCCCATCAGGATTCGAAACACAACGTGGGCTATTTTTTTAGAAGGGAGTCGCTCAATACCTTGGAAGAGTTTCATTTGTTTATGAGCCTCTTCAATCTCCGGACATTGATCGTAAGCTTCCAAGATCCTAGCGGCGCTCAATGCCTCGCGAGTCGTGACAAATAAAACTTCTTCATTCTCTCCGGTAGCTTTGTTTTTCCATCGAACAAGCGCTCCGGATTTTAACTCAGGACATTCTTCCCAAAGAAGATCAGGTGGAACGACCTGGGCAACGAGCTGACCTTTTTCTGCTCTTTTCTCGTTCGGGTGCGGCTGCCACTGATTCTGATTGTCCGCCCAAGCCACGGCACCTTGGGTTGCCTGCATGTTGCTGCGTAAAGGCAAAATAACATCGATTTTACGATCTTTTTTGAGATGATCGATCCAACCCGAGTCAATGAAGCCGCGATCCATGATCAGGCAGGAGCCCTCTTCAAGGTTCGTACGCGCCACCAAGGGTCTGCCTGCTTCGATGTCATGAACCTGGATTGGAACAATATCTAAGGCAACGATCACTCCTTTTTTATCGATGATCTCGTAGATCCAAACAGCCTTATAACCATAAGAGTAAGTGTCATCTGGATTCTTACGCACACCTGCGCCTTTGTAGAAACGAACGTGCTTTTCCGGAATCGGAATATCGCATCCATCAATCACGTATTGTCTGGTTCGTCCTGGCGCGTACCTCTGACAGAGGGGGCCCCACTTCTCGTTAAACCACAGAATCATTTTCCCGGCACGCGAGTTGGCGAGAATATGTTTCATTGTCTCGCCATGGAAAGGAGCCTCTCGTGGAAACTGCGCCTTGTCATTGAATCCTGTTTCTAGGACCTCAGCATTATATCCAAGATGCGTGAGGATCTCGGGCGAGTCGACCATGTAGGGAGCCAGAAGAAGCGAGTGCTGGTCATTGAGTCGCTGCATCACGTGAGCAAGTAGGATGATGTCCATAGGGACTTCCCAGCTTTTCCTCGGATCAGGAAACGAGCGGAGTCCTTCCTGAAGAAAACCTTCCTTCAAAGCAAAACGAACCAACTCATCAGCCGGCCACTTTTGGTCATAGCGGATGCGAGTCACGTTGCCCGTTTTCAATTGTTCAATGACTTCTTTTTGACGGTGAGAAAGGATCCTGGGTTCAGACTGCTGGTTGCGTATGCGCGGACACATCGCAACTCTTTATTATTAAATACTATTTATTAACAATACGCGCCGCAGCAGAGCATGCCGCTCATCGCTATAACGCATATGCTCTCCGAGCCGCAGGACAACGCTTTTTCAATTATTTCCCATAAAGGTCCGATACCTTGTTCATGAGGTCTGGGGTCAAGCGCCGTTTCATTCTGAGCGGTATCGTACTGTTATCGCTTCTCGCGATCGCCACCCCTCTCGTTCACTCTGAACCCCAAACTCCGTCACTCGAAAAGCTCGAGCAAGGAATCACCGAACATCTCCAACGCGTCGACGAGTTTCGATTTATCGAACAAGACGCGGAAAAACTTGGCATCCAAGGCTGGATCTTTGGTGGAACGGCCGCGGGCTACTCCCATGACGTGAAATGGGACATGCTCCGCCAAGACGGAGATAAAAGATTTCAGCCGGATCGTTTTGATTACGATTACACCAATATTTATCGCTCGACCCAAGATCTCGACATCGTGATCGATGGCAACCCAAAGCAGGCAGATACCCTTCAGCAAGCGCTGATGGCAAAATACCCTCATCTTCAAGGCTCAAAAACAGCGTGGGAAGTGCGACTGCTCACTCAGAGTCTCGGAGACAAACTCGCGCTGCTCGACAATCCTGATTTCTTAAATCAGCACACCGATTCCAATTCGACCGGTATGATTGAAATCACAAAGCCAAAATCAGGTGAATCCGTCGTGAGAGACCTTCGCGACTGGAATTCACATGAGTCTCAATTTATCAAAGACATTCACGACGATGCTCTTCATTATTATTTCTCTCCAAGCCATGACTCAACCCGGTTTGCGCGAGAAGGACGAAATCCCCCCATTCTTTCAGTCATTCGCTATCTGACGAAAGCTTTTCAGTACGAGCTCAAAATGCGGGACGAGGATCTCGCTCAAATCAAAAAAATCATCGACGAATTCAATCCGAAGAGAGACGCTAAAAATGATTACGTTTCGAACTGGATCGAGAAAAATGGAAAGAAGCTTTTTCAAAACGCTGTCAATATCGAATACGCATGGAACACGCTTGAAAAACTAGGACTCAGGCAAAAACTCATCCCGATTTCAAACGATGCAAACAGAGTCGACGGCCTCGCATGGTGGATGAATAAAGAACCTCTACGCAGTCATCCACTGGGAGAAGGCACTGGAAAAACCGCGCGCGAACTTGGCCTTGACGTCGTCGCCCACGAAACGAATAATTTTCTCGCTTACGAGAGCATCACTCGCGCCCATACGGGCGATGCCAATGTTCTCACTTCCCGGGATGGCAAGTACGGCGAAACGGCGGTGTATGGGGATGGATTCTATACTCGAACGGGCCGAGAAGGCGCACGTGGAACAGGGCTTACGATCCGTTTTCATCTCCATCCGGACGCACGCGAAGGTACAGATTTCGTGATCGACAAGCTTGCGGACACGTATATCATTGTAAAAAACAAAGCCGCTCTCCAAGTCATTCCGGAGAGCCTGAGTCTGAGTCCTGTCGAGTATTTTAAACTCCTCGCGACCGACGCTCAGCTAAACCATTCCGATCTTGGAATTTTTGAAAAACTCAAAAGACGAACTACCGCGCGCATGAACGCACTCAGTGCGGAAGATGTAAATGAAATCTCGTCGCTGGTAAAAGCCGAAATTGGCAAAGAGAGACCTCTGGCCAGTCCTCTTTTGTATGAGTGGTTTTCTAGGCCATTCTCCGGCCAATATCCCGAGTTACTGGATACCCTATTTAAAATAGGATCGAAGGAGAATGTTGAATCAATCGAATGGCTACTGGCAAAGCCCCACTGGCTTCCTGACCCACGCCATGCAAATCATCCCGAGTGGATGGAAAGAATGATTCGAAAAGTCTGGTTCAATGAACTTTCTGAATGGAAGGATTACGTTCGCAACGTTTTGGCCTTGCCTCATTGGAGGAACAACCCCGAATTACGTCGTCTCGTCAATAACGAAGAACCTACTTGGGGTAATCTGACTAGAGCGTTTCGAAATGGAAAGTCACTCCTGCCAAATCCTTCTGGATGTGTTGTTTCAAACCTCTCCTACGCTTTCAGGGCGACCAATTACTATAGGCCCTATGTAACGGGCGCGTTCCCATTTGTCACGGGTACCGCCATGCTCGGAACGGTGATTTATAAGTACGGAAAAGAGTCATCGTTTCCCGATCAAGCACCGGTGGCCTGCTCCTCCATCAATCCGAGAACCGCGAAGCTTCATGACAAGTGCACCACTTCGAAAGGTGCGATTTACGAACGTGTTTCGCGAGATCATTTTGGCGAAGCGTGGAAAGGACCTGATGGCTTGGTTTGGAGTGATCGCGTTGGAAATTATACGCAATCCAATGCGGCTGAAATATGCAAAAAACTGGACGGCACTCCTCCGTCAAAAGCTGACTTTGAACGCAGCGAGGGATATGGGCTCCGCGAAGTCCTCTCGAACATGACAGACTTGCATTCCCTCCATTGCATTGGAAAATGATAAACTTTGGCAATTTTCGCCGTCATAATTGTCGGATATTGTGGATAGAACCTCCTGCTAAATCCACTTTCCGGCCAGTTCGCGCTTAACTCAATAAACGAGTAATGCCCCTGAGTCATATTGGACACAGCAGAGAAGCTCAAGAGAATTTATTCCAATGCCGATACAACCTATTATGAAGTCTATAAGTCGAGACTGTAGAAAATATTCTCCGTACACTTCATTACGGGATCATATTGGTAGTTCTCATTTACACTCCCTCTTCAGTAGCTGCCGAAAAAAAGAACAAATTTCTCACCTGTCTATACAACTTAATTTTCGAAGAAAAGAGTCAGCCGACGTCGCAGATCAAACAAGAACTCGGCCAATCCAATCCCCAATCTAATCCGTTGTTGGCGAGACAAATCAAACAAGAGCTTGATCAAGGCAAAAATCGCGTTAGCTATGAGCAATATGACAAGGTTATCGACCAAGTACTTACCCAGTATGTCCCTCAAATGTACCCCGAGGATTTTACCAAGGTCGCACTTGATATCATCAAGAATCGCTCTGGATCAGCGAATAAAGGCGGTCTTGCTAATTTCAATCGAATGAGAAAAGTCTTTAGCCTGATACAAAAGCACTCTCAGAGCGTTGATCTGAGTGCCGCTCAAATCAAGCAAATTCGAGATGCGATGCACAAGGAAAATGTAGGTGAGCTCTTGTGGCAAGACCGAAGGCGAGACAAAGGAATTGACGCCTTCATTGGAACCACTACTTTTGGCAAGCCAAGCCACATCAACTCTCAGTCCACGCCGACCGCAAATCTCATACAAGTATGGACAGAACTTGATCAGGGCAAAAACCGCGTTAGCCGTGATCAATATGATACGGTAATCGACCAAGTACTTACCCGACACGTCCCTCAAATGAACGCCGAGCAATTTACCAAAGTTGCACTTGATATCATCACGAATCGTTCCGCATCAGCGAATAATGGCGGTTTCGCTGATTTCAATCAAATGGCCAAAGTCTTTGGTCTGATACAAAAGCACTCTCAGAGCGTTGATCTGAGTGCCGCTCAGATCGGACAGATTCGCGCTGCGATGCGGAAAGAAAATAGTGGTGAACTCATGTGGCAGCTTTTGAATCGAGACAAGGACATCGATGACTTTATTGACACCGCTCCCTTTGGCCGACCTGCTCCCGGCTCCGACAAAGGAGCAGCTAAGGCTTCGATTGCTTCAATGAAGATCGACCCGCATAATTATGGCGCACGTAAACAACTTGCCCAAGATTTGGCATCCACTCAAGGTAAAGACTCGGATGAGGCTCTCATGAGACTTGCGTCCGACCCTAACGAACAAGTAGCTAAGGCTGCGCTGAAGTCACTCGGCAGTAGGAAAATACAAACATTAGATAATTTCGACTACTCATCGCTGATCAATCCGAAGGACTCTTGGGCACGCAAGCATTTTGCAGAAGCATTAGCATTTGCGCCAGGCAAGAAAGCTGACGAGGCTCTTATGAGACTTGCCGCTGACCCTAACGAGAACGTAGCTAGCGCTGCGCTAGAATCACTTAGCAATCGACATGTGCAAGATTTAGGCGATTTCGACTTCCCTTCCCTTATTAACCGCGAAGAATCTTTGGCACGCCGGCATCTTGCAGAATCATTGGCATTCGCTCAGGGCTCGAAAGTTGATGAGGCTCTTACGCGACTTGCAGCTGATACCGACGAGGGGACAGCCAAGGCTGCACTTCATTCGATAAAGTTACGCTATAAATCACGATAGAGTCCCCTTGGGGGCACAATAAGATCACTCGCAAGAACGAGAAAGAGGCCGATTCGCTTCTGTAATCGTGTGGCCTAATGTGCGGTGGTTTGACCTCGTGCTGACATGACGCTCGAGGTCCATAATCTTCCTAGCCACGGCTTCAGTTCGCTGGCCAGTGGCATCAGTTTATCAATCGGCATGATAGAGCCCCGGATGTCGCTCAGATTGGTGAATGATCTGGCGATGCTATAAATCAAAACACTATGCATCGCAATATTTTAAATAAGTGAAGTAGATCGATTGGAGAATGATCGAAGGGCCTGTTAGTTGAGTACCGATATATTTGTACCTGCAGGCAGCAATTCCTTCAGAAATACAGCAAGTTCCGATACGTGTCCCTTTCCAATAACGATGTAGATTGGAAGCGAAGTGAGATCACTCCCTTATTCAGTCACCTCAAAAATTGTTTCAGACGATGAAGAAGACAGAGCTTTGATGTGCTTAAAGCCTCAAGCTTCATTGCTTTTCTAATATTTTCCACCGTGGGAACAGCGCCTCCAGATAGTCGACGAAGCTCCGGATGATTTTTCCATTGCTGTTGAGAAAGGACATATGTTTCAATTACAGTTTCAATCCACTTATCGTGTTTCTTATTCCAAGTCTTTTTATTAATAAGAGTTTTAACCCACTCCGGATATCCCTTCCCGTACGGTTGAGTAAGAATATTCATTGCAATTTCATAATCTGCTTTTCCTCGTTTGATGAGAGTTTCAATCCACTCGGGATGGTCCTGCCAGTGCGTTTTTGAAAGAACATACTGCGCGAGTGCTCCGTCGATTTTGCCTCTTTTTAAAAGGTGCTCAACCCAGTTCGGATACGCCTTCCAGTGCGGATCGGAAAGGATCATAATGGCAATCTCAAGATCCGCTTTTCCATTTTTGATGAGAGTTTCAATCCATTCGGGATGATCTTTCCAGTGAGACTTTGTCAGGAGATGTATAGCAATGTCACCATCCAGGTTTCCACGTTTGATGAGAGCATCGACTAACTCGGGATGATCTTTCCATTGCGGTTGAGAAAGGACATTAACGACAATCCAATTATTCATTGTCCCTGTTCTTATGAAAAGCTCAAGTATATCAGGATAGCGATTGGCAAACGGAAGCGAAAACCACTCCTTTACGACAATTTCATTTTTCTCTTTCTTTTCAGCGGTCATCCTCAGAATGTCTGCAATCTCGTTTCTTTGAACATCGGTCAACGCTACGACCTTAGACCCGATTCTTCTCTTGAGCTTTTCCAAAATTCCTTGGTCATTGTGATTCAAGCCCAAGCCTGAAGCGGCAAGCATTTGAAAATACTGGACGGGCCCAATGTTTAAACTTTCTGGAATAACCCTAAGAGCGGCCTTATTTTTAATGACTAACTGGTTTACCTTCGTCATCCCGGGAAAAACGACGGAGATAAAGTCTGTATTTTCACGAGCATTCGGATCTAAATGAAAACGGATGGTGATCCCCGAAGGACCGTGAGTGCTTCTCCCCATTCCCGTTCCTCCGGGCGCAACGTAAAATCCATCTCCAAACACAGCACGTTCGTCGGCTGCTCCATTACGAGAAATTAAGACATTTGGATCCCCGGTATGCGCGCGGGTGATGCTTTCATAAGCCAGAAAGTTATTAGTCTCATGGGCAACGATATCAAGTCCAAGCTCTTGTGCAGTCTTGCCCGTGCCTTCGCCAATTTTCTTGCTTCGTAATGGCTCTTTATTCATCCACCAGGCAAGAGAATCCGTTGTATTCGCGTCACCTTTAATCTCCGCAAGTTTTTTCCTTAATCCCAACCGCTCCAGAGTGTCTCGCGCGTATTCAATGCTCACAGCGTTTTGGATCAGCTTTTTACCGTTCTTTTCAATCCAGTAGGCAACATATGAATTTTGAGTATCGCGTTTCGGATCGAACTCATTGATCACTTGTTTGATTTTAGCGAGATCGTCGGGCTTTAAAGTAAGTTCGTACTGAAATGCTTTTGTGAGATATCGAATCGCAGATAAAATAGGAGGATTTTTTCCTTCGCGGGCGAATTTTGTCGTTCCATGGTTTGGAGAGAAGTAATAATGAAGTGCGCCATCATAGACGTCTTTCAAAAAGTAAGGTTCTTTTGAATTCCAATCGCGAACATCTCGAACAACCCGTTCGCCGGGCTTTGGAGCCGTAATCTCGATCATCCCCGTCGAATTTGAATCCGTATGCTGATTCATGAAATCAGGGTTGTTGAGAATCGCCTGCTTGTCCTCCATATCTTGAGTGAGCAAGCGGACTTCCCAAGCAGTTTTTGAACCCTGAAGATGAGGGTACTTCTCGGTCAAAGCCCTTTGCAAGGCTTGAGCTTGCCGAGCATTTCCATCAATCACAATATCGAGATCTTGGGTCGATCGATAAATATTGGTGTAGTCGTAATCAAAACGATCCGGTTGAAAACGTGGATCGCCTTTTTCTCTTTGAAGGTCCCACTTCACATAGTGGGCGTAGCCTGCGGCCGTGCCACCAAAGAGCCAAGCGCGAACCCCAAGATTAGCAGCTTCTTGTTCGATAAAACGAAATTCTTCAACTCGCTTGAGACGGTCTGCAATTCCATGTTCCAGCTCGTCGCGCGACGAGGACATGACAGTCGACGCGCTCTCTATGGCAAAAGACTGCGCAGGCAAAGACGTCACATGCAATGACGCCAATGCTGCTAAAATTGCTAACTGAGAAAAAGCTCTCAGAATAGTCCTCATCCTTGAGCTGATCGGTATTCTGAGAAAATTCTATTAAATCTGATTCGATCGACGAATCACCGATCGTCATGATATTGACAAGAAATCCAATGTCACAACTCCAACCGGCCGTTTTTATTGCGTTAGATTTCCGAAAGATCCGGCGCGGCTTCAACTGCTCAAGTTATGATGAATAACGAAAGCCAAAATATGCACAACGCTCAAATTTCGTTACCTTTCCGGTCAAAATACTGGCGGTTCGAGTTTTATATCGACAGTCGTACACTGAGTTTTGACCTTCATTGTTCCGGTCTTTCTGCCGAAAAGAGAATGTGAAGATCCTTCTTTGGGTATTATCGCAATTTGCGGTCTTGCTTGTGCTATTCGCGCTTCAAGGATCTTTTGTAGCCTCTTATTCTTTAGCTTCGGAAGATATAAAGGCCGTCAAGATTCCGTCGGTGAATGAGCTTCATCGTGGAATCGCGGACCGTCTCATACAGGTCGAAGAGTTTCGGTTTATCAAGCAAGAAGCCGCAAAGCTTGGCGTTCGTGCTTGGCTCTTTGGCGGAACAGCCGCGGGCTACGCTCATTATGTGAAGTGGGATTTACAACGCGAGCGCGGTGACAAAAGATTTCAGCCCGATCGCTTTGATTACGACTACACCAATATTTATCGCTCGACCCAAGATCTCGACATCGTGATCGATGGAAATGCCTCGCAAGCCCAAGACCTTCAAAAAGCATTGACCGACAAATATCCGCATCTACAGGGATCCAAGACCGCATGGGAAGTGAGGCTCCTGACTCAGGACATGGGTGATAAGCAGGCGATCTTAAATAATCCTGATTTCATGAACCAGCATACCGATTCAAACTCGACAGGGCTCATCGAAATCACAGAGCCTAAATCAGGTGCGTCGATCATCAGAGACGTACGGAATTGGAATTCAAAAGAGCCGCATTTTTTGAAAGATGTTCACGATGGAGCTCTTCATTATTACTTTTCTCCGTCGCATCACACAACGAAGTTTGCAAAAGAAGGCCGAAATCCGCCGATTTTGTCGGCGATTCGTTATCTCACCAAAGCATTTCAGTATGAGCTTGAGCTCAGGCCAGAAGATCTGGCTCACATCCGGCAAGTCATCAAGGAGTTTGACCCTCACGCAGATGCTCGAAATCCTTACGTCGCAAATTGGATCGAAAAGAACGGTAAAAAGCTCATTCAAAACGCCGTCAATATCGAATACGCCTGGAATACGCTTGAGACGCTAGGACTTAGAAAGAAGCTTGCGGCGATCAAAAACAATACCGGTGAGATCAATTCTCTAGCGTGGTGGATGAACCGAGAACCGCTAAGAACGCGGCCTGTCGGCGGCGGTTTTGGAAGAACCTCGAGAGAGCTCGGTCTTGATATCGTCGCTCATGAAACCAAAAATTTTTTAGCTTATGAAAGTATTACCCGTGCTCATACCGGTGATCCCAACGTTTTGATTTCGCGTGACGCTACTCAAGGTGAAGCCGCTGCACATGGAGATGGATTCTATACCAGAGTAGGTCAAGAAGGCGCTCGCGGGACAGGCCTCACCATTCGGTTCCATTTGGATCCCAACGCGCGAACGGGCGCCGACTTTGATTTAGTTGGGGATTATGTCGTCATCAAAAACAAGTCAGCGATCAGGGTTATTCCGGAGACTTTGAATATAGGGCCTGTCGAATATTTCAGACTTCTTGAAAGCAGCGAAACGTTTGACAAAGGCGATCTCGGAATTATCGAAAAGCTCAAGCGAAGAATTCACGCAAAGTACAATTCGCTCACAAAGGTCGAAGAGAGCGAGATCGTTGAAATCGTGCGGTCTGAGCTTGAAAAACCGCTATCTTGGAATTCGTCGGTGCTTCAGGAGTGGTTTGCGATGTCAGCATCAGCCCGCTATCCCGAACTTGCAGAAATGATCCTTCGTAATGGCCAAGTGGGCGAGCGGTTCGTCGTTACGTTTGTCCTTTCACAGCCACATTGGGCAGGACATGTTGAATGGGCTGAGCACATACTCAACACTGGCGAATCAGATCCATATCTTGTTCAATTTGTACTTTCAAAACCACACTGGAAGGATCACCCGGAATGGATTGAAAAAATTTTGAGCAGACCAAAAGGGGGCATAGAAAAGGAGCTCATCATGTTTACATTGAGCCAGGAACATTGGAAGAGCCATCCAGAGTTCGTCGAAAGGCTCCTAGATCAAGCCATTTCGCAAAAAGACAGTCAGATTGGCGTATATATTCCCCAAAGTATCCTCTCCAAACCCTATTGGAAACGTCCAGACTGGCTCAAGAGAGTTTTGGATGTAAGGATTGAATCATCGGGTCTCCCTGCTGCGGTGTTCTCTCAACCCATGTGGAGCGATCATCCCGAGCTTCTTCAGCAATTCATAGATCAGAGCGATTACGTCGGCCGTGATCAGTTGGCCACTCATGCTCTCTCAAAATCCCATTGGAGAAACCATCCCGAATTCATTGAACAGCTACTCAATATGGGAGGCCAGGGAGGTGATCCTTCCATTGCGCAACATATCCTGTCCGACCCTTACTGGAGCCATCGACCGGACTGGATAGAAAAAATTATCAAAAACAAATCATCTGATGAGTGGATCGAGAAGTATGTGCTGAGCAAGCCCCATTGGAGGGACCACCCCGAGTTGAGACGTCTCACGGGTGGTGCTGAGCCGACACTCCATAACCTTCGGGACGCGTTCGAGCGCGGGCTGACGCTCATGTCAAAGTCGAATGACTGTATCAAAGAGCATCTCGCTCAATCTTTACACTGATCTTTCGGGACTTTTGTGCAATGAGCGATTTTCGAGATCATTAAAGAAATTCAAAATCCGATAAGTCCGGGGATGAGGACTCTTTTCAGGAGCATTTCTTTAATCGCAGTCTTTTTAGCGGTATCAGCGTCTCAGAGCGTAGCTTCTGGCGTCAAAGCATTGTCACTGGGTGAGCTTGAGTACGGAATCGCGGATCGACTGAATCGAGTCGAGGAGTTTCGATTCATCGAGCAAGAAGCGGTAAAGCTGGGCGTTAGAGCTTGGCTCTTTGGTGGAACGGCTGCGGGCTATGCCCATTATGTAAAGTGGGATCTGCAGCGTGAAAAAGGCGACAAACGCTTTCAGCCCGATCGTTTTGACTACGACTATACCAATATTTATCGTTCTACCCAAGACTTAGACATCGTCATCGACGGAAATACCCAGCAGGCGCAAGCGCTTCAGAGCGCATTGGCGGAACACTATCCGCATCTCCAGGGGAGCAAGACTGCATGGGAAGTTCGGCTTCTCACGCAAGATATGGGCGACAAGCAAGCGATTCTGAACAACTCTGATTTCATGAACCAGCACACCGATTCAAATTCAACAGGCCTCATCGAAATAACAAAACCTCAGGCGGGAGAATCGGTCATCAGAGACGTGCGAAATTGGAATTCGAAAGAGCCATATTTCTTAAAAGATGTTCACGATGGCGCTCTTCATTACTATTTTTCTCTGTCGCATGACACCACGAAGCTTGCTAGAGAAGGTCGCAATCCGCCGATTTTGTCGGCCATTCGTTACCTCACCAAAGCATTTCAGTACGAACTTCAGCTCAGGCCAGAAGATCTGGCTCAAATCCAGCAAGTTATCAAGGAGTTTGACCCTCACGCAGATGCTCGAAATCCTTACGTCGCAAATTGGATCGAAAAGAACGGTAAAAAACTGATCCAAAACGCCGTCAACATCGAATACGCCTGGAATACGCTGGAGGGGTTGGGACTCAGAAAGAAGCTTGAAGCGATCAAGAGTAATCCAGGTGAGCTGGACTCTCTTGCGTGGTGGATGAATAAAGAACCCTTGAGAACGAAACCAGTCGGTAGTGGATCTGGAAAAACAGCAAGAGAGCTCGGGCTAGATATCGTCGCTCATGAAACCGGCAATTTTTTAGCTTACGAAAGTATCACTCGTGCTCATACGGGCGATACCAATGTCCTGATCTCTCGTGCTTCCGCAGTTGGTGAAAGCGCCGCGCATGGAGATGGATTCTATACAAAAGTGGGGCGTGAAGGCGCTCGAGGAACCGGACTCACCATTCGCTTTCATCTGGATCCTAATGCTCGCGAGAACTTGGACTTTGATCGCTCAGGGGACTTTATCATCGTGAAAAACAAAGCGGCACTCCAGGTCATCCCAGAGAGCCTCAATATGAGTCTAGTCGAATACTTCGAGATGCTTGCACGAAATTCTGACAAGATCGACGCGAGTGATCAGGGGATTTTTGAAAAATTGAAAAGGAGAATTGTAGCCAAATCGCAAGCGAACGGCGGCGAGCAAATGAAAGAAGTTCTCAAAATCGTAAAACTTGAAATTGAACATTCTGGCGATATTCAGAAGTCTCCGGTATTGCGTGAATGGTTTGCTTTAGGTGGTTTGGAGAAATATCCAGAGGTGCTTGAAGCCCTGATGGCCAAGGGAACCATGAATTCCTATATCCTGAGTAACATATTGTCCCAACCCAAATGGAAAGATCATCCGGAACTGATCGATAAAATCCTAGATATCGGGGAAAATGACACGGATGTGGTCCAGCATATTCTTTCCAAAACGCATTGGAAAGATCATCCAGAATGGGTCGAGCGATTGCTGACGAAAGGAACAGTAGACCTTTGGATCGCATGGCACGTGTTTCAGAATCCTGCCTGGAAGGATCATTCGGAATGGATCGAGCAGTTAATTAACAAGAATCCAAGTGATCCGCGGTACGATCGTAATATCGCGCATAGTCTTGGAAAAGACCATTGGCTCGACCGTGCCGAGCCTTTCGTTAGGCAGCTCTTGGACAAGGGGACGGTAGACAAAGATATCATTACGGGCGTTCTTAGTAACCCTCATTGGGCGAATCATCCAGAATGGGTCGAGGAAATACTGCGAAGAGGGATGGCGGACCGTGCGATCGCCGAGTCGATTCTTCCTTTTCCTCAATGGAAAGATCATCCCGAATGGATAGAGCATCTCATGAGAAAGGGCGACCCAGACGTTATGAGTCCGATCGCCAACCAAGTCCTCACTCGGCCGTTCTGGAAAGAGAATCCCGAGTTGCTTCGCGTAACCGGAGGAGCCGAAGTCAATTATTTAAATCTTAAGGCCGCGTTCGAACGAGGCGAATCCGTTCGAGTATCTGCTCCAACGTCCGGAGCCTGTATTTCACAGCATCTCAATCAGCTTTTGAAGTAATGTCCGATGGCTGGCCATGGCAAGGAGCCAAGAGCAAGGAATGTTTAAATTGATAGAAAATTGATAGAGAATTTTCTCAAGTTTTCCGCCCACTCTACCGATCAGTACTTCTGGAGAGCTACGCGCTCAGGCGCGTACCCAGTGTACAATGAAAACACGCCAACAGGCCCGATACCGTAGGGCCTCGATCAATTCGATGATTTTAGGAAGCCTCTTCGTGGGCTGCCTTGCCATTCTCTTCACATCGATTGATCTCTCAAGCCAAAGCGAAAGAATGGCCGCCTCCGGAGAGAGGCTTTCGCGCCAAAGAATCGACTTAAGTCAGAACTGGTCTTATGCCCCGGACACCGCTCATCGCGCCCCGGGCGACCTTCCAAGCGCTCCCCAAGAAGGCTGGAAAAGCTTCGACCCGAGCATCAGCTGGAGGTTCTCGGACGAAATCTCGGGAGCCACCTGGTATCGCACAAGCTTCGAGGCTCATTACGGCTTTCAGTCCCCTGCCTTGGTCTTAGGGCAGATCCCAGGAACTCATCGAGTTTACCTCAATGGGCATCTCATTGGAGGAGCCGATCGAGACGAGGCTCTCGCTTTTTATCCATTTGATACGAATGAATTGAACCTGAACGGCCAAAACATCCTTTTAGTAGCGATCCATTCTCGTCCGACGCTTTCTCCAGGCATGACATCACTTGAAAAGCTGGGAACGTTCATCGGAGATCTTCAGGACGTTCGCCAAAGCAGCATGGAGGCGCAGACTCGCCTGTACGTAACGCAAGGAATTTTGCTCGCGCTTTCTATCAGCTTCTTTTTCGTAGCGCTGGGTTTCGCGATCTTTAAAAAAGCTCATCGGCAGTATTTCTACTCAGCGCTCGTTCTGCTTCTTGGGTCATTGCAGCTTGCGGCTCTTCACCCATGGGTCGCGAGCAGGCTAGACCTTTCGCATCCGCGACTCCTTCCAGGTCAACCTCCCCCTACGGCGCCTGTTCCAGGGG
>CAZCBS010000002.1:21754-33380 GCA_964496965.1 uncultured Bacteriovoracaceae bacterium
ACTCCTTCAAGCGATTGCTGTCACGTTGAGTCCTTTCACGCTTTACTCGGCTTGCTTGCACTTGCAACGCCGCTACTTAGCCGAATCGATCAATAACGGCGCCGCCCTCTTCGCACTCGCCGGAATCTCCATCTATCTCCTGAAAACACCGGCACTCGCGCCAAGCGAGCTCACTCAGGTTTTTCATTACCTTTTGATCGGCTCAATGCTCTACGCGCTTGCCTGGGTTTCAATGACATCTATCGAATATCTGATCCCGCGACGCGCGCGAGCTCGAAGGCGCGAGTCGCAATCCACTCTTTTTGAGGCGGTTTTTGTTTTCTTCGGCGTTGCTTCAGCGCTCGCTTCGTTTACTCAAGGCGACGGCTCCATTTGGGCGCATCACTGGTCGGAGACTTGGGCAAAAGCCCTGCCTTTTGCCTTTTCTATTTTCATCATCGCCGCCGCATCGATCGAAAGAAATATCCAGCGCAAGTCCTCGCTGATTCGCGCGTCAAAAGACGAACTGGTCACGGGACTGATTCGGTTCATTCATGATTCGCCCGATGCTTCCGATGCGGTGATTTCACTTCCAGCTCGTGTCGCGACGTTCTTGAAAGCGCGACGTTCAACTCTTTATTTGATCGATGAGAGCGACTCCGGTCAAATCGTCCTGAAAGCCGCTTACATACATGGCGACGAAAAGACCCACGCAAAGGTCAGCCGAGTCATTCGCCCCGAGGACGGGATCCTCGGCTACGTTTGCGCGAATCGTGCTCCGCTTTTGATCGAAGATGTTCATCAAGACCCGCGCTTTGCCGAATCTCTTTCGAAAACTTCGGGACAGGATCCGGAAAACCTTTATCAAACCGGCGCATGCATGGTGATTCCACTACTTTATGGCGGCTCCTTGCTGGGAGTTCTGACCTTTGCGGATAAAAAGGACGGGTCTTCTTTTACTCAAGAAGACTTTGCGATCGCTCTTGAAGTCAGCGGCGACCTTGCCGTTCTGCTCGACAGCCGCCAGCTTCAAGCGTCTCTTCTGACGAAATCGGTGAAGAAAGCCTAGCATTCTTCCTGCATTTTTTCGAAGCGTGAAATACCGCCGACTACATAACTGGAATTTAACGCCTTCAGAAGCTGTCGCGACTCAAAATGAATTGCAGGGCCAAATCCGAATCGAGCCGCTCGATTTTCGGAAAGTTCGGCTCGTCGCAGGCGCTGACATCTCGTACGATCGCTTTTCCGACATCGCGCATGCCGCATTCGTCGTCCTCGACTTCAAGACGTTAAAAACTGTTGCGACCGGAACCGCCACGAGCCGCCTCACTTTTCCTTATATTCCCGGGCTTCTGACCTTTCGCGAAGGTCGGCCTCTTCTAGAAGCCTGGAAAAATCTTCGCACCGAACCCGACGTCATCGTTTTTGACGGGCAAGGAATCGCCCATCCTCGCGGCCTGGGAATCGCCGCACACCTGGGTCTACTGATCGACAAACCTTCCATCGGATGCGGAAAGAGCCTGCTTTGCGGTCATTTCGATCATCTCACATTAGAAGATGGCAGCAGCGCTCCTCTCCTCTACCGAGGAAAACAAGTCGGCTTCGCGTACCGAACCAAAACAGCGGTGCAGCCAGTGTATATTTCTCCCGGTCATCGAACCGACCTTCAAAGCTCCCTTGCGGTCATTCGTCGATGCGTTTCCAAATACCGTATCCCCGAGCCCACACGGCAAGCTCATCTTTTGGCCAATGAGCTCAGGCGCGCGGCCTCGGCCGCGGCTTAATAGCGTTTTCTCCATTCAAGATACGCGCTCACCGTGCTGGTGTCTTGAATGATATTGTTCACATTGGTGGTCACAAAAAAGTTCGAACCGATTCGCTTTCTGAGTCCCACCGCGCCAGCCTGTTTTTCTCCTGACCCGACGTTGAGCGACAAACCTTCGGACAACCTCACTTGAGCAGTGACTTGCCCAGTGTCGGGATTATAGGTCAGCCCTTCGATAGGAGTCGACGCAAGAAGGAACAAGCTCGCCAAGCTCAACGCTCCTTGCGAAACCGTCGCGCGAGTGCTGCCAACCGCCGCGGATTCGTTGGGATCGAGCTCTTCCGGAGTTCGATTGAAAAGTAGCGCCGCAAGCAATTGATCTTCTCCGATCGGAGGATCGCTTGAAACTTTGACCTGAGGTTTGTCGATCGAGCCAACCAGATCAATATGAGTGAGGTAATCGCCGAG
Organism: uncultured Bacteriovoracaceae bacterium; assembly: GCA_964496965.1. Classification (GTDB taxonomy): domain Bacteria; phylum Bdellovibrionota; class UBA1018; order UBA1018; family UBA1018; genus CAZCBS01. Next base: position 23,967 of record CAZCBS010000002.1, read on the forward strand.
AGGGACATCGATTCGCCCGTCAATCGAGCTGTCGCCTATTTTCGGAACGAGATCGATATCAAAGCGCCGCACAGTGGCTTTGCGTCGAAACGCCTCGACTTCAAAACTATTGATTCTGACTTCCCCTTCGGGCTTAGTCTCGCTCGAGAGATTGATGTTCAAGTTCACGGGAATCGGAGTCTTCGCCAAATTGGTGATCACCTGCACAGGCTTTCCGGGAGGTGTTCGAATCACGGCGCGGTATCCGAAAGCGCTCTCTTCTCGCGGCGCCTCTTTTAGCTGCTCATGCCCCGCCTGGCTCAAAGAATGAATCCGATCATCCGGAATCACGCGCGGAGGCTGCTCCAATTTGAGTCGGGGCAGAAGAATTTTCAAATCCGAGAGCGTGAGCGCGAAATTCAGCTGCGTTCCGAGGTCCGTGCGAATATCCGTCATTTCCATCGTGCCTGCGGCATCGAGATTCATGTTTTGGCTGGCCGATCTCAGACGAGTCTGCAGCCGCAAAGGAAAGAGTCCTTGTTCGAGATTCGAACCGCCCGCTGTTCGAAACGTCACATCCCCTTCGAGAGCCTGAAAGGGTGCAGGAATTCCCCAGGCCGTCTTGCTCAGTTTTCTGGAGAGCCTTTGAAAATCAGGAATCCTCAGTTCAATCGCGACATGCGAATCGACTTGGCCAGTGCGAGGAAACTCACCGATCACCCCTGCCAACCTTCCGTGCACTTCGCCTTTGCCTTGAAAAAGCGGCGTGCGAATCGGCGTAGCCACCACATCCACATTGCCCTCGAACTGAGTCGCATCCGACGGAATGAAATCCGAAGACGTTAAATCGGCCTGCACGCGAAGACTGGACTCCTCAGGAATCTCCAGGAACTTGAGCCGCTCCTGAGAAATCGGCAAACTGCCCACCACTCCGCAATCCAAGCGATAGCGCGATTCCCCTCGAGGCGCTTGCTTTTCAATATTTAAGCCGCAGGCTTTCAAGCTTAAACGAGAAATCTCAGGAATGAGATATCGAGCTGAAGCGGAAATTTTCGCATTCAACTTTCCGGGTACATACGACCCATTTAGATTCGCTTCAATGCTTTGAAAATTTTTTGAGGGCAGGTTTTTTGAAGTTTTTCCTCGCAGCGAAAAATCGAGCGCTACGGCTTCTTCTTGTGTCGCTCGCTTCAATCGCCACTTTTTCCGAACAGGCGGCCCCACTGGAACAAATCTGGGCGAAATATCCAAAGCAAGCTGAACAGATCTCCCGTCCTCAAATCGCCCGCGAGCTTGACCGCGCACATTCCAATGATTCCAAGCCCAAAAGTCCATGTCATTGACCAGACGAAGAGAAAGGTCATAACTTTCATTTTGAGCAGCTGCGTGCCCCGTGAGATTGATTTGTGAGTTCTTCTCGAATAATCGGAGATGACCTAAGATTGACTTTCGCTTTTCTCGGATCTCAAATCTCGAAATATCCAGCTCGATCGGATGAACTTTCGCTCCTCTCAAAAATACAGGAAGTACTTCCTCGATCCGAAACGGCTTCGGGTTCTCTTTCTTCGGCTCTCGCTTGAACTGGTCGAGATCCACCAAGACCTTTCCGTTCTCGATCGCGATGGGGCCTGCCTCAGAAATTTTCGGGAGTAAATGAACCAGGCCCCCCGTTGCTGTCACTCGTATTCGATCAAAGCAACCGCTATACGCCGTCGTGTTCAGTCGATCCAATGAAGCCCTTCGAACACAAGGCCCCGTAAAGTCGAGACTGACTCGCTTTTTGAAAAATGAGACGGATTCCGCCTGAATATCGACCGCTGTCCAGGTCACTGCCGTTCCCGTCTCCTTGAAAATCAAGTCAGCGAAAAAAAGGAGGACTGACTCGTTCAAGACTAAACGTGGCTTCATCAATACCAACAAGACGACAATCGCCACCAGGGCGACTGCGCTGAACACCGCGATCGAAAGCGCTTTAAAAAACTTTAAGAAGAATCTCAAAATTCCTCCCCGAAGCTGAAATAGAATTGCCAGCCTCCTGGCGCATCCAGCGGAAAGCCCCTGGCAAGCGTGCTTCGAAACGCGCCGAACGCGGGCGCCCAGCGAGCCCCGATTCCCGGCGAATAATAAATCGGATCCCGAAGCGTCAACGGAAGCGGCCCCAGAGCTCCCGCATCGATGAAAAGAAAGGGCTCGATATCCAGTGGCATGACCTGCACCAGACGCGATTCAAGTCCGCTAAAAACCGACGTTAGCCCCCCAATCTGGTTACTTGGAAGACTGAGTCTGCCAAAGCCCCGCAGATCTCGTGAGCCACCGAGAAAGTAAGTAAAAGGAGGAGGAAGATTCGACGTGGCGCCGTTGGGAAGATCGGATGTCGCCGTCAGCGTCGTATCAAGACTGCCTCTCCATCCAAAAACCAAAAGCGGGGGATCTTTGTTGAAGACATTAAAGAGAGCTTCATAGCGAAAGCCCAAACGCTGCGCAGTCGTGCTGGTGACGATTCCCTTTTTGCTGAAATCCGCGGTGGCGATCAAATCAAATCCCGCGCGTGGCTGCCGAAGATAAAGCTCGTAACTGTGACTGACGAACTCAAGCTGGCTCGCCAGCATGAGAAAGCGCGAGTTCGGAGGCCCGGATCCGCGAAACGTATGAATCTGCTGAAACTGCGGCCCCAAAAGAAAAACGCCTTTGGAGATCGAATATTCCCACGTTTTTTGAAACGCGAGCTGCGCCGTGGCCTGGGCGATTTCGAACGCGTCTTCATTCTGATGCATGAACTGCAAGACGGGGCGAATCGACTTTCGATCCCCGGCATCAAACGCGTACCAGTCCATCGAAAGATTGATTTGCTGGATTTTCGCCGAGGCCGAGATGGCGGCGGAAAGCACGGACGCTTTTCTGCCTAATCGCGCATGGGTCCAGCTGGCTCTTCCCTGAATCAATCCTTCCGTATCGATTCCCACGCCAAAAGCCAAAAGGCGCGGAGGCGCTATGACAACGTTTTCCTGAACCGTGGCTCCTTCGGGCCCGCAGCTTGTCGTGAAGTAATCGCTGTCAAACAGGCCTTGCCGAGTCACTCGGAGCGCGCTGAGGTTGATCAGATTCTCGTTATACTGATCGCCAAATCCAAACGCGTGAAATCTTCGCAAAACACCCGGGTCCATTCCGGGAACTTGTTGTTCGATTTCACGAACAATCTTCTGTAACGGCCCGCGATCAACCGTAAATCTCATCTCGCCGGTGTCTGGGTCCCCTTCCGCGCGAACTTTGGGACAAGGATAGCCGTAGACTTTCAGCTCATGCCCGACCCAGCCTTCCATGTCCGCAAGTAACGCGGGAGTCATCACGCTTCCGATGACAAATCGCCTTCGAGTCAAATCGATTACATCCGGCGCGCCTTCCGAAGTGATTTTCTTAACACGAGTCGGCTCGCCAACGTAGACCAATACTCCGCCATCAGGTTGCGCAACGAACCGAGGGCGATAAAGCCCGCGATCTTGGAGAAAGTTCCTGAAGTTATACTCTGCCTGCCATCGCGGGAGGTTTTTCCATTCGACTTGTTTAGGATCTCCGCAGACCAGGTTTTTCTCGACTTCCGAAAGCCCGGGCTCAATCTCGCCGTGGATCCTAAAACCATGGCAAAGCTCCCAATCCTTAACCGTTGGCGCATGAGAGCAGCTTTCCACAAGTCCCATTGAAATCATCCCCAGCAATAGTTTGAGAATGAAACCCGCGCGACTCGGCAAGTTTTGCCGACTCCGCTTTTTTTCCGCACGTTTGTTTACAGCCAGATTTGGCTCAAGGTATCCTTGGTATATGGTGCGGCGCATGAGTGGCTTCCTAAACCCAAATCTCAGAGCAACTCCCGACAGGACTGGGAGTGCAACTCCTGTGACAGGGGCCAGCTTATTCGCTCGTGCAGCAACTATCGCGCTTCTTGCTGTTCTATCGCTGGGAGCCACACCCGCCGCGGCAAGCGGGTCCATCTACTACGATCTCGCGGGCGGACTCGCCAAGTACCAGCAGACCTCTCCTTTCTTCGGTTCCAAAACCGATGGCTCAACCGGATACGGTTTCGCATTGAACAACGGCGTCTTCATCAACTGGGGCGGTGAATCACGTGCCTTCGCATTTCAACTTGGCGCTCAGCATCGTTTAAGCTCCGCATCAGACACCAATGCATCTTACGGAGTGCAGGCTGCCTATCCTGTGATGCGTCTGCAATTCAGCCGAATTTACATCGGAACGGGGTACACACCCTATGTTTGGAAAAGATCCAACGCGATGGGCGGCGTCGACTACTTTTCGAGAGCCACAAACACCAACGCGCTTTTGTTGGAAGCAGGCCTGCTCCTCCCCGTCACGCCTAAGTTTTCCATGGGCACGCAGGCCAGCGCGCAGTTTTTAAGCGGTCCCGCCGGTAGCAGCCCCAACCCGATTATGGACGCCACCTTCTCGATGAGATTTTATTTCGGCTTCTTCGGCAGCGGCGGATCTCAAACTTCCGGCGAGTTCAAAGGCTGGCGCTATCCGTTTGGGATGATTCGTTGATCAAGCCTAGCCAGGCAATTAAACCCAATGTTTCCAACTGGAAACACATTCTAGACGCAAATCATTGTAATAATTGACGTGACGCACTAAGTCATAGTAGCTTCCGCCCTCGAAAGGTGGTTCTACTATGAAACATTCACGCACTCTTGTGGCACTTCTACTTCTCGTCCTCGCTGCGTCTCAGACTCGTTCGTGGGCAGCAGATGAGGAACCCGAGCAAGATCTACTCAGCTGTCCTTCTCAGACCTGGCATATGTACATGCCCGATATTGAAGCCGCCCATACGGCAGACCGATCCTATCAATTTAACAATATCGAATTAGCGACTCATACTGGGAAGTTCGACGACCACAATTGGGCGAGAGAGGAACCCAGCGGACCGTTTTTGAGTACAGAAGTCCCGACATCCGTGAGTGATGTTGGTAGATGCAATTCTGCAACCAATAGCTGCAATGATGCCGCCGCTGCAACGGTCGTTGCCGGAGTCATCCTGGCTCCCAATCACTGCGCAGAAGATGCGGCACAGAGTCTTGCGTATCGCAAAAGCTTCTTTGAACAAGCCAAGAGCATTCCCGGGCTACAAATTGAATGTGAAGCGCAACCGAATCAAAGGCTCTTAAGGCTTCGTTGCGGTCCCGTCCCCGCTCCAAGGTTAAGTGGAGGCAGCTGAGACATGAGCGCGCTTTCTTCCGAAGCAGCAACTCTTCTCATTCGCTCGAAAAACTATCGAGAATTTTTGAAGAACTATATGCAGCACGGAAGAAAGCGACCGATCACGCTTGCCGAGGTTGCTCGACGGGCCAAGCTTTCTTCACGAAGTTTTGTCGCGAATATTTTGAGTGGAGAGCGCAGAATCACGCCGGCAACTCTTCCAAAGTTCAAAGAGGCGCTTGGGCTCACGGGCAGATGGGCGAAATTTTTTGATTACTTGGTGATGCTCGATGAGGCCGACTGCAGACCCATCCGAGTTACAGAACAAGAATGCAAAACAAAGCTCGAGACATTGCGAAATAAACTGACGGGCGAGCTCTCAGCGCCAAAAGATCGTTCGTATCGTCTGTTTTCTTCGCAATATGTTTTCGATTTGTATGCAGCATTGGGAAGTCCTGAGGCGGGTGCGGACATGGCTCTCTTGCAAAAGCGAACTCGACTGGGTCCAGAGATGATCAGTCCGATTCTGAATAGGCTCGAAGAGACTGGCCATATCGTGCAAAGAAATGGGCGTTATTACGCGATCTCCGGGGACTTGGATCTTGAAAAGCTCGGAAACGATTTTGAGTTCAACCAGTCTTTTCAAGGCGCGCTTGAAACACTGAGAAACAAATCGCGCAAAATGTCCGAGCATCCGGACTGCTTGTTTTTTCATACGGCATTTATGGTTCCACACGATCGAATTCCGATTTTAAAAACGAAAATCAGGGAAGCGATTTTAGAAACCATTGATCAACAGCAAGTCGACGATGGGGAGTCCGTGGTTAGAGTGACATTGGGTTATTATTGATTGTTAAAAATAGGGGGAAGAATGTAAACTTCATTTTTGGTTTTGGTCGTACTTATCTTCTTGGGATCCATTGACTGCATGGCGCTTAGTTTTGATAGCAGAACGGATCGCTACACGCAGCTTCATGACTATTTCAATCAATCTGCTCAGATGGATCCTTCGACGCTTAAAGTGGGCTGGTATTCTGGTCGTTGTTACTATGAGACTGCTAAAGACACGCCTCAAGCGGCTCTGCTTGTATTTCAAGATTTTGATTCTTTGCCAGTTTCAGATAACGGCCCGTTATTTCCTGATCCACACCATGTCCCCGTACAGGGCACTGCCTTCATGCAAAAGCTCAATATTCACGGTGGCGCACCTAACTCTTTTGATGAAATTACCCCAGGACTTCGAGATGAGTTGAATTCGACTCTCAAATCGAGCCACATGCTCTCCCTTGCGATGAGTGACGGATCTCTCAAGGCGTCATTCGATGCTAGCTGGATGAATCGAACTTACTTTTTAATTCGTCAATACAACCAATACCTCATCGTCGAAGGCTATATTGACAGTTCGCTTGCGACAGATCATCAATTTGAGCACTGCTATTTCTTTAGAAAAGTGCTCTGAACAAGCAGATAACTAGCGGAATCTGCATAAAAACAACACATTTCGCTAGATATCCAAAAACGACAAAGGCGCCGTAAGTGACCCTACGACGCCTCCGCCTTTTTCATTTTAGAGCTAAAACTTAAGCCGCTTCACCCGAGCCTTGGCGAGGCAGGCGGCGCTTATCCAGGCCGTACTTCTCGACCTTCATGATCAAACCGGCGCGAGAGATGCCCAGCTCTTTCGCGAGGCGGCTCTTGTTCCAGTTGGTCCGGCGCAAGCCTTCTTTGATCATCGTCTTCTCGAGCTCTTCGAGAGCGTCTTTCAACTTACCCGCGACGCGAACGCCTTGGACCTTGGTGTTTTCACCGAAGTCGCGAATACGTTGCGAGAGCAGATCCGCCGAAACACGAGGATCTTCGCCCGCGAGAACAATCACGCGCTCGATTTCGTTTTCAAGCTCACGGATATTTCCTGGCCATGGATAATCGAAGATCTTTTCCATCGCGCGCTTGGCAAGCTGCTTGAGCGGAACGTTCTTTTCCTTACAATTGCGGGAAAGGAAATGATCCACGAGAACCGGGATGTCTTCCTTGCGATCGCGCAGAGGCGGAACCACGAGATTGATGACGTTGATGCGATAATAAAGATCTTCGCGGAAGGTGCCTTGTTCGACCATTTCCTTGAGATCTTTGTTCGTCGCAGCGACGACTCGAACATCCACTTTGCGAACCTCGGTGCCCCCCACCGGAGTGAGCGTGCCTTCTTGCAAGACGCGAAGGAGCTTCACCTGCATGGTCGGAGACATATCGCCGATTTCGTCGAGGAACAGAGTTCCCTTATCAGCCGCTTCGAACAAGCCCTTCTTGTCCTTGATCGCGCCCGTGAAAGAGCCTTTGATGTGACCGAAGAGCTCGCTGTCGAGAAGGTTTTCGTTGAAAGCCGAGCAGTTCACCGTCACGAACTGAGCGTCTTTGCGTGGCGAATTGAAGTGGATCGCGCGCGAGATGAGCTCTTTACCGGTACCGTTCTCGCCTTGCACGAGAACCGTGGACTCGGAGTTCTTGATCTTGTCGAGCATCCCGTAGAGATCCTGCATCGGCTTGGATTTGCCGATCATCTGATCATAGCTGTAGCGATTGCCGAGCTGGTTATTGAGCGCGTTGATCCGCTCTTCGCGCTTCGTGATTTCCGTGTGGAAAGCCACGATTTCCTGAGCGACGAGATCGATCAACTCGTAGAAGTACTTTCTTTCGCCGTCGTTCAAGACGCGAAGCTGGGAAGTCGCAAGATCGAAAGCCTGGCCGTCGTAACCCCAGGATTCCATCGATGCGCGCGCTTTGGTCCGAGCGCCATCTCCCACGTTTTTATCGAGGTAAGCATAGGCGTAGACGGTTCCGAGGAACTCGTTGTCGACCTGGATTTTCGAGACGACGACGCTCTCAACACCTGCAGGTCCCGTGACCACGACGTGTGGCTCTTTGGATTGAAAGGCTTTTTCGTTGGTTTCCGTCACATGCTTGAAAATCATCTGACGCCCCTGCTCGCGCGTAAAAAACATCGACGCCAGCGGGTTTTTAAAGTCTCGACGACGGTCCAACGAATCATAATTACGAACCTGTCCGCGCTCATCCACGAAGAAAATATCCGTGTTAAACCACTGGGCGAGGATCTCTTCGAGCTTTCTAATCACGTGAATATGCTTTAACTCTTCCCAATTGATCATTTTCGATACCCTCTTTTTTATTCCGTATCTTTTATGCGTATCGGCGCGGACTGCCTGAAACTTGATCAAAAAGCGCTAAACTTTAGTCAGTCTGTCATTTGTTCAGACGAATCGCAGAGTTGGAAATTTGACGATTGTTAAGATAAGATCCGTCCTAACCTATGAAGAACTACCTATTTTTTGATAATGCCGCGACCACCCGATGTTGTGACTCCGCAGCCCGCCTGCTTCATCGCTTTGCGACGGAAGACTTCGGAAACCCCTCCTCAAGCCACGCTTACGGAAAAAAAGCGTCCCAAGCCATCGCCGAGGCACGCCAGTTCTTCGCAACGACTTTCAAGGTCAAGCCTGCTCAGGTCATTTTCACCGGCGGCGGAACCGAAGCCGACAATCTTGCCGTCTATGGCATCGCCCTGCAGGCTATGGTCAGCAAGCCTGCGACTCGCCCGCGAGTCCTCGCTTCCGTCATTGAGCATCCAGCCGTTCGTAAGACCGTCGAGTCGCTTTCCGAGATGGGAATCGATTCTCATCTCATCCCTGTGACATCGGATGCGCAAATTCGCTTGGATGAGCTCGAGAGAATGCTCACTCCTGAAACTGTTTTGGTAAGCGTCCAGCAAGTGAACAACATCGTAGGCTCCGTCCTTCCGGTGACCGAGATCGCTCGCCGCTGCAAAGAGCTTCAGCCCAACGTGATTTTTCATACGGACGCGGTTCAAGCTTTTGGAAAAGTCGAACATCCCGTTGCCGGCTCGACCGTCGATTTGGTCTCGATCTCAGGCCATAAAGTCCATGGCCCGAAAGGCGTCGGAGCACTCATCGTTTTAAACGAAAACCTTCTTAAGAACGGGATCCGTCCCCTGATTTGGGGCGGAGAGCAAGAAGGCGGTCTGCGTTCCGGCACTCAAAATGCTGGCCTGATCGCCGGATTTCACGCTGCGGCCCAGGAAACGCTGGCGCAGAAAGAGCAAGTCGAAGCTCATGTGAAAAAGCTTCAATCCTATTTCAAGGAAATGCTCGTGAGCCGTGGAATGATTCCCTCAGACCCCGCTCGCTCCTTGCTTCGCTG
>CAZCBS010000003.1:0-13231 GCA_964496965.1 uncultured Bacteriovoracaceae bacterium
CGTCGCATTGAGCTTCATCGTGCATGAGCCCAGCGGAATCATCGAGCTCGTGAGAGAAAGGTCTCTCGCCTCAAGTCTGCGCATATAGCGAAGCATCTCGGTTTCTGAATGAAACCGATTAAACACTGGATGTGTTAAATACTCGGAGGCACGCTTGAGCGCGGAAGGAATTCCCGCGGTTGCCGCCTTCTCCAGCTCCGTCAGTGACGTTGCGCTTTTCTTGCCCGCGGCCTGCGCAAAAACATTCAGAAGGACTTCAACGTCCTGCGCCGTCGTCGTTTCATCGAACGAAATACCCACGCTGTTCGTATCAAAAACGCGAAGATTCATTCGCTGAGCGCGTGCGCCAGCAATCATCTGATCAGCCGTCAGTCCCTTGAGATTGACTTTAAGCGAATCAAAAAAAGTTTTGTTAGCGACTTCAAAGCCGAGTTTTTCAAGGCCAGCCTTCAACACCGCGGCCAAAAGAGTGATTCGTTCAGCGATATCTTTGAGGCCTTGCGGGCCGTGATACACAGCATACATGCTTGCGATGACCGCGAGCAGAACCTGCGCTGTGCAAATGTTGCTAGTGGCCTTGTCACGGCGAATGTGTTGCTCGCGAGTCTGAAGTGCCAAACGTGTCGCGGGCTTTCCGTCGACATCTTTTGAGAGCCCAACGATACGGCCTGGAATTTGGCGCTTATACTCGTCTTTTGTCGCGAAATATGCGGCATGTGGACCGCCAAATCCCATCGGAACGCCAAAACGCTGCGTGGTTCCGATCGCGATATCGGCGCCGAGCTCAGCCGGCGATTTCAGAATCGTCAAACCGAGAATGTCAGCGGCAACAACAGCTAGCGCGCCGGCTGCATGAGCTTGCGCAATCGTCGCGGTCGGATCGATCACGCTACCATCAGTCGCGGGATATTGGAGAAGAACGCCAAAGACTGGCGTTGCGTTGAAATCGATTTTTTGCTCGCTGCCGACTAGAATGCGAATCCCCAGCGGCTCCGCGCGTGTCTTCAAAACAGCGATCGTTTGTGGATGGCAAAGCTCAGAAACGAAAAACGCCTTGGCTGTGTCGCGGCCTTTAGCGGAAAACGCTAACGCCATCGCTTCGGCTGCGGCTGTTCCTTCGTCGAGCATCGACGCGTTCGCGACAGGAAGCCCTGTGAGATCGCTGATCATCGTCTGAAAGTTCAAAAGCGCTTCGAGGCGGCCTTGCGCGATCTCGGCTTGGTAAGGCGTGTACTGCGTGTACCAACCCGGATTTTCCAAAATATTTCTTTGGATCACGGGAGGAGTGATGCAGTCGGAGTAACCCATTCCGATGTACGAGCGGAAAACGTGGTTCTTGTTCGCAATCTCACGCAGCTCTTGAAGCGCCGCCGTCTCCGTTTTTCCGTTTCCTAACACATCGATGCTGAGCGGCTTTTTCATTCGAATCTGTTTTGGAACCGTTCGCTGGATTACATCATCCATCGATGGGTTTCCTAACGCCGCTAGCATCTGTTCGATCTCAGTCCGCCTTGGCCCGATATGACGCCACACAAAGGAGTCATTAGGAGAGGATGACGCAGATAGACTACCCGAAGCAAGCAAGGAGGAACCGGTGTGAGTTTGCATAGTTGATGTATCTTTACCCAGCGGTAGATTTTTTTTCAATCGAGACTCTGTACCCGCCGGCTAAAGAAAGGTATGGTTTCACCCTCGCGTTTATGTCGAACTCTACTGCTAACAAAGAATTTCCGTTTGGTTTCCCGCCGGCGTATCCAAACGAAGGCCCATCGGCCGCTTCGCCGTCCATAGCAGTGGATGACTTGGCGCGCATTTTCAATACGGCGCTCGTTGCAACGAAAACGCAGTCTGGACGAGACTTTCAAACCGAGCTTTATCAGATTATGGAATCACCCGCATTTAGGGCGATTTTAACGGCGATTCGGCAACATGCGCGTCTTCAAGGCTTGTCAGAGAAACATGCGGCAGAGCAAGTGATTCGAGCCTTCCGCAAAGTCGACGAGCTCTGGAGTAGTTATGTTTTTCAAGAAGGCGTCGATCGTCTGGGCTCTGGCAGTTAAGTTCTTAGGATAAATTCCCAAGGGATTTGAATTTCGCCGTTTCGATCGGCCATTCCGCGTGGCGGATTAGGAAAAGGTCCTGCCATATTGAAAGCTTTGATGGCCGCGTCATCGAGATCCTGAGCGCCGGACTCTGTCATGACCTGAATCTTAACAATTTCTCCACCGCCATTCATGAAGACCAACACCTTGGTGGAATAATCCATTTGGCTCGCGAGCATTCGTCCGCGGCGATAGAGCGCGTTGACCTGAGAACGCAGAATCGGCACCCAAGCGCGATCCAATCTTTCACGGATTCGCTGATAATAGCCGTAGAACATAAACTCTCGGGTATTCAGCGCGGTCGACTCTCCCTCTTTGAGGCCTTTGATATAGTCTTTTGGAGCTTGCTCGCCTTGCGCGATTCGATCGCTTCGATCCTCGCCCTTTTCTTTGGCTTTAGCCATCTCATCGAGCTCTTTGGCGTTTGGAAGAATCGGAAGCCCCAAGCTTTGAAGCGGCATCGGGGAGGCCTGTTTGGCGATCCGATCGCGAGACTTTTCTGCTTTCGTCTTCTCGCTCGTATCGTGCTTTGCCGTCGTGGTCTTGGACTCGCCCATTTGAATCAGGTGATCCTTGCTCACGGTTTGGCGATCGACGGTCTGGGTTTGCTCGCCCAAGAATGCATCCGGCGCCGCTTTGTCAGATTTTTGACTTTTGGAGGTCTGAACGATTCGTTCATTGGGCTTCGTTTCTTCCCGAGCCTTGTTTTTATTCAATAAATCTTGTGGAAGAGGCGCGAGATCAATGAACGTCGTGCGACGAATAGGAAATTGGGTCGCCCGCTGCGAGATCAGAACCGCACACAGCAGGAAAAATAGTGCGTGTGCGACGATCGAAAGCGAAACTGAACTGCGCAGAAATGAAAACTCCCGTTTAAATCCGTTCATGAGGATAGCAAATCTCCTCATGAATGTTCGGATTTATTCGAGGTCTTCTTTAAAAAAATCGCTGGAAGCGTTGTCGTCCGGCGAGTTTTTGTCGCCGACTGCTTGTGCTTTGGGCTCGGTTCCCTCGATAAACGCTTCTTTGATCGCTTTCAAAGAGTTCGGTGGAACAAGCTTTCCTGAGTTTTGATCGATGCTCGCGAAAACGATTCCCGGTGGAACTTGGAAATCCTCCGCTGGATATGCCGGAACGACGCTTCTCATATAGCTGAGCCAAAACGGGAGCGCCGCACGTGCCCCGGTTTCAAGCGGGCCGATCGAGCGGTGATTATCGTATCCCACCCAAGTGCCCGTGACAACATTCGGAGTAAAGCCCATGAACCATGCGTCGCTGTACTCGCTTGTTGTGCCTGTTTTTCCCGCGGCAGGACGACCCAGCTGTTGCGCTTCTTGACCTGTTCCGAAGGCCACGACCTCTGTCATCAAATGCGACATGACGTACGCGACTCGAGGATCAAGGACTTGGTCCGGATCGTCTGCCGGCGGATACGAAGGCAAAGCGAACGGTTGTTTTGCGTCGACATTGCCCGTTACCGGAACAACGGAGATCGCCGGCGAAGGTTGTGCGCCAGGAGCCGCTGGGGCATTTGCGCCGGCTGTGGCGAGTTTCGGAGTGCTTGGAAGCGCGATCGGTTTGTGCTCTTCAAGCACCTTGCCGTCACGATCGGTGATCTTCGTAAAAAAGATCGGCTCAACTCTTCTGCCAAGCCGCGGAAACAAGCTGTAAACTTTCGTGAGCTCGAGAAGCGATACGCCCGCGCTGCCGAGCGAAATCGAAAGATCCGCAGGGAGCGGAGAATTAATTCCCAAGCGTTTTGCGTAATCTAGCAAAAACGGGATCTGCACTTGCTGCAGGATTTTAATCGTCGGTACGTTTCGAGAATGAATCAGCGCTTGTCGAAACGTCGTGTCTCCGTAAAACTTCTCTTCGAAGTTCGACGGTTTCCATTTTCCTAGATCTCCGTCCGAATAGACAATCGGCGAGTCGACGATGATCGATGCGGGCGTAAAGCCTTTTTCCAAGGCAGCCGCATAAAGGATCGGCTTGAATGACGATCCTGGCTGACGTGCCGCCTGCACGGCACGGTTATATTCGGACTTGCCGAAATCATAGCCGCCTTGCATTGCCAAGACGTATCCCGTTTGAGCTTCGATCGATAAAAGCGCGCCTTGAACCAAAGGCTCTTGCTCAAGCCCAACGGAAACGATTCCATCGTGGATATTGAGAACCTTGACCAGGATCAAATCGTTCTTCTTCAAAACTGAGGACGGCGCCTTGGGATCGTGTCCGACCGTAGGTCCAGCCCATTTCATTTTATCGAAAGGAAGAATGGCGCGGACCTTCCCGATGAGAACCTCGGTTGATTTCTTAGCGTCATTGACTTCGCTAACGACCGCTTTGTAAGTGTCGCCAATCGTCAGAAGTTGCTCATCACTGGAAATTCCCGCGAGCTTGAGCGCGCCCAATGGATCCAGCTTTCCTTCAGGAGTCAAAATCTGGCTTTCAAGCTTTCGCTGAACGAGTTTCGCGCGAAGCTCTTCTAAGATCGAACCCACTTCCTCGGACTTTAGTCTTTGAAGCGGGCCGCGATAACCTCCACGCTTATCAACGGACTCTAGCCCTGTCTCGACACTCTTCTTCGCTGCAAGAGAAATCTCCGCCGTTGTCGGCAACGTGATCGTCAGGCCGTCCTCATACAAAGCTTTCTCGCCGTATTTTTCCAATACGTATTTGCGAATGTACTCTGCAAGGTATGGCGAATATTTATTGTTAATATCTTCGACTTCAAAAACTCGAACTGGCTCTGCGATGGCCTCGTTCATTTGCGCGTCGGAAATATAGCCATTCTCCCGCATACGGCGAAGCACGTAGACTTGCCGCTCCTTGGCACGTTTTGGATTGAGCAGCGGGCTGTACTTGCCCGGAGCTTGGGGCATTCCCGCGAGGATTGCGGCTTCCGCGAGAGTGATTTGCGATGCAGGCTTTCTGAAATAGGTTCGGCATGCGGCTTCAACGCCGTAGGAGCCATGCCCCAGGTAAATTTCGTTCAGATACAAATAGAGGATCTGTTGCTTGCTGAGATTTTGCTCCAGCTTTCGAGCCAAAATGATCTCTTTGAATTTTCGCGCAAAGGTCTTTTCCGACGACAAGATCAAAGACTTCGTCACCTGCTGCGTAATCGTGCTTCCGCCTTGGACCGTGTGACCCGCTTTTAGATTTGCGATCGTCGCGCGAAAAATTCCCAAGATATCGATGCCGGGGTGCTGAAAAAACTTTTCGTCTTCCGCCGAGACGAAGGCATGTACGACGTTCTGAGGGATTTTTTCGTACGGCAACAGATAACGCCGCTCTTTTGTGTACTCGGCGATGACTTTGCCTGGATCGTTCGGCTTGGGTGTTGGTCCTACCGCGACAAGCTGAGTAACCAAAGCGGGGCGATAATCTTCGGGCGTAATGATGTTTGGAAGATCACGCGCGAATTTCCAATAGATTCCGCCGCCAATGACAAGAGCGACCATTGTTCCGGCGGCCATGAAAAGATAGAGCTTCTTAAAAAACTCGGCAGTTGCTGTCGAATGGGTGTTTTCTGTGCTCACGGGCGGGTGCCTTCCTGCGGTTTTGCGCTGTCTTGAATTCCGACCCAGCGCTTAAGTTCCGGCAAATGCTCTTCAACCGATTTCTTGCCGCGAAAAGCGGCCTCTGTTTTTTTCGCAAAGTCGAGAGGACCGATTCCTTCGAGATCCGGGCGGATCACAAGATCGGCCGCCGACGGATCGTTTCGAGTCACCGCCGTGTCGATCAAAATGACAGGCCCTGAAGAATTGGCGCGCGCCTCAGCGCAAAGATAAGCGATGCTGCCAACGTCAGTCGATGCTTGGGTGGACTGACCGTTGAACGCCGTCGGCTCGAAAAAACCCGGTCCCGTAATAGCGGCACGAAGAATAGATGCGAGATTGCCTTTGTCAATTACCGCGGGCGAGGCCTCGGATTTTCTTTGGAGCTCGATCTTCAACGGGATTCGAGCCTGTGCGACGT
The DNA here is from genome assembly GCA_964496965.1 of uncultured Bacteriovoracaceae bacterium. Lineage (GTDB taxonomy): Bacteria > Bdellovibrionota > UBA1018 > UBA1018 > UBA1018 > CAZCBS01. The sequence continues at coordinate 6,084 of CAZCBS010000003.1, forward strand.
CTTTCTTTCCGAAAATACGCTTGAGCTCATCTTCAAGCTTTCGCGAATCACCGTGAATGGATTCTCCATTTCCGAAGAGTCGCCCGATCAGGCTGTGTTCCGCTGTAAAGATGTCGTCCTTAAGATGGATCAATCCCCATTCAAACGTGTTGATATTGGAGTCGGCCGCATAGAGCGCGCCCATCAGGCTTCCCATCTCTGCGCCGTATACCGCGCCGATTGGAATCTTGTTTTCTGCCAATGCGCGAAGCACGCCAGCGTGGGCGAAAGCTCGCGCCATTCCTGGACCAAACACCAAAGTCACAGGCTTGAGCTGCACGGGCTCTGGGCCATAGGTGAGCGGCGGCTGGTTTGCGTCCTTGGTCTGAGGTCCGTACGTCTCCTGGCCACCGTTGGGATTGGCGTTGGCGGCGCTTGAGCCGTCTTTTGAGCTGTCTCCACCGCGAGCCTTCGGGCCGGAGGCGCATCCCGCCATCGCGACAGAAATCGCCAGCGCAGCGATCATTGTTTTGTGTTTAATAAAATGTTTCATCATGGCTAGCCTTCTCGCCTCTCCTGTTTCCAATGAGCGAGGTACTCGACATTACCTTGGGTTCCCGTAATTGGAGATTCTATCAAGCCTAACTGGTTCAGGCCAAGGGTTTTGCCAAATTCGACGAGCCGCTTGATTGCGCTCTGTCGCGCCTCCTCGGAGGTGACGATTCCGCCTTTTCCGACATTTTCTTTTCCGACCTCAAACTGGGGCTTTATCAGCGTGATCCAGTCGGTTTCCGGGTGCGTAAACTGGATCAATGACGGAAATATTTTGTCGAGCGAGATAAATGAGACGTCAATGACGATTAAGTCGACCTTCTCGCCCACAACGTCATACTCGAGGCTACGGGCATTGATCTTTTCCTTAACCACGACGCGTGGGTCCTGACGGATTTTCCAGTCGAGCTGATTATGCCCCACGTCGATAGCATGCACTTTTTTGGCGCCTCGAAGAAGCAAGACATGGGTAAATCCGCCCGTCGACGCACCGACATCGAGGCCAACCCGACTTTCCACCGGAACATGAAAAGCATCCAGCGCAGCCGCCAATTTTACGCCACCCCTGGAAACGTAGGGATGATCTTCTCCGCGAATTCGGATCTGAGCCGTCTCCAAGACCTGCTGTCCGGCTTTTGTCACCGGCTCATCGTTAACCAAAACGTTCCCCGAGAGAATGAGACTCTGTGCACGCTCTCGCGTGGGAGCGAGCTGCCTTTCCACCAGAAGAAGATCGATCCGTTTTTTCATGATTTGTTTATTGAGAAAGCAATCTTTGCATCCGTTGAACAAGCGATGCTTTCGCGAGATGCTCCGCTTCTTCAAGTCCTGCGGGAGTTCCGTGCGGGATAAAGTGATCACCATAGCCGGCGATGTCCCAACGAGCCCGCCTTCCGGACAAAGCACTCAGGATCGTCGACCCAAACCCGCCACGCACGACGCCATCCTCGACCGTCATCAGCGGAGTATCTGGATTTTGTTGAAGATACGTCAAAATGGCTTGTGGGATCGGTTTAGCGTCAATGCTCGAAATCAAGCTGATGCTCTGTGCGTTCGGATCCAAGGTCGTCACAGCCTCGCGCGCGCGAATCGCGGATGAGCCTAAAGCGACAACAATGAGTTGGGGTGATGCGGGTCTCTGATGCCATCGAATCGCGTTTTCGATAAGCGGCGTTGAAAGCTTCTCTGGACCTCCGCCTCTCGGGTAACGAATCGCCCATGGGCCGTCCTGCTCAGTCGCTCGCTTGAGTAAAAACGCTACGTCCGACAAGCACTCCGGCGCACTGATGCGCATCTCGGGAATCATCCCCAGAAAAGCTAAATCAAACGCTCCATGATGAGTTGGACCGTCGGCGCCCACGATTCCGGCGCGATCAATCGCGAAAATGACGGGAAGCTTTTGAATCGCAACATCATGAATAATCGAATCAAGCGCCCGCTGAAGAAAGGTGCTGTAAATACAAACAATCGGGCGCACCCCTCTTGCGGCAAGCCCCGCCGCGAAAGTCACGGCATGCGGCTCGGCGATGCCGACATCGAAAAACCGTTCCGGAAACTGGTCTGCGTACTTGCTCAGTCCGGTTCCCTCTTTCATTGCCGCCGTGATCGCGACAACGCGGGAATTTCCGCGAGCAAGCTCGCAAATCGCCTCGCCAACGATTTCGCTATACGACTTTTTCTCCGGAGCGCTTGCGGCCCCTGGTGCCTTTTCTTTGACCGGACCGATGCCGTGATAGGTCGAAGGGAGCTCCTCGGCTGGCGCATATCCCTTTCCCTTTTGCGTAATCACATGAAGGGCGATCGGTCGCGTGCCACCGGTTTTTCGAATGCCATTCAATGTGCCAAGAAGTCCGTTGAGGTCGTGCCCATCGATAGGCCCCCAATAATCGAATCCGAACAATCCGAAGTAATCACTTGTCTGATCTCCGGCGAGAATCGCTGGGACGGCGCCTGAGTTTTGAGAAATCGACATCTGATTATCGTTGATGACTAGAAGAAAGGGACCTGTCGCGGTTTCGCGAAAATTATTAAGCGCTTCAAAAGAGATTCCCGCGGTCAAACCTCCGTCACCCACGACGGCAACGGTCCACGGAATCGTGCCTTTGTCGGTCTTGCGAATGCGAGATTCCCAAGACATGGCCAATGCCGCCGAGACAGAGGTACTGCTATGACCTGCGCCGAAAACGTCGTGCTCGCTTTCTTCGCGACTCAGAAATCCCGATATCCCGCCAGGAAGCCTAAGCGTCGAGAAGCGCTCCCAGCGACCGGTCAAAAGTTTGTGCGCATACGCCTGATGTCCAACGTCCCAAATGATCGGCTCTTGCGGAGACTCGAAAACGGTGTGAAGCGCGATCGCCAGCTCAACGGTTCCCAGACTCGCTCCAAGGTGCCCGCCGTTTTTCAGGCATGTCGTGAGAATAGCTTGCCGGATTTCTTGCGCCAATGCCTCAAGATCCGGCAAGGAAAGCTTTCGCAGATCTTCGGGCCCTTGAAGCGGCTTCATGGATGTTAGGATTTGTTTCCTGTAAAGGGCTGTGTTTCGACGGCTCCGCCTTTGGAGTCCCCCGACGCTTTCATGAGAATCTCGACTCGTTGCTCGGCTGCCGTGAGGTGTTTTTGGCAGAGCCTGCTCAGCCTCACACCCTCCTCGAAGTTTTTAAGAGCATCTTCGAGGCTCAGTTCGCCGCCTTCTAAGCGCTTAACCGTTGCTTGAAGCTGCTCCATGGCGGTTTCAAAACCAAGTGCCGTATCGGTCGCATTTGTCGAGTTGGAATTCGTCATACCCTTTGGGTTTATCATTTTCTGGAAGCCGGGGCCAAGACTTTAAGAGGGTGTGGCTTTCTAGACACAGGCTCGACAAGTGTCTAGAGCTTAGACACTCCGTCGGATTACATCGGCCTGAATTCAACGGGTTACAGACCATTTTTTCGGCAAGGTCCTTGCTCTTTAGGCTGGCCGATGAAGTTTGTCTTACGAGTTCTCAGCATTGTGATTTCGCTTCAGATGATCTGCGCGCGACCCGCGAGCGCGAGCTATGATCGTATGGTGACGTGGTCGGATTTGGCCGCGGATATCGACCTTAGCAAAGTATTAAAAACGCCTTATGCCTCGCCGGCGAATCTTTTTGAACGAAACGTGAGCGCCTCGACTGTTGAGGTGGCGCTTCGTGATGCCGACGGGAAGATCAATTCTGAGTTTCATGTTCCCCCTTCGATGCGAAATTCAGTCGAGTTTTGGCTCCGTGTTTACACTCAATACTCGACTCAGCAACAGGTCATTTTCGATGCTCGCCATCCTGAGCTTGTTTACGAAATCTTGGATTTCAAAGATATTGCAAAGAACGCTCGCAACGCTGTCGTCTATGAGCTGCTGCGGGAAAGGAAGCTCAAGTCCGTATTGCGCGCCTATTCCGCTGCTTTCGATCGACTGAAATCAAAGAAAGCGTCTCGAAAACATCCGCGTACTCGAGAAGAAGAAAAGATTCTCGCTGCGATTAAGAGTCTTCGTCATAAACATAGTTACTCCGAGTTGAAAGCCAATCTTCGGTCTCAATGCGGACAGCGCGATAACGTGATGAAAGGCTTGCTCGCCGCTGAAGCCTTTCTTCCGCGACTTGAGCAAGTTTTCGCGTCGCAAGGCGTGCCGGCCGAACTGACTCGGTTGTCTCTTGTTGAGAGCTCTTTCGATCTTCGGGCGTATTCGCGCGCCGGCGCTGTGGGTGTTTGGCAGTTCATGCCAGACACCGGAAAGCGTATGTTGCTCATCAATAAGTCCGCGGGAATCGATGAGCGCCTTTCGCCCATCAAATCCAGTGTCGCGGCCGCGCGTCTTTTGCGCGAGAACTATCAGCGATTTAAAAATTGGCCACTCGCGGTCACGTCCTACAATCACGGGCTCAAGGGTTTGATGAAATTTGGCCGCTCCAAGGCATCTCGGGGTTTTCGTGAGATCGCGCATCTTTTCGAGCCATGTTCAGGGGTTTCTCCTCTCGGTTGGGCCGGAAGAAACTATTACGCGGAGTTCTTGGCCATGGTCCACGCCGAGGCTTATCGCGGGCTTTTTTACGGTGAAGTGCCTTCCATCAAAACTCGGCCCCTTGTGTATCAACAAGTACAAAAGAGCAAATCAGCGCTCACGTTTGCGATGGAGAACTCGGTTTCGATCGAGCGCTTTCGCCAAAACAATCCTGATATACGAAATCTCGGCGCCAAGATCCCCGTCGGCTTTTGGGTCGCACTTCCGGGCGATGTGGACGATTTCGCGGGTCTGACTAAGCCTCGGACAAATAAGAAACGTCCGGTATCGATCGCAAGCGCTGGCCGTCGGCCTCGTAAGGCGTAGCCGATTCGACTTCAGTACGGACCAACGATGTTAACCACGGCTGGAGAAACCATGATCATGTCGGACCAAAGCAAATTTTGGCCTGCGGGTTTTTCTGAGTCGATGACGCGAGTAATCGCCGGGCCTTCTGGAACTTGAACAGATACGAAACGGACATTTTCAGCATCGAGTGCCTGGCTCACTTGCATTTGCCCATCCTGCGACAAGGTATAGACCTCAGGCCGAAGTGTAGGATTGGGTGCAAGAGTCTGAATCGCCGGCGCGAGCTTCGATTTCGCCGATTGCGCTTTAATGATTCCTGGAACTGCCACAATCACCACGCCGCTCTCAGGACTGATCGCGCCTTCCAGTTGATTGACATACATCTGGATCGCGTTTTCACTGAGTCTAAAGAGCAGCGCGTTTTGCAGCTGCGCTGGCGAAAGTTGATAGCGATGCGTATATCCGGATGACGCGTCCGTCTCGACGTAAACTGGGTAGTCGCCTACGACCATGACGTTATCGATGGTAAATTTACCCGAACGGCTCGTTTCGCTATGTGCAGAGCTAGCGCCGAGAACGCGAACCGTGACCCCATTCATAGGACGCGTATATAAATCGCTTCCGTCGAAAACTTGTCCGGTGAAGGTCACTTTTTTAATGACAGATAGATCCGCATACGTAGCCGTTCCACCCAAGACCGCAAGTCCAACGGCTCCAACATCGGCGCCTCCGCGATCAGTCAGATAGAGCAGATGCGCGCCCGGAGCGGCGTTAAGGAAGGCAAAATACCTTTCACCTTCAATCGTGCTTGGACTCATGCTTTGGTTGCGATCATTCAAAATCACCGGACGCTCGGAGCGTCCAGAGAGTCTGACTGTCCACCCTGCGGGCAATTTGCCAAAGACGATACCCGCTTCACTTTGAAGACTGGCTCCGACCAGAGCGGAGAGAAGCTTGCTCGTGTTTTTAGAAATCAAAGGAACACCGGCGCCTGAGCGACGCGCCAAAGTCGGCCAATGATCCGTGGCCTGAGAGAGGATCCAACCTGATCCAGAAGAGCCCATTTCCTTAGAAAGGTAAGCATTGTCGACGTTGCTTACGGGACTGACCCAATCAAAAGCTTCAACAAAGCTTGCGGCCCCGCTCACGGGCTGACCGGGCTGAGTAGTCACTGCATTCAGTGAGTAGTCACGGTCACTTTTCTCATCACGTAACGCATCGACCACCCGCCGTGAGCCCTGACTATTCACACTGGCAATCAGTGATGGGTTGGCTGGCTGACTCTGAGTAGTCACGCCGGTTGAAGTCTGCGCTTTCGTTTGCGCTTGGGCAACCGATGGCATGATCCAAACCGTTTGCCCCCCGCTGGAGACTTGAATCTTTTGTACTGAGTATTCATCGCTCGGGGCTGCTTGAATGGCGTGAATCTGGTCTTCTAGGCGTGTCCTGAAGCTCTCATCGAGTTGTACCGCCGGGCTTTGCTCGGAGACTGAGTCAGACAGATTCGATAAAGAGGGCTGAGTAGTCACCGCTTCAACTGCTGCTGGTTGCTCCGCTGGAGCAGCCTCCGCCCGTTGCGCGTCAAGAAGACTCTTCAGCGTTCGCGCCACTTGATGATTCGCTTGATGTGCGTAGCGGGATTTACCCGCCTCGATCTTTTTACGGAGCGGGCGGAACGCGATAGGCTCGGGAGCTGCTTCTACTGCTGCCTTTTCGAACTCTTGTGTTTCTTGAGTGCTTTCAGACTGAAACTGAGGACTAGCTTGAGCAACAACCACTTCATCCACGAGCTCGCTTGGCTTAGGCTGAGTAGTCAACGCGACCAAGAACTGTCCGCGAAACCGTTGATGGAGACTCTGGAGAGTAGTCAACTCAGCTTGCGTGGCTTGTTGGGGTTGAACGGCCATCTGAGCCGTCGATATTTTGCGGTCTTCTTTTTTAGCAAGGACGATTGCCTTTGCGTCTGGCTTTTGAACCGGCGGTTTTGCGCGACGAAGAACAGTTCCTGCCTTGGCTATCCAATTCGACCGTTTCGACAGAACATGTGCCTCGGGCTGAGCGAGACTGTGCTCGGGAATCTCTGCTTCGCTGAGCATGGGTCCCATCGCTTCCTGACCCGCATCGAGGCGAAGCCGTACTTCGCTCATCCAATTCCAAGAAGAAGGATTAATGGTGATGTCTTGAACTTGATTGAGGCGGTAGACGGAAAAGGCCGACAAAGAAAATTGCAACGAACCCAACAAGACGCCACACACACTGAGCGTAAAGAACATCGCCGAATTACTTTTTTGGGC
>CAZCBS010000003.1:13241-32618 GCA_964496965.1 uncultured Bacteriovoracaceae bacterium
CATGAGGCCGAGCCCACTAGTCGTAAGGACAACGCTCGAATTCATTTTTAGGCGAACGTCGTTTAACAGCACGAGTAGCCGAAATCCTTTCTCCGCTCTTCTCTCTCGAGCAAACCTCATCCTGAGGTTACACTTAACCCGTAGGTTCTAACTTATTCCCAAAAAAAGGACCGCGCAAGCCGGAACGTTTTGCCTACTCAGGCTGCAGTTCTAGCTTTGCGCGGCGTAATACTGAATCGGTACTGCTTAGTGTTCTTTTGAAGCGACTTGTTGCTGAATCAACGCACGCTCAAGGCGGAGCTGGTAAAGCTTGAAGTTATGCTCGTCGATATTTGCCTCTTTCAAGGCATCTTCGGCTTCCTTCTGGGCCTTACGGGCACCTTCTACGTCAATTTCGCTTTTCAATTCAACCGCTTCAGCAAGAACCGTGAGCTGATCATCGCGAACCTCGAAGAAACCGCCAGCAATCACACCCATCGTGGCCGATCCGTCCATCGAGCGATAAACGAACGCACCGATGTCCAAGGTTCCGACCATAGGGGCGTGCCCAGGCAAAACCTGAATATCGCCTTCGCTCCCTTTGAGAGTTACCTCGCTGACATTGGCGCCCTCAACAAGGCGCCGCTCTGGTGACAGAATGCTCAGTTTCAACATTGAAGACCCCGCTTACTTCAGCGTCTTGGCTTTTTCGATCGCGTCTTCGATCGTGCCGACGAGGTAAAATGCTTGTTCTGGGAGATCGTCGTACTTGCCTTCGCAAATTTCGCGGAAAGCACGAATCGTATCTTCGATCTTCACGAACTTGCCCTTCAAGCCGGTGAATTGTTCTGCAACGAAGAATGGCTGCGACAAGAAGCGTTGGATCTTACGTGCGCGTGCGACCGTGAGCTTCTGATCTTCAGACAATTCGTCCATACCGAGAATCGCGATGATGTCCTGGAGATCCTTGTACTGCTGGAGGATCGCTTGAACCATACGTGCGACGCGGTAGTGCTCATCACCCACGATACGAGGGTCGAGAACGCGGGACGTCGACGCCAACGGATCAACCGCAGGATAGATGCCGAGTTCGGCGATCTGACGCGAGAGGTTGGTCGTTGCGTCCAAGTGCGCGAACGTCGTTGCAGGAGCTGGATCGGTGTAGTCGTCGGCAGGAACGTAAATTGCCTGAATCGACGTAATCGAACCCTTGTTGGTCGACGTAATACGCTCTTGGAGCTCGCCCATTTCCGTCGACAAGGTCGGCTGATAACCGACGGCAGAAGGAATACGGCCGAGAAGTGCCGACACTTCAGATCCAGCTTGGGTAAAGCGGAAGATGTTGTCGACGAACAAAAGAACGTCTTGGTTTTCTTCGTCGCGGAAGTATTCAGCGACGGTGAGCGCAGACAGAGCCACGCGAGCACGAGCTCCCGGTGGTTCGTTCATTTGACCGTAAACCAGTGCGGTCTTATTGATAACTCCGGACTCTTTCATTTCCATCCAGAGATCGTTTCCTTCACGGGTACGCTCACCCACACCAGCGAACACGGAGTAACCGCCGTGCTGAGTCGCGATGTTGTTAATGAGCTCCATGATGAGAACCGTCTTACCGACGCCTGCGCCGCCGAACAGACCAATCTTACCACCGCGAGCATAAGGAGCGAGCAAGTCGACGACTTTAATGCCGGTGTAGAATGGCTGAACCGTAACTGATTGATCACGGAAAGCAGGAGCTGGACGATGAATTGGATAAGTCTTTTTAGTAGTGATCGGGCCCGCTTCGTCGACTGGCTCGCCGACGACGTTCATAATACGGCCCAAGGTTCCTGCTCCAACTGGCATTTGGATCTGGTCGCCGGTGTCGAGCGCTGGCTGTCCGCGAACGAGACCGTCGGTGCTGTCCATGGCGACGCAGCGAACGGTGTTTTCGCCAAGATGTTGAGCAACTTCAAGAACGAGGTTCCATTGTTGATCGTTGACCGATGGGTTGGTCAACTTCACTGCGTGATAAATAGCTGGGAGACGACCGGAATCAAATTCCACGTCGACGATAGGACCGATGACTTGCTTGATCCTACCAATGTTCTGAGAACTAGCGGATGCTGACATAACTTCCTCTCCTTAACCTTTTTGGGACTCACTGCCCGCGATAATTTCCAAAAGCTCTTTCGTGATCCCGGCTTGGCGTTGCTTATTATATTGCAACGTCAGCTTGCGGATCATCTCGCCTGCGTTCTTTGTCGCATTTTCCATCGCCGACATACGCGCCCCATGTTCACCCGCTTGGGACTCCAAGAGAACGCGGAACGCTTGAATTCCGAAATTTTTCTCGATCAATTGCTCAAGTAGCTTCGCGGGCTCAGGACGCAAGATGTACATCGGTTGCATCTCTGGCGCCGTTGCGGTGTTTTCTTCGGAAACCGCCGCTGGAACAAGCGGAAGGAACCCTTCAACTTGAACTTCTTGGCTAACAGCGTTCTTGAATTGATTGTAGATGATCTTGATTTCGTCGAACTCGTTCTCAGCGTAGAGCTTCACCAACGCATCAGAGATCGTCTTTGCTTTGGCAAAAGTAACCTTGGCTCCGATTTCTCCGAAGTTAGGTCCCTTTTCTATGGAGCGCGCCTTAAAAAAGTCGTAGCCACGGCGGCCGACGAACGCGAGCTTGATCGACGCATACTTGTCTTCGTTTGCGCTCATCCAACGTTGCGCAGTCTTGAGAACGTTCGCATTGAACGCTCCGCAAAGACCTCGATCCGAGGTGACGAGAAGCAAGAGAACCCGCTTTCCTTCAGGGGCCGCGCCGTCTTCGGCACGAGCCATCAAAGGATGGTGGAAGTCTCCTTCTTGAAGAGAAGTAGCGAGCTTGATCAGCTCACCAATTCGCTGCGCGTAAGGACGTTGATTTTGAATCGCGTCCTGAGCGCGACGCAGTTTGGCGGCGGAGACCATTTTCATAGCCTTCGTCGTTTGCTGCGTATTCTTAACGGATCCGATCCGTTTTTTGAGGTCCTTGATACTTGGCATGGATCACTCGTTATCTTTCGTTATTCGCGTAACGGACTTTGCCCGCCTCGACACTAAGCTGTAAATACTCCGTCAAACTCACGAAGCGCTGCTTCGAGGCGTCCCTTGACGTCAGCGTCAATCTGGCCCTTGGACACGATGTCGCTGTAAATCGCTGGGTGCTTCTTGCTGATGAAGTCCGCAAGCTGCATTTCGTATTCTTTCAACTTGTTCGTTGGCTGCTTGTCCAAGAAACCGTTGACGCCTGCGTAGATCACGACAACCTGACGCTCGACCGGCATTGGAACATACTGATCTTGCTTCAGGATTTCGACGAGACGCTGACCGCGAGCCAACTGACGCTGCGTTGCTGCGTCGAGGTCGGATCCGAACTGTGCGAATGCGGCCTTTTCGCGGAACTGAGCAAGGTCAAGACGGAGCGTACCAGCAACCTGGCGCATCGCCTTAATCTGGGCGCTACCACCGACGCGGGAAACCGAGAGACCGACGTTCACGGCTGGGCGCACGCCCGAATAGAACAAGTCAGTTTCAAGATAGATCTGGCCGTCGGTGATCGAAATCACGTTCGTAGGAATATAAGCAGAAACGTCACCCGCTTGCGTTTCGATGATCGGAAGAGCGGTCAAAGAACCGCCACCGCGCGCGTCGGAAAGCTTTGCGGCGCGCTCAAGGAGACGCGAGTGCAGATAGAAAACGTCGCCAGGATAAGCTTCGCGGCCTGGAGGACGGCGAAGAAGAAGTGCCAATTGGCGATAAGCTTGAGCTTGCTTGGTCAAGTCATCGTACACGATCATGGCGTGCTTACCATTGTCGCGGAACCATTCGCCCATCGTCACGCCCGTGTAGGCTGCGAGGAATTGAAGCGGAGCTTGATCCGATGCCGTTGCGGCGACAACGATCGTGTGATCGAGCGCGCCGTTTTGACGGAGCTTATCGACCACTTGAGCAACCGTAGATTGCTTTTGTCCGATAGCAACGTAGATGCAGTAAACGCCGCGGCCTTTTTGGTTAATGATCGTGTCGATAGCGACGGCGGTCTTACCGGTTTGGCGGTCACCGATGATCAATTCGCGCTGACCACGTCCAATTGGAATCATGGCGTCGATCGCTTTGATACCTGTTTGGAGCGGCTCTTTAACGGATTGACGATCAACAATGCCCGGCGCCTTGATTTCAACGCGGCGATGTTGCTTTGCTTTGAGGTCGCCCTTTCCGTCGATTGGCATACCCAGCGCGTTCACGACGCGGCCGAGAAGCTCTTCACCGACTGGAACCTGAACAATTTTTCCCGTACGACGAACAGAAGAACCTTCTTTAACGAGAGTGTCGTCACCAAGAATCGCGATACCGACGCTTGCTTCTTCGAGATTGAGAACCATTCCGGAGACACCGCCACCGAAGTCGACGAGTTCGCCTGCCATTGCCTTCTCGAGGCCGTAAACCTTAGCGACGCCGTCACCAACGGCGACAACGGTACCCGTTTCCGAGACGTCCAACTTCTTTTCGAAGTTAGCGAGCTGGGATTTCAAAATCTGGGTAATTTCTTCAGGACGAATTTGCATAATATCCTCTCTAATCCGTTTTTCTTAATCGCTTACGCCATTGTTGCCGTAGCAGAAATCTTGTCTCTCAGCTGATCGAGCTGAGACTTCAGCGTACCATCGTAGGTCACCCCACCCACCGTTACGCGCACACCAGCCAACAACGCTGGATCGGTCGAAACGCGGAACGCGACCTTACGATCAAGCTTGCGTGAAAATGCATCCGAAAGCGCGCTCACGTCGGCATCCGTCATCGACTCAGCCGAAACAAGCTTACCGGTGATGCCGCCCTCGGCAGCCAGTCGAACTTCTGAAAAAACATCACGAACTTCAGGCATCATCGCGAGACGGCCCTTTGCGGCCAACATCGAGATGAACTGCGAAACCATCGGCGAAAACCCAGCCTTCGATGTCACCGCCCCAACCAATGCAACCTTGTCTTTCGAGGTGGTCACGGGGCTGGCAAACGCGACTTGAGCTTCTTTGCTGGCGCCCATGATGGTCACGAATTGATTGAGCTGCGCTTCGATCTCATCACAAACCTTCGTCAGGTTTGCTTGGCTTTTTCCTTCAGCAGCCGCTTCGTACAGCGCTTTTGCATATGCCTTTGCAACGCTCATTGAACTGTCTCCACCTGGGTCGAGAATTCTTTTCGGATTCTTGCTCGGTCGTCGCCCGTTAATCGCTCACGCAAAATAGCTTCGGTGCGCGCAAGCACTCGGCCGCCGATCTCATTAGCCAGTTGCGCCTTAAGCTCAACATAGAGCGATTCGGCCGCCTTACGAGAATCACTCGCAATACCTTGAGACATCTTTTGCGCATCCGTGACGATGCGGTGCTTGGCCGCTTCGGCGTCCTGAACTGCCTGCAAACGAAGCGCGTTCGTTTCCGCCTCAATCGCCTTCAGCTTGGAAGAAAATTCATTGTACTGATCTTGTGCTTGGCGGAGCAGCTCGCGTACGCGCGTGAGCTCTTCGCGAAGACCGTCATGACGATCTTGTACGGATTTTCTAATCGGATGACGCGTATAATAAACAAGAATCCCGACAAGAATGAGAAGATTGATTGTTGGCGCAAATAATTCGGACATTCCAGGTTCCTTTAGACTTTGCGGGACAGAAGTTTTTCTGAAATGGTTTGTGCAAGAGACTCAACATCGGATTGAAGCTGCGCTTTCAGCTTTTCGCGTTGAGCGGCAACAGAGTCCGCAGCCTCTTGAGTAACCTTCTTCGCCTCTTCGCGAGCACGAGCCAAAATTTCGGTCTCTTCCTTCTTGGCTTGCTCAAGAATCGTGTCGTAGTGCCTTTTCGCGCCCGCGCGCTCGGCGCTCAAACGTTGCTTGTACTCTTCAAGCTTTTGTTGTGCGTCGATCATCATTTTTTCTGCGGCTTCGCGATCTTGCACGGTTTTCTTGTGGCGTGCTTCAAAAAGCTGAAGAAACGGCCTAAAATAAAACCGCGAAAGAATGGTGAAAACGACAAAGAAAATCACCAGTTCTGCGAAAAATGTAGAATCAATACCAAGCTGCTCTAGAATGGCGCTCACTGAACTCTCCGTCGCGTCTCGCTACCCTCAGTTCGCGCGGTATAGCACTCAGTCTATACGCTTGATCTTACAGGCCTTCAGACGCGCAATTCGTTGAGGGAAGTCTCGTCGTGGCTAACACGTGCAGCCTTGAGAGGTCAAGCGTTTGGTACGAGGTTTTTTAGGAGATTAAAAAGGATTGAGTAGCGACTTGCGCAGGAGCGTGAACCATCTTGCTGCTTCCTTCGAAAATCACCCCTTCGTCGACGCTGAGACTTGGGGTCAAGATGTCGCCTCGGAAAACAGCAGGATGATGAATCTCAACTCGATTCCTCGCCTTGACTGTTCCGTTGACCTCACCGCTGATCACAACGGTACCCGCCTCGATGGTTCCGTGAACGCGAGCGCCTTCGCCGATAATCAGCGTATCGGGCGTATAGATTTCGCCGCGAAAGGTTCCGCCGATTCGAACAGTGCCTTGAAAACAAAGCTTACCTTCAAACTCGCATCCTTGGTCGATAACGCCAGTGACAAGAGAAGGGGCTGCTGGAACGCTCAAATCCTGTTTATTGGAAGCCATGCCTATTTATTTTGCATGGCTTCTAGCAACCGATCAAGTTCCTGTCTCGAAGAATAATGAATAAGTATTTTCCCGCGTCTTTCATTGCCCTTGAATTCGACGCGAGTCGCCCAGTGTCGGGTCAACTCCTGGGCCAAAGCCATGAAACGGCTCTTAGCCGGCGTCACAGGCTTTGCGGACTCAGCCGCACCCGCGGCCGGCTCAACACCTTGTTTCATTTGAGAAACAAGTGCCTCTGCATCGCGCACGCTCAGGTGCTTTTCGACAATCATCGCTCGGACGCGAAGTCGTTGATCGTTGTCATCCAGAGCAAGCAGAGCCTTACCATGTCCGAAGCTCAAAATTTGACGCTTCAAGTCATCAATAATCGCCTCGGGAAGCCTCAAGAGTCGCAAGAAGTTCGAAACCGTCGCACGATCCTTTCCGACGCGCTGCGCCGTCTCTTCTTGAGTGAGGTTAAAGTCTTGAATCAATTGAAAGTACGCGAGTGCCTCATCGATGCAATTGAGGTTTTGGCGCTGAATATTTTCAATCAACGCAAGCTCAAGCGCTTCGCGGTCCGTGGAACGTCGAATAACAATTGGAACCTGCTTCAAACCCGCCAATTTAGCAGCGCGAAGGCGACGCTCACCTGCAATCAGTTGATATTCGCCAGAACTTCCCTTTCGAACAACCAGGGGCTGAATGATTCCGTTGCTTCGAATGGATTGCGCGAGTTCCTCAAGCGCTTGATCATCGAATTCTCGTCGCGGCTGATATTGGTTAACCCGAATTTCATCGATCGCAGCGACGCTGATTCCAGGATGGCGATCATGATTTCCAAGTGCCGTCTGTGCTGGCAACACCGGAACTGCCGGACCTGCGGCGACTGCGCCGGTCCCCTGACTTTCCGCAGGAATCGAAGAGGGAGCGACGGGTGGATGTGCTCCAGCGACACCTGGAAAAAGCGATGCGAGTCCTTTGCCTAATGCTGGTTTTTGAGCCACTTGTAATTCTCCTTACTTCTACTTTTTCTAATCAGCTCGGACCGACCGAAGCCATATTGAGTTCGGGACCGGGTGCACGTTGTTCGATCGCCGCCGGAAGGCCAGCCTGTGGCTGGTTTCGCGCCAAAACTTCTTTAGCCAAGTTCAGATACGCAAGACAGCCTTTAGAATCGATATCGTAAAGCAAGATCGGCTTTCCAAAGCTGGAGCATTCACTCAAGCGCACGTTGCGTGGAACGACTGTATCGAAAACCTGCGTGGGAAAGTGCTTACGGACTTCCTTCACTACTTCGTTCGCCAGATTATTGCGTCCGTCGAACATCGTGAGAACGATTCCTTCTTCGCTGATCGCCGGATTTAAACTCTGTTTAATCAGCGAAATCGTATGAAGAAGCTGACTCAAGCCTTCGAGCGCAAAGTATTCACATTGGAGCGGCACTAGGAAGCTATCGGCCGCCGTCATCGAGTTCACCGTGAGCAGCCCCAAAGAAGGAGGACAGTCGATAAGAATGAAGTCGTACTGCGCCTTAATCTCAGCAATCGTAGCCTTGAGCTTTTGTTCGCGCGCAAAGGCACTCACAAGCTCAATTTCAGCCCCCGTAAGGTCGCCATTGGCTGGGGCAACAAAGAGGTTATCGATTTCAGTTGGTTTAATGACCTCAGAGAGCTTCGCCTGACCAATCAACGCATGATAAATGGTTGGGCCGCTTGCAATCGTCTCACGATCAATTCCAAGAGCGGAAGAAGCATTGCCTTGTGGGTCGAAATCGATCACCAGCGTACGACGCTCCGCGATAGCGAGAGATGCTGCAAGATTAACTGTGGTTGTTGTTTTACCAACGCCGCCTTTTTGGTTGGCGATCGCAATGACTTTACCCATGTCCGCTGAGGCCCCCTTGAACCGGTCGTATTCCACTTGCCGATCCCACCCCGGGGGAGCGCTCTTTATTGAGCGCTCCCCGATTCCGTGGTGTGGTTGGTGTGGATAACCAGGAAAACTTTCGTCGCAATCGCGACTACTCCATCAGGTTAGCCGCGATATTTTGAGTGATCAAGGAGTTTTTTACGCTTTTTTGTTTGTTCCACGTGGAACACGCGCGATTTTGACAATAATTCGTTGTTTTTCGTCATCGCCGACCGCGTATTTGTAGCTGTCGACCCATTTGAGCTCGTTACGATAGCGGCCTTTTAGAAACTCGCCCCACTCTTCTTCCCAACGCGGGCCTTTGAGTAAAACAAGACTGTTCCACGTGGAACATGGACGAATCCAAGTATAAATCCTCTCAACCGGCCCTACTGCGCGCGCAACAATGGATTTAGGCGCTTCATTTTCGGAAACGGCCGCTAAAAACTTCTCCGCACGGCCTGAAAACACTCGAACCCTCTCGTTTAATCCAAACTTTTCAACGGATCGAGACAAAAAGGCAGCCTTGTGCCCCTCAGAATCCGTCAAAATCCACTGATCAGGGGAGACAAGCGCCGACAAAAAGCCAGGAACACCCCCGCCCGAGCCTAAATCCATCGCAGGAAAGTCGACGAGCTTACATTCCAGTAGCGCCTTCACGTCGAGAACGTGTCCTTCGAAGAAATCCTTCGGAGCGAGAAGCTTAGTCAGATTCTGGCGCGAGTTCTCATCGACTATCCAGTCCCTGAAATCCGAGATTCGGTGATAAGTCTCCGTGGATAGCCCTGGCCAACCACGAGTAAGGAGGTCCAAAAACTCTTGATTAGCCATGTCAACGCCCTTTTGCGCTCTGCATTTTTAGATAAATCATCAAATTGGCCACCGCAGCAGGCGTTACGCCCGGCGTTCTCGAGACTTGGCCGATCGATTCTGGTCGCGTGAGCTTAAGTCGACCGCGAATCTCTGTAGAAAGCCCCGGAACCCGATCAAAATCGAGATCCAGAGGCACTCGAAGCTGTTCATTCTTACGAACACCCTCCAAAACCTCCATATCCCGACGAATATAGCCTTCGTATTTGATTTGAATCTCGAGTTGCTCCTGGATTTCGGCATCCACACCCACCCCAGGATATCCGAGCTCGCACAAGCTCTTCCACTCGACTTCTGGGCGACGGAGCAAGACTTCCGCTGACGTTCGATCCTTGATTCCATTCAATCCGCGCGACACAAACCAGGAATTGAACTCATCCTTCGGGTAAAAGAAGTGTTCCGTAAGCGCTTTCTTCTGAAAAGCGATGCTTTCTCGCTTATTTTCTACTTTTCGAAAGTTTTCTTCGCTTAAAAGCCCCGCTTTATAGCCCAATTCGCTCAAACGAAGATCCGCATTGTCCTCACGAAGAAGAAGGCGATACTCTGCACGCGAAGTAAACATTCGGTATGGCTCATCCGTACCTTTCGTAACCAAATCATCGATCATCACGCCGATATAGCCATCCAAGCGCGACAAGACGAAAGTATCGCGTTCCTTCGCGCTCAAAGCCGCATTCATTCCCGCAATCAATCCCTGGGCCCCAGCTTCTTCATAACCTGAAGTCCCATTCACCTGCCCGCCAAAGAAAAGCCCTGGAACATCTTTCGCCTCGAGAGTCGCTTTAAGCTGACGTGCATCGATACTGTCGTATTCGACCGCATATCCGTACCGAATAAACTGAGCCTTCTCGAGTCCTGGAATGGATCGAACAAATGCATCCTGAACATCGCGAGGAAGACTTGTGGAAATTCCGTTCACGTAAATCTCATCCGTAGTGAGACCTTCTGGCTCCAAGAAAATCTGGTGACGATCTCTTTCGCGAAATCGTTTCACCTTATCTTCGATCGACGGGCAGTATCGCGGACCAATTCCCTGGATGATCCCGGTGAACATCGGCGACTTATCGAAATTCCGCTCGATTACCTCGTGAGTCTTCTCGTTCGTATAGGTGATCCAACAATTAACCTGCGGCAGAAGCGGAAATGGGTTGGTCCGATAGAAAAAGGAAAACGGAATCGGATTTTCGTCCCCTGCTTGCGCCTCGGCCTGGCTGTAATCAATGCTATCTTTGTGAAGTCTTGGGGGCGTGCCTGTCTTAAGGCGGCCTAGACGAAATCCAAGTCGCTCCAAGCTGGTGCTAAGCCCTATCGCGGCTTGATCCCCCGCTCTGCCGCCCGAGGTTTGTTCAAAACCTGTGTGCATCACTGCGCGTAAAAACGTTCCCGACGTCACAACAACAGATCGCGTTCTTAGCTTTTCACCCTGGCGAGTGACAATTCCTGCAACCCTTTGATTTTCAAAGAGAATTTCGTGCGCCTCGGCCGAGACAATGTCTAAGTTATTGATCTCATTGAGATACTCTTGCATCCGTTGCGCGTAGAGTGCCTTGTCACACTGAGCGCGTGACGACCGAACAGCCGGGCCTTTGCTCGAGTTGAGACGGCGATACTGAATCGCCGTTTTATCAGTATTAATTCCCATGATGCCACCTAAGGCATCGATTTCTTTGATTAATTGTCCTTTTGCAAGCCCGCCCATGGCTGGGTTGCAGGACATGAAACCAATTCGTGAGCGATCCAAAGTCAGAAGCGCCGTTCGGCAACCCATTCGCGCAGCTGCATGCGCGGCTTCTGTACCCGCATGCCCACCACCGATGACAATGACATCCCATTCCCGCTCTAAACTCATAAAAGTCCTAAGCGATTAACACTCTTTGTCACGGCCAGTCAACGACCTTGGGGCTCTGAAAAAAAGCGGAAATGGAGCGGGTGAAGGGGCTCGAACCCTCGACCTCAAGCTTGGGAAGCTCGCACTCTAGCCAACTGAGCTACACCCGCCCGTAGAACGCTTAAAAAACAGCGGTTTGAAGTTATCGCAGTCCGAGCGCGCAATCAAGTTAGCAAGATGGACATGTCTGCGCGGTTTGAGCCCCTGCTGCATGTTCCAAAACCTGCGACTCACGACTTCGATCACGATAAACTGTAATGCCTTTGCAGCCCAGCTCATAGGCCTGCAAATACGCTCGCTCAACGTCAGCAGTCGTCGCATGCTCGGGCAAATTGACTGTCTTCGAAACTGCGCTATCAGAAAACCGCTGAAAAACCGCCTGCATTTTCACATGTGCGTCCACGGCAACTCTTTGCGCCGGCGACCATGCCTCGCCGAGCTGCTCTGAAATCTTTTCGTCGGTGATCTCATCCAGCTTCAAGCCTCTTCCGCGAAGCGCCCGTTCAACCGCAGGATGTATCTCCACCAACCGTTTTCCCGAAAGAACATTTCGGTAATAAACACCCGCAAAAATAGGCTCTATTCCGCTCGATGCTCCGGCGATAATGCTAATCGTTCCCGTCGGAGCAACCGTCGTTACCGTTGCGTTTCTCATTGGCGGATAACCTAGACGGTTCCACATCGACCCTTCAAAATTCGGAAACGTGCCCTTTTCGCGAGCAAGATCAACCGAGGCGGTTTTTGATTCTCGATCTAAAAACCCCATTAGCTTCTCACCGAACTCGCGCGCTTCGTTCGAATCATAAGGCATGCCCAACATCAAAAGCACATCAGCAAAACCCATGATTCCAAGGCCGATTTTACGGTTTTTTCGCGTAATTTTCTCGCACTCCTCGATCGGGTACGCGTTCAAATCCACGACATTATCCAAAAATCGAACCGCAAGCCGAATGTCTTTCTTGAGCTCATCCCAAAGAAATCCCTTCGTTTCCAAGAAATACTCGCCCACATTGAGTGATCCAAGATTACAAGACTCGAAAGGGAGAAGCGGCTGTTCTCCGCACGGATTCGTGCTTTCCATTTCGCCTTCTACTGGCGTCGGATTGACTGCATTGATGCGGTCTAAAAAAACCATCCCAGGATCACCACACTCCCACGCAGCTTGAACAATGCGGGATAGCAGTTCTCTAGCGACGATTTGCCGGACCCCTTCTCCTGTTCTCGGATCTCGAAGCCAAAACAAGCCGTTTTCCCGTATCGCGGCCATAAATTCGCGAGTCGCACCGACGGAGATATTAAAATTAAGAATCGATTTTTGATCTCGTTTGCAATCGATGAACTCTAAAATATCCAGATGATCCGCACGCAAAATCGCCATATTCGCGCCACGTCGAGTGCCGCCCTGCTTAATTGTCTCTGTCGCCGTATCGTAAATTTTCAAAAAAGAAATCGGCCCCGAAGCGACACCGGAAGAGCTTTTCACGATACTGCCCTTTGGCCTTAAACGAGAAAAAGAAAAACCCGTTCCGCCGCCTGACTGATGAATTTTTGCTGCGTGCTTCAGGGTCGTAAAGATACTTTCCAATGAGTCTTGAATCGGCAAAACAAAGCAAGCTGAAAGCTGTCCCTCGGGGCGACCTGCGTTCATCAGCGTCGGGCTGTTCGGCATAAACCGCCGAGAAACCATCAGCTCATAAAACCTCTCCGACCAGCCATCGCAATCGGTCGACTCTACTGAGGCGACCGCCCTTGCTACTCGATTAAAAAGCTGCTCAGGAGTCTCAACCACCTCCCCTTGCGCATTCTTCCAAAGGTAGCGGGAAGCTAAAACCGTTTTGGCGTTTTCAGTCAAAACCAAGCGAGTTTTTGGTGGCATGTCCTCAGTTTATCGGATTCCCACCCAGAGCTCCAGGCCTCATTTTCAACACACTTTATTGAAATTAAAGCTGATTTTGGATCGACTCGACGCTTTCTCTGAGACTCGAATCCGAATCCATCTCGGTTTCGACCTTCTTGCAGGCGTGCATGACGGTCGAGTGGTCTTTACCGCCGAAATAATGGCCGATTTCCTTGAATCCAAGCCCTGTGTACTTGCGAATCAAATACATCGCGATCTGACGAGGAAGCGCCACGTTTCGAGAACGCGTCGTGGATTTCAGGTCCTGAATCTTGACGTGAAAATATTTCGCCACGGCAGCCTGAATCGACTCAATCGTAAAGTGAGAGCCTTCTTCAGGAACAACGGACTTGAGCTCCTGCTTTGCCATCTCAAGAGAAATTTCCGCGCCAGTCAATGAGGCTTGCGCCTGCAATCGAATCAGTACGCCCTCGAGCTCGCGAACGTTTGTTTTGATGTAGGACGCAAGAAACGTTGCCACATCATCCGGAAGGTAAATATCGTCACGCTCCGCTTTCGCTCTCAAAATCGCTATCCGTGTCTCAATTTCTGGCGGCGCGATGTCGACGACAAGCCCCCACTCAAAGCGGGTGCGAATCCGTTCCTCAAGCTTCTCGATTTCCTTCGGAGGACGATCGCAGGTCACGACGATCTGCCGCTTGGAGCTATGTAGCGCATTAAAGGTGTGGAAAAATTCTTCTTCGCTCGACGTCTTGCCAGCGATGAACTGAATGTCGTCGATCAAAATCAGATCATAGCTGTCGCGATACTTCGCGCGAAACTGCGACATTCGGCGATGCTGAAGCGAGTCCACCAGCTCGTTCACAAATCTTTCGGCAGAAAGATACGCCACGCGAGCGTTTCTGCGATTCGCTAAGAGATGATTTCCGATCGCGTGCAAAAGATGCGTTTTTCCGAGACCCGGAGGGCTATAAAGAAAAAGTGGATTGTATTGCCGCGCGGGATGCTCAGCTACCGCAACCGCAGAAGCATGCGCAAATTGATTGCTCGCGCCCACCACAAAAGTATCAAAGGTATAACGAGGCTCGAGGTGCTGTTCCGCCTCAACCACAATGCGGCTCCCCGGATTCAAAATCGCGCCGTTTCCTGCGTTGGTGACGGGTGCTGGCGCCGCTTTGGCCGATAAACTATTCAAAAGACTTGATGGCGGGGAAAGAAACGATGTCGCGTGCGCTGGCTCTTCCAAAGCGAATGCAGGCTCGTTTTCATAAGATTGCGCATCTTCCGCGCCTTCTTTCACCGAAATAACCAGCTCGCAAGCGGAGCCCGTTACTTGCGCGAACGCAGTTTCGATCACCGACTTGTAATGATCGCGAACCCACTTAGCCGAAAAATCGTTTGCTGCCGCTAAGCGAACCCTCAGGCCGTTTTCCGCTGTTTCTGTCCCAAGCATTTCGAGCGGTTGAATCCATGCCTCGAGCTGATTTGAGACGATGGACTGCTCCAGCATATGGTACGCAGCCTGCCAGATCTCTGGCCATTTACTGATATCGGAAATATTGCTCAATCCGCTTCGCATAGTGTCTTCTACAGGGAACCGAAAGGCATAGCATGGGCACTCAGCCCCGGCAATGCGCATCGCGCATGATCGACGATAACGAAATGGAGCGAGAAGCGTTCTTGACAACTCTCGCCGTGTTAGGTAACTATCGGGGACAAAATTTTTTGAGGATATCATGAAAAGGACTTACCAACCAAGCCGTACCAAACGCCGTCGCAGACACGGTTTCCGCGCCCGCATGGCAACTCCAAATGGGCAACAAGTGCTCAAGCGCCGTCGCGCAAAGGGCCGCAAGCGCCTGACTGCGAAAGTCGCGGGCAAGTAAGCCCTGTCTGGGCCTGATTTTTAGGCCTGCAGATGGCACCCCGAAACTCACAATCTTTTGGATACGCGCTCAGGCTCCACTATCCGTGGCAGTACAAGCGTTTCTTTTCCAACAGTCAGGTCATCCGGCTGTCGGAGTGCACGATATTTCGTGTCCCGAACGATTTAGATCATTTTCGATTGGGCATTACCCTGAAAGCCAGAGGTACATCCGTCGAAAGAAATCGAACAAAGCGTCAGATTCGGGAACAGTTTCGTCTGCTGAGACCTCTTCTCGGAAGCTTTGACTATAATGTCGTGGTTTCTGGGCACAAGAAACTCTCCTTTCCCTTTCCGGAGAAGCTCGGCCGCTCGATTCAATCGGAGCTTCCACGCGCTTTAGAAAACCGGTAATGCAAAGTCATGCACTGGTCGCGTCTCCCATTCCTTGTTTATAAGGTGCTGGTCTCACCCATCCTCCATTTACTAGCCGGGTTGGGTTTAGGCTGTCGCTTCGAACCGACCTGCAGTCAATACATGACAGACGCCGTCAAGACGCACGGCTTTTTCAAAGGCTTTCCGATGGGCGTTCGCCGTTTACTGCGCTGTCATCCATTTTCGTCCACGCCCTTTCACGACCCTGTGATAAGAGTGACGGACTCATCAATACAATCAGGACAATTTGGGAAATAAATTGAATGGATCGTCGAACACTTCTTGCCATCAGTCTCTGTTTTGGAATCTTTCTAGCCTGGCAAAAGCTCTACATTGAGCCTCGCATGCCAAAGCAGGTGCAGACGACCGCTGAAACGGCATCTCAAACACCAACGACTACTGCCACGACGTCGGCTGCAAATGCGCAACAATCGAGCGCACTCACACAAACAGCAGCCCCCCAGGTCAAAAAGCCTGCCCGGACGGAAACCCTTCCAACAGGCACCGGCGATGTCGTCTTGAGTGACAGTGGCAAAATGATCGGTGGCTGGAATCTTAAAAATTATTACCAAGGCCTGAGCGTCGACACTGGCGCGGTAAACATTCAAGCCGTCACCAATCAGGCCGAACAGGTTGAACTTGCATTTGATGATCCTGCCCTAGCTTATCTTTCAACCGTTCAAGGCGAATTCAAAAAAACAACCGATGGAGTCGTTTGGACCTATGAAGACTCCAACGTGAAGATGGAGCGTCATTACACCTCGCCTGCGGGGCAAAATTATCTGGCGCTCGGTCTTTCTGTTCAATTTAAGACGCAGCATCCCCGTTATGCGTTCGTCTCTCTCTCCGGCGCAAAACACGCCACCAAGGATCCGGAAGAACGCGATCGCCAACTTCTATACTTCACAAACAATTCGATCGAGCGCGTTCCTTTGGCGAGCGAAATTCCGCTGCGTGAAGTCGCAACATCCATCAAGTTCATCGGCGTTCAAAGCCGTTACTTTCTGTTCACGCTCGTCAATGATTCGCCGATCGAAGCCAAAGCGCTTGTGCAACCCACCACAGTCGGCGGAGGACGCGTCAATCTGGTTTACCCGATTGTTTCGAACACCGTCTCGATTCCTTTGAAGGCTTACTTCGGGCCCAAGGAGCTGCCGCTTCTCCGCTCAGTTGACCCGACGCTGGATCATGCGGTGGACTTTGGCTGGTTTACGCCCATCGCGTACCCGCTTCTTTCCATTTTGCGATGGTTCCATCAATTCGTGAACAACTATGGTCTCGCGATCATCTTGCTCACAGTGATGCTCAAACTCATCACCTACCCGCTCACCTACAAAAGTATGAAGAGCATGAAGCAGATGGCGCGCCTTCAGCCCGAGCTTCAAAAGCTTCGCGAACGTTACGAAAACGACAAAGAAGCTCAAAACCGCGCCGTTCTCGAGTTTATGCGCAGCAACGGCTACAATCCGGCAGCAGGGTGTTTGCCAATGCTGATTCAAATGCCGATTTTCTTCGCGCTCTACCGCGTTCTTTATAGCTCGATCGAGCTTTATCACGCGCCCTTTGCGTTTTGGATCAAAGACCTCTCGGCACACGATCCGCTCTATGTCACGCCAGTGCTCATGTCGCTGACCATGTTCATGCAACAGAAGCTCTCGCCGAGCACGGCGACGGATCCAGTTCAGCAAAAGATGTTGATGCTTATGCCGCTGATCTTCGGCGCATTCATGCTTTCGCTACCTTCCGGTTTAACGCTTTATATGTTGGTCAATGCATTGGTCAGCATCATTCAGCAGCTCATCATGAACAAGAAGTTGAATATCGGCCATGGTGCCGCAGCAGTCACGAGTTCAAGATAAGTCCGGGTATCTCTCCGAAGATACGATCGCGGCACTTGCCTCCGCTCCAGGGGGCGCTGTTGCCGTTCTTCGGATCAGCGGTCCTCGGGCTTTTTCGGTACTTCGACAGATTACCCCAGATGCCACCGCGTCGACGGCGGAGCCTCGCAAGCTTTGTCGCGTTCGACTCATGGATCCTGATGCGGCCCTAGGGTCCGCTGAAATGGACGATGCTCTATCTGTCCGTTTTGTCGCGCCCGCAAGTTTTACGGGCGAAGATGTCGTTGAGCTTCATCTCCATGGCGGAAGCTACATCGCCGCGCGAGTGCTAGATGTGCTTGCCCGTCTCGGCGTTCGGCAAGCGCTTCCAGGCGAGTTTAGTTTTCGTGCGGTAAGAAACGGCAAAATGACGCTTTCTCAGGCGACCGCGGTTTCAGATTTGATTGCGGCATCAAATCACGGGGCCGTGTCTCTTGCTCTTGAGAAGCTTTCCGGCAGCCAAAATCGACTGATCAGCGATCTTGCCCAAAATCTGCGACAACTTGCAGTTTTGGGTGAAGTTGGAATCGACTTCGCTGATCAAGACGTGGATGAAGTCAGCCTTCCCCAGCTGAAAAAACGTCTTGAGCTCATCATCTCAGCGCTCGAACGTCTTCAACAAAGCTACAAACGCGGAAGCTTGATCCAAGACGGCATCCCTGTCGCTTTCTCTGGCGTTCCAAATGCCGGAAAATCCAGCTTCTTTAATGCTCTCCTGGGTGAAGATCGCTCGATTGTTTCGGACATTCCTGGAACAACTCGCGATGTGGTTCGGGAGCGGCTCACGCTCAGTGGATCTCGGCATACAGTGACCCTGAGACTTGAAGACACTGCCGGCCTTCGCACAACCGATAATGAAATTGAGCGAATGGGGATTGATCGAAGCATCAAATCCGCTCGTGATGCCGATCTGGTTTTGTTTTTGGTCGACTCGACCGCTCCTCTTGCTGTCGCTCACGAACAGTGGAAAATTCTCGGTGAGCCTCACGGAAAAACTCTCGGGATATTAACCAAGTCCGACCTACTCTCTTCCGCCCCCCTGGGCTCGCTCGTATCCGAATGTCAGAAAACATTTGGGGTATCGCGTTGGATGGCAACGTCCGCCAAAACGGGTCACGGGATTTCATCCGCGGTAGAGGCCATCACCGAGTTCGCCGGGCAATGGCTCAAGCGCGATCCCGGAGAAGTCGTTTTAACACGACTCAATGAAGCACAAGCCGCCGCCGAATCACTTGAGCATCTTCAACGCGCACGTGACGCGACGGAACTCGATCTCTTCGCGGCCGATGTTCGCCAAGCTTTGACCTCGATGGGTCCACTCATTGGTGAAACGCTCCCAGACGATATTTTAGGGCAAATTTTTTCCGAATTTTGTATTGGTAAATAACACGATGGAGGATTTTTCCATGATTACGAGAATCGGTGTACTTGGCGCAGGACAAATGGGCGCAGGCATTGCGCAAACGGCGGCACAATCTGGATTTCAGGTCGATTTTGCGGACCAAAATCGCGAATTCGCTGAAAAAGGCAAAACCAAGATCGCGGCACAGCTCAAAAAGCTCGTCGAAAAAGGCAAAATGAGCGATGCCGACGTTCAAAAGATTCTTGATGCGATTCACGTAGTCGACGGCATTCAAGGCCTCAACAAAGCCCAGCTCGTCATCGAAGCTGCGACGGAAAACCCTGAGCTCAAATTCAAACTCTTCCGTCAGCTGGATGAAGTCTGCGCGCCAGACGCACTCTTGGCATCCAACACCTCTTCCATCAGCATCACCTCGATCGCGGCAAAAACTCGCCGCCCAGAGAAAGTCGCTGGAATGCACTTTATGAATCCCGTGCCGGTGATGAAACTGGTTGAAGGCATCCGCGGACTTCAAACCTCTGACGAAACTTTCAAAGCCATTCGCGCTGCCTCTGAAAAAATGGGCAAAACCTTTGTCGAAGCAAATGATCAGCCTGGCTTTGCGGTCAATCGCATCTTGATGCCGATGATTAACGAAGCGGTGACTTCGCTTCAAGAAGGCGTCGCATCCGTCGAAGA
>CAZCBS010000004.1:0-13483 GCA_964496965.1 uncultured Bacteriovoracaceae bacterium
GGGACTTAAGAGAAACAGGTTTTAATTCGTTCATAGGTAAGAGCATGCATACCATGAGATTTTGCATGCACTGTAATGCGTACAGATGACTTATGGCGGGCTTGTTTTGTAAAAACACTTCGCACCGGTACGGTTTGAAATGGAGCTCGTTAAGAGTCAAATGCGCTTGAATTAGCGCTATTTTATAGTGATTTCAGAAAAGAGAGCAATTAACTACTGAAAGACTGTCAAGATGTTTCGAAAATATTTTACAAGTCATTACTCATGATGCCTTTATCGTGGGAATATTGACTTGGCTTGATGCAAACACCTTACTTGGCTTTGTTGAACTGATCTTTTTAAGAACTTTTTTACTTATTGTTTGTGTAATTTTGATTAATATTCTTAGTGGCTCTGTTTTTTTATTTGGGTTGAGGTTTTTTTATTTTTTGCTAACGCTTGCTCTGATTTTTCCTTCGCCTTCATGCCTACCTGTCACTCCGCTGGCGGAGTCGTTTAAAAAATAATCGTGCCGGGTCATGCTCCACCCGTAACCCCAGCCGTGCTAACCTACCCCAGCGGCAGCTCACGTAGCCGCTACTATTCCAGCCGCGCTCACCTACAACAGCGGCTACTCACGTAGCCGCTACTATTCTAGATAAGACGCGACGTAGCGAAACAGGAATTTTCGCTGCTGGCGATTGGCGAACTCGACGGTGACTTTTTGGTCGGTACCTGAGCCATCGACTGCGATGATGGTTCCCCGACCGTAGTCGGCGTGATTGATGCGACGGCCGATGAGGTCGTTTTGCATCGAAGCGCGAGAAGAGCCTGCTCCTGGGAACGGAAAGATACGAGTCGTGCCCGCGTTGCCGCTTCCCCATGAAGATGGGCTTTGTCGCGTTCCCGAATTCGCGTCGAAAGTCGGTACATCGTCGTCATAACTGGCTTGCGAATAATCGTCGTCGCGAGCTTTGCTGCCATACTTCGTCGGCGTGACCGGAAGGCGCCTGCCTGTGCCTCGCCCCGAGTAGTCCCGGAAATCGATCAGATTATCCGGCATTTCATCAAAAAAGCGGGACGGATCCGCGAAGTTGGTATTGCCCCAAATTCGACGCATCACTGCATGCATCAGATAAAGACGCTCGCGCGCGCGGGTCATGCCGACATAGCAAAGCCTGCGCTCTTCCTCGATATCCTCGACCGGCGTCTCCTCCCAAAGCTTGACCGATGGGAATAAGCCTTCTTCCATTCCGGCCAAGAACACGACCGGAAACTCAAGCCCCTTCGACGAATGAAGCGTCATCAGCTTCACCGTGCTTGCCTTATCGTCTTTCTGATCCGCATCGGACGCAAGCGACGATTGCTCGATAAAAAGCGGCAAAAGATTGGCTTTGGTAGGACGTCGTGATTCGTCTTCGATGTCGAGGAAATTGTCCTCGTCAAACTCTTGAAGAAGCGTATCGAACTCTTCCAAGTTCTCGATGCGAGCCAGTGACTCTTCGGTCCCCTCTTGCCTGAGCTCGCGAACATAACTCGTCTCATCCAAAATCAGATGATAGAGCTCGGCGAGCATCAGCTTGGGCTGCTCTTCGATCAATCGCTCCATGAGCTTGACGAACTGAGCGAGCTTCTTCGCCGTTCCAGCGGATGTCACCGAAGGATCCGTCGCTGCGTGAACCAGCGCCGTCCACCAAGTGATCTCTTCGCCCGTCATTTTGAGGCGCTCTTGAATATAATCGTCGATCTTCTCGACCGTGGTCTTTCCGATCGCGCGCGCGGGAACGTTGATAATGCGCTTGAGGCTGACCGAATCCTCGGGATTCATGATCGCCTTGAAGTACGAAAGAATGTCTTTGATCTCTTTGCGATCGTAGAAGCGCAGTCCACCGACGATCTGATACGGAATTTTTTCACGGCGAAGGACATCTTCAAACTGACGGCTTTGAGCGTTGGTGCGGTAGAAAATCGAGAAATCGCCGTAAGCCCTGCCCTCTTGCGTGGCGATGCGCTTGATTTCGGAAACCGTCAGCTCCGCTTCGGCTCGCTCATCGGCAAGCTGCGCGCGAATAATCTTGGTTCCTTCGACATTGTCGGTCCAAAGCGTCTTGTCTTTGCGAGAAGAGTTGTTGCGAATCACATCTCCCGCGGCTTTGATGATCGTCTTAGTCGAGCGATAATTCTGCTCCAATTTCACGACATGCGCACCGGGATAATCCGCTTCGAAATCCAAAATATTTCGAATGTCCGCGCCGCGCCATTTGTAAATGGATTGATCCTCATCGCCCACCACGCAGATATTCTGGTGACCGCCATGAGTTGCGCCCGCAAGCATCGAAAGAAGAAGATACTGCGAACGGTTCGTATCCTGATACTCATCCACGTGAATATAGCGGAAACGCTGCTGATACTTTCTGCGAACGGTTTCATTGTCCCGAAGCAGGCGATAAGTCATGCAGATGATCTCGCCGAAATCGAGAGCGTTGTTCGCGACCATGTCGCGCTGATACTGCTCGTAGATGCGCTTCATCTGGCGCTCGTAGTAATCGTGCGTGGACGGCTCGATCTGCTGTGGCTCCACTGCATCGCACTTCAAGCGATTGATCGAGCCTTGAATCGATTTTGGGTTGATCGATTTTTCGTCGATCCCGAGCTTTCCCATCGAGCCCTTTACCAAGCTCAATTGGTCCGCATCGTCGTAAATGACAAAAGGCTTGGTAAAGGAGAGATGCTTCATCTCGCGGCGAAGCAGCCTCACGCAAACCGAGTGAAAAGTTCCGATCTCAGGATCACCCAAAGCATTGGCACCCGCCTGCTGAAGCATCCGCTCGACGCGTTCGCGCATTTCAGCCGCAGCTTTATTGGTGAACGTCACGGCGAGGACTTGCCAAGGAGCAACGCCCTTCCCTTCGATCAAATAAGCGATTCGTGACGTCAGCATTTTAGTTTTGCCAGAGCCCGCGCCGGCAAGAACGATCAACGGACCTTCTGTATGCAACGAGGCTTCGAGCTGACGGTCGTTCAGCGATTTTTTCAGGAACTCTTCAAATCGAGGATTAGGAGCATGGGCTGAAGAATTCCAATCATCTCCATAGCCGCCAAAGCCGGCTGGTGCGGAAGAAGACGGGGCTGAGTCAAAATCGATCATACCCAAGCATCTCTAGCAAGCACAGGGCGAGACGGCAAGATCAGGGTTGCGCTAATTCGTGAAATTCATTGGCTGTGTTGGAGACTTTCAGCGAACGGCGAGCCATTTCCCGCTCGTAGGCTAATCGGACGTGATGTACGAAAAGCAGACCTTCGATCCGGCCGTTTTCACTCACCACCGGAACACAGGGGATATCATCGAAAAGCCCTTGGGCGCTCGACAGAGGATCGTCAGCTCGAAGCGTGCGGGTTTTAAACCCCGAACTATAAAGAAGATCTTTGACTTCAAAAAGCCGTGAGACCTCGGGCGTAGCCACCGTCTCGAGCAATCTCTCTTGAACCATGTCGACCGTCACGAGTCCGGTATAGACCTCATCCGCTCGAACCACCGGAAGAAACGGGTAGCGCGAAGCCAGAAGTCTTGCAGGAACTTCGTTGACGGGCTCCTGCTCGTGAATGGTTTCAAAATCCGTCACCATGGCCTCGCGAACACGAAGCTGTTGAAGGATCTTGAGAGAGCGACCTTCGACGATTTGCAAGCCCTTCGATTTCAGATTTTGATCGGGCAAAGAAAGACTCAGCTTTCGCGCCACTTGCTGCGCAAGCAAGCTCGTTCCCAAGGATAGCAGCGAAGCTTGAATATCCCCTGTCAACTCGAAAATCAGAACACCGCTTGCGATTGGAAGATCCAAAATCGCTCCCCAAAAAGCAGCGCCACCGGCGAGCGCCATCAACGGAGCATATCCTGCGGTACTTGGAAGCCAAAGATTGATGACTGACTCGATACTCAGCTGGTGAATCGCAAAACTAAAATATCCGCCCAGCGCGAAGACCGGCCAGAACACGCCCACGGTACCAAATCCGATCAACACCAGAGACAGGGACAAGGCAGAGGCGGCGAATAAGACCCCCGCTTGCTCTGGGCTAACATTCCCCAAAAACAAATCCTGAAGCGTGGACTGCGCAGGAAGACTGCTCAGAGGAACGCTAAGTCCGATCAGAAAAAGAAAAAATCCAGCGGCCAAAATCCTGGGACTCATCCATTTTGGAGACAAACGGACAAGCGTCTTTCGACTGAACTCCGTAAACCTAAGCCAAAGTGCCGACAAGAGCCCAGCGAGAACGCCGACCATGGCAAGAACAAGCCATACTCGAATCGCTGAATAATCAATCCCGTCCAATAGTCCACTGAGATCGAGAGACCTGAGATTGAAAAAGGACTTCCCTGCTTTAACAGCAATCGTTGCGGAAAGCGCGCAAATGACCGTAGAAAGCAATCTTCCGCCCAACCCAAGCTCGACGGGAACAAGAACCGCTGCGAACGGAGCGTTGAATGCCGCGGCTATTGCAGCGGCCAGCACGCAAGCCGACTCGGTTCTGCGCCTCTGCTCAAACCATCTGGCGGAACGAGAACGAAAACCGATTCGCGCGGAATAAACCCACTCGGCAGCAGGTCCTTCAGGACCGACGATTCCCTTCAGCCAGCTCAGGCACCAGGAAAGCATTCCCGCCCAAGCCCAACGCGCTGGAGTTTCAGGCACGGACGGCGAATGGATCGGAACAATCATGTCCGCGACGCCGTCAAATGCGCGAAACGATCGCGCACGATCGGTTAAGTACCACTGAATCAGAGCGGCCACTCCCACGAGCACCAGAACAAACCAGGGTTGCCACTGACGCTCCTGGAGGTAAAGAACGCTACAAACAATAGCCGCAGCGGAGACGCCGTTGAGCACTAAGCCCAACATCATTCCACCGTCACGCTCTTCGCAAGATTGCGAGGTTTATCCACGTCTGTTCCCTTAAGGAGCGCAAGCTCGTAACTGAGAAGCTGAACCGCTGGCGTCAGCAAGAACGGAAGCAAGCTTTCATCGACCTCACGACTGCCTTTGGGCAGCGGGACCCAATAATCGCAAAGCCCCTGCAATTGAGCGTCAGCAGCATCGCCGACCCCGACGATGACGGCGCCACGGGCCTTGACTTCCTCGAGGTTCGAAACCGTCTTGTCGCGCCAGGCATCTTTTGGCGCGAGAACGATCACGGCCATTTGCTCATCAATCATCGCGATCGGGCCATGCTTCAGCTCGCCACCTGCGTAGCCTTCGGCATGAACGTTGGCGATTTCCTTGAGCTTCAACGCGCCTTCGAGCGCGATCGGGAAAGAGTATCCACGACCGATGAAGAAAAAACCCTTGAGACGCGAAAGCTCAGGCGCCGCGCTCTTGACCGCGGCGATCAAAGGACTTCCTTCTTCCAGCTCATCCGATAGAAGATGTGGAAGACGGATTAAATCATTGAAAAGAGCGGTCGCTTCCTTCAGGCCTTTTGCATCCACGGCCGAAAAGCCGGGTTTACCGCGATAGATGTTGAGATAGCCCGCAAGCAAAAGAAGCATCAGCATCTGCGTGCTGAACGTCTTGGTCGCGGCCACGCCAATTTCCGGCCCCGCGGAAGTATAAAGGACCGCGTCCGTTTCGCGAGACATCGTGCTTCCGCGAACATTCGTAATGCCGATGGTCTTGTTGCCCATCGCTTTGACTTGACGAACAACGGCCAAAGTATCCGCCGTCTCGCCGGACTGAGACATCGCGATCAGAAGGTTGTTTTTGCTCAGCACAGGATGCCGATAACGGAACTCGCTCGCGAGCTCGACGTTGACCGGGATTCTCGCCCAGCGCTCAAACCAGTATTTTCCAACCAAAGCCGCGTACCAAGAGGTCCCGCAGGCCACGATCGTGATTTCTTCAGCCGCTTGCAGGTACTTCACCGCGGGTTGTTCGGCCAGAGGGAATGGATCCGTGCTGACGCGATCCAAAATCCCGTTCAACGTATCAACCAGCGCCGCGGGCTGCTCATGGATTTCCTTGAGCATATAGTGAGGGAACCCCCGCTTATCGAGCTTTTCAACCGACCAGTCCAGACGCGTCGTTTCACGGCTGACGGGCTTTCCGTTTTTCAAATCAAGAAAGGTCATTCCCTTTTCCGTGCCGATGACCATGTCGCCATGCTCGAGAAAATAGACGTCACGTGAAATCTCAAGAAGCGGTTGCGCGTCGCTCGCGACCACGGCTCCGCCTTGAGGATCAATCGTCGCAACCAAAGGAGAACCGTTTCGAACTCCGATGACGATGCCAGGCTCTTTTTCGGACATCACCACAACGCTGCATTGGCCATCGAGCTGAGCGAAGCTCTTTCTCACGGCTTCGACCAGCGACGCGCCTTTTTCCATTTCCTCGAGAACGAGAAAACCGAATAGCTCGCTATCGGTTTCAGACTGTGGAACATGGCCCCCCGCAATCACTTGTTTTTTGATGTCGAGGTAGTTTTCGATAATCCCGTTATGCACCAGCACGACGTGGCCGGTGCGATGCGGATGGGCGTTCTGAGTCGTAGGCTTTCCGTGAGTGGCCCAGCGGGTATGACCGATTCCCGACGTCGCTCCGCGAGCGACGCTGTCGCCTAAGAGCTTTTCGACGTTCTCGATCTTTCCTTGCGATTTGCGAATTTCAATGGCGCCATTATGGAAAAAAGCAACGCCGGCGGAATCGTATCCGCGATACTCGAGGCGCTTCAGTCCCCTCATCAAAATATCGACTGCTGGCCTTTTTCCAACGTATCCTACAATGCCGCACATAAATTTACTTCTCCTGCTGCTTTGACTTCAACTTCGCTGCATATCCCGACTTGGTCACTTGACGACTTCTTGCGATCGCCAGCGCACCGGCCTCAACATCTTCATAAATCGTGGAACCCGAAGCGATGTAGCTTCCTTTTCCGATCCGAACCGGAGCGATCGCTTGGCAATCGCTTCCCATGAAAACTTCATCTTCAATAATGGTTCGATGTTTACGCGATCCATCAATAACCCGGCCGTCGAAGTTGCAAGTAACGAACCCACAGCCGATATTCACATTTCTTCCGACTTCCGCATCTCCCAAATAGGAAAGATGCGCGACGCTGGTGTTCTTGCCGATCGTTGCCTTTTTGAGCTCGACGAAATTTCCGATCTTCGCGTCGGAACGAACGCGGCTCTCAGGTCGAAGATGAGCGTACGGACCCAAGTTGACTCGGTCCTCGATCACGGAGTCCTCAACCACCGAGCCCGTCTTGATGTTACAACCCTCGCCAACGACCGCGTTCTTCAACACGGCTTGCGGACCGATCTTTGTGTCGCGACCGATTTGCGTTTTTCCGGAAAGAACCGCTCCCGGATACACCACCACGCCTTCGCTCAGCTCAACTTGAACGTCGAGCCGCGTGGACCAAGGGTCGATGAAACGCACCCCTTGCTTTGCCCAATTCTTTACGCAACGCTCATTCAGGATGCGTTCGGCTTGCGCAAGCTCCCAAAGATCATTCACGCCGCGAAGATCCTCAGGCTGCGCCCATTGAAGCACATCGATTTTCTTTTTCGCACCTGAAGACTTTGAAGACGCTTGCGAAATCAGGTCCGTCAGATAGAACTCGCCCTGTGCGTTTTTATTGGAAAGACGGCCTAGGCCCGTCTTTAAAAACGCCGACTGAAAACTATAAATGGATGCAGCGACTTCACGAATCGCCTTCTCTTTAATAGACGCGTCTTTTTCCTCGACGATCTTAAGAACAGGTCCGCCCTTGCCGCGACGAACAACGCGACCATAGCCCGTTGGATCCGGAAGCTCGCAGGTCAAAAGCCGCAAGGCCTCGCTCTTTCCCAGTGGGGCAAGCATTTGCTCGACCAATGCGCGAGGCAACAAAGGCAGATCTCCGGGCAAAACCAAAACCGCGGCTTTCTTGGCGAGAATTTTTTCACCCCAAGGCGAATCCATCGCCGAGCGAGCGGCATCGCCTGTGCCTTTTTGTTCGCGCTGGTGAACAAAAGAAATATCCATCTCCGCAAAAGCCGCTTCAGAGCGAACGGCTGCCTCTACTTGCTCTCGACCATGTCCAACCACAACAGCGACCGAGGACTTTGGCGCGGCTTCGCGAACACGCTCCAAGATGTGAAAAAGCAGAGGCTGTCCGCTGATTGAATGAAGGACCTTCGGAAGTGAAGACTTCATCCTTTTCCCTTGTCCTGCCGCCAAGATGATAATTCCGGCGCTCGATTCATTTACGAAGCGTTGTGTTTTTGACATCGTTTAACTGGTTTACCGGTAATTAAAAAAAACCTCAACTTCGAGCATACTGTCAAGAAATCGTCATTATTAAGAATTTTTATTGATCTTCCTTATAAGTCCTTATAAAACCGTTTGGCAACGCAAAGGAATGCGTTAAAATAGATAACCATCCAAAGGCCGGGGGGGTCTTTGAGAATCAGGTTTTCGAAAGTTTGCCAGAATTCTGGGGGAGAGATAGTCTCATGGATGCGAAGACTCAAATGAAGTACAAGAAGTTGCTTCTCGAAGAAAAACAGCGAATTCTCAATAACTCAAAAAACGCGCTCAAAAACGAGCTGGCCTTATCGCCGGATGATCTGCCGGATGAAACAGATCTCGCCGCCAGCGAAATCAATCAAAACCTAGTTTTCAAGCTTCGCGATCGCGAGCGCCAGCTTCTCAGCAAAATCGACGAAGCTCTGGGCCGAATCGACGATGGCACTTTCGGCACCTGCGCGGATTGCGAAGAGCCGATCGAAGTTCGCCGCCTCGAGGCACGCCCTGTCTCTGACTTGTGCATCGCCTGCAAAGAGCGCCAAGAGCACAAAGAAAAAATCTACGCCTGATTTTTTCCATATTAATAAGTTAAAAACGAAGAAGGCTCCGGTGAAAACTGGGGCCTTTTTTTTAAAGGACCCCAACGAGAATGGCTCGATATCATCGGCTCGCTCTCATCTCCTTAATCTTCGCGACGTCGCATACGTATGCGGGCGATATCACGAAATGCATTATCAACGCGTTTCGCGCGGAAACTATCGGCAATCAGTACAAAGAGAGCGATCGAGACATCTATTTTTATCTTCACTACTTTGACTACGGATTCTCAAAAAATAAAAAAATCCAGGATCGGGCATTTCAGCTATTCGCCGGCCATGAATCGCCTTGGGACGTCATCGATCAGTTCTTTCACAGAGATCCAGCAGCACTTCAAAGAGCGCTTGATCAACTCGAAAAAATGCCTGAATTAGCGAAGTCCGAAATATTGCGAGAAGCGGAACGAGCCCAGCTGTTTTGGTCCGAGATCGATCCACCCAATAGCGCTCAAGATATCTTTTCCCCTGTCCTATATAACGGAAACCATTATCGTGCTGACCTGTTAAAACAAGCCACTTCCATTCGCGACGAGCTCGCGGCCAAAGGAGTCGAGACTGAGATCCTTCCCGGAAAAACCTTTCAAAACTCATCGAACGGGCAAGCCATTGTAAAGATTGTCCATGTGAAAGAGACTGCGTCTCCAACACGCGCGCGCTCAGGACAAAGCATCTTCAAATCTTCCGAACTCAATTCATATCTTGCAAAGACTAAGGAAGAAAACGGAGTCATTTTCATCGATCCAAATTTAACAACCTCGAATCCGAAAACCGCCGCCTATTTTTATCATGGGCCTAGGACACCGGGAACAAAATGGTCGATTGGTGTCAAACCCAGCACGATATGGTCCGTCTTCATACACGAGTGGGAACACAAACTCGACTTTGTCGACCGCAATAAACAATTCCCCGATGCGGTTTACAACAAGACAAACCAGAACAATGCCCCCAAAGGCGCACTCAAGAGAACCGCGAACCGCGCGGGAGAAATATTAGAATCAAGATTTATCAGCGAACTGAACGCCACAGGAGCCCAGTTCGGCTTTTACTTCAAATCAGCGTCTGCTCCGCTGTACGATGTTATAAATACAACTATTTACCGTGCCTCCAACCAACGCAAAGTAGCCATCGGAAGGATTTTGCAAGATCCGCTCAACCCAAAACATTACATCCTCTATGTGGGATCGCGCGCGATCCAATATGGCGCGATTCCGGTACTTGCGGCGACACCCGCGATTGCAAGCGTGGCTATTTTGAGTGCTATTATAAAAACGGAAGACGCCAATGATCGTCATCGCGACGAGCAATCCTGGAAAGAACTCCGCTGCGATCGATTTCTCAGTCGCGATGCAGCCAACACCCCATGCATTCAGCTAGACATGACGCTTCACAAATATAAGCGCTAGACTGAGTAAGATATTTTCCTGACTTTTTATGCCCGCGACACGGCCTGCCGTTTGCACATAACGCAGTCATTATGATCAAACAAACCATTGGAAGATTGAAAACTGCGACAAAGAAAATCACGGGCTCCCAGTATGACCTGCTCGACATGCTCCGCTCCGACCATATGAAGGTCGAGTCCATGCTGATTCAGCTCCGCATCGCGCGCGACGCGGATCATCGCACCAAGCTTCTGCGAACGATCCGGCAAGATCTCGATAAACATATGCGAATCGAGGAAGAGCTTTTCTATCCCGCATGCGAGCGAGTCGCCAAAATCCACGACTTAGTCGAGCATTCCTACGAAGAGCATCAAAAAGCGAAAGACATGCTCAAGGACTTGAGCGGAATGGAACCTTCAAGCTCACGCTTTCCCCAACTCGTCACGAAAGTGATCTCGGAAATCGAGCACCACGTCATCAACGAGGAAGAGCGAATCTTCCCTGCTGTGCGCAAATTTATGGACCCAAAAGATTTCAATCGGTTGAACCGAGATATTATTGACGCTTTCGCTGTAGGTACCGGCAAAGCCAAGGCAAGAAAAGCCGCTTAAATCAGCCTAAAACTTCGCAATTGATTCAAATGAGAGGGCGCTGCCTGCACGCAGCGCCCTTTTTTTGTCAGGATATTGACGTCAAAAAACACGACGCGCCAAGCGATTCCAGCTACTTATTTTCATTCCGAAAACAAATTCCTAAAGAGCACCCGCCCCTACACCGATTGATTACACAGAAGCAATTCAACAAAGCCGGTACCTGAAGAGGTGCGCGGCACACGGAGGCGCGGGAATGATTACCAACTATGATGGCGAACAAGTGGAGATCCCAGAAAATTTGCCGATGTTGCCAGTACGGGACATCGTTGTGTTTCCAAATATGGTGATCCCATTGTTTGTCGGTCGAGACTCTTCGATCAAAGCGGTCGAAGAAAGCTTGGCCAGATCGGACAGGTTGATTCTCCTGTCCTCGCAAAAAGACATCAGCGATGAGCATCCAGCTCCTGAGGGCATTTACAAAACCGGCACGGTCGCCATGATCATCCGGATGCGTAAGCTTCCCGACGGCCGCATCAAGATCCTCATCCACGGTCTTTGCAAAGCAAAGATCGAAGAGTTCACCCAAGTTCAACCTTATTTCGAATGCAAGATCGATCGCCTCGCCGATGCGGGACCTTCGATCAACCCAGAAGGCGAAGCCCTCATGCGCACCGTGCGCGAGCAGTTCGAGCGCATCGTTGCTTTGGGCAAGCTTCCTTCGAACGACGTCATGTCTGTCATCGACATGGTCATCGACGAATACAAGGATCCAGGTCGCTTGGCTGACCTCGTGGCCGCTAACCTCGGCCTCAAAGTCAGCGATGCCCAAGGACTCCTCGAAGTTCTCGAGCCAGTCGAGCGCCTTCGTCGCGTCAATGAGATCCTGACCAAGGAAATCGAAGTCCTCACCTTGCAAGCCAAGATCCGCTCGCAAGCCAAGGACGAGATGACCAAGTCGCAGAAAGAGTACTTCCTCCGCGAGCAGATTCGCGCGATCAAGAACGAGCTCGGCGACACGGATCAAAAGGGCGAGGAAATGCAGGAGCTCAAGGACCGCGTCGCGGCCTGCAAGATGCCTCCTGAAGTCGAACAAGAAGCCCTCAAGCAATTGGGCCGCCTCGAGCGCATGCATCCGGATGCGTCCGAAGCCTCGATGCTCAGGACTTACATCGACTGGTTGATCGAAACCCCATGGAGCAAGCACACGAACGATAACCTCGATCTGTCTCGCGCCAAGGGAATCCTCGACGAAGATCACTACAATCTCGCTAAAATCAAAGATCGCGTCATCGAGTACCTGGCGGTTCGCAAGCTCAAGGACAAGATGAAAGGACCGATCCTCTGCTTCTCGGGCCCTCCGGGCGTCGGTAAGACGAGTCTCGGTCGCTCGATCGCACGCTCTCTCGGACGCGAATTCGTTCGCATCTCACTGGGCGGCGTGAAGGACGAAGCGGAAATCCGCGGACATCGCCGCACTTACGTGGGCGCTCTCCCGGGACGCATCGTTCAAGGACTCAAACAGGCCGGCACGAATAATCCCGTGTTCGTCCTCGACGAGATCGACAAGCTCGGCAGCGACTTCCGTGGAGATCCATCGGCAGCGCTTCTTGAAGTCCTCGATCCAGAGCAGAACTACTCGTTCCGCGATCACTACCTGAACGTCCCATTCGATCTTTCGAACGTGATGTTCATCGCGACCTGCAACGTCCTCGAGAACATTCCATCCGCTCTTCGCGATCGTATGGAAGTGATCAACCTCGCAGGCTATACGGAAGAAGAAAAGTTCTTCATCTCGAAGCGCTATCTGATTCCGAAGCAGATCGGCGAAAACGGAATCAAGGACAAAGACATCGAATTCACTGAAGAAGGCGTGAGAGCTGTCATCTCCAACTACACTCGTGAATCAGGTCTTCGTAACCTCGAGCGCCACATCGCAACCGTCTGTCGCAAGACGGCTCGCATGGTGGCTGAAGGCAAGAAGGAAAAGACGACGATCACTCCGGATCAAGTCACCAAGTTCCTCGGCCCAGCAGTCTACATGCGCGAAGAGGAGCAAGATACGGATCACGTAGGTGTTGCTACGGGTCTGGCTTGGACCTCCGTCGGCGGCGAGATCCTCTACGTCGAAACCACGACGATGAAGGGCAAGGGCGGGATCACCCTCACCGGCCAGCTCGGCGACGTGATGAAAGAATCCGCGCAAGCAGCGATGGGCCTGATCCGTTCTCGTGCGAAGGATTTCGGCATCAACGAAGACATCTTCGAGAAGATCGATCTCCACGTGCACTTCCCTCAAGGCGGCATCCCAAAAGACGGCCCTTCAGCGGGAATCACCATGGCCTCCGCGATCATCTCCACTCTCACTGGAATCCCAGTGCGCAAAGACGTGGCGATGACCGGCGAGATCACGCTGACCGGAAGAGTGCTTCCGATCGGCGGCCTGAAAGAAAAGGCGCTCGCTGCCATGAGACACGGGATCAAGACGATCATTATCCCCGAGAAGAATAAAAAAGATCTCGAGGATATCCCTGAAGAGTATCGCGCGACCCTGACCTTCATCCCGGTCAAGAACAACGAGGACGATCTCGAATGGGTTCTGAACCACAAGGTTGCCACAAAACACATGTCCAAAGGAACCCGCTCCTCGCGCA
>CAZCBS010000004.1:13493-32138 GCA_964496965.1 uncultured Bacteriovoracaceae bacterium
AAGGTGTTCTAACCAGGAAGGTTGCCGGAAAAGCAGGTGCCCATGGCACCGGCGCATCTGGAAAGGAGGATAAGGGCTCGAAGGCATCCCGCCGCAGATCCCCTCATCAGCCTGGGTACGACCGAGCTGCTTAAGGTGATTTAAATAGTTCCGCGCCAAAAAGGGAGCACCTGATGTCCACAAACATCAGGTGCTCTCTACTTTTTATCTCTTTGAAATTATGTCACAATCTAGAAGCGAATGTCCCTGATCGAACTATTGGTTTGCCTATTCCTGATTTTGACCTCGGCTTTCCTGTCATCTTCTGAGATCGCGCTCTTCAGCCTATCTCGGTTTCAGATCCGCTTTCTGCGCGACCATGTTCACTCCAGCACGTTCCGCAGCATTAAGCGCCTCACGCAAGATCCGGGCGGCCTGCTGATCACGATTCTTGTCTTAAACGAGATCGTCAACATCGGATTATCGTCGCTGATCACCAAATCCATCGCGCTGCAATCCGGACAGCCGCTGGACTCGCGCCATTGGGTTTCGGATCTTTTGCGCGGAACTGGGATCACGACGCTGATCATTCTTTTAGCGTGCGAGATCACCCCCAAAGTCGTGGGCGCCAAGGCCAATCAATTGATCTCGACCGTCAGCGCTCCTCCTCTGTCGATCATCTATGACGTGATGAAGCCGATTCGCTGGCTATTGAAAACCCTGGTTTCGTTCACCTCCAGAAAACTCAAAGACGACGAGAGCGGCGAAACCTCGCTGAAAAACTCCAAGCTCAAGGAGTCCGAGTTTCTTCTCATGGTCGAGGAAGGCCATAAAGAAGGCGCCATTCATCAGAGCGAGCTTGAGCTGATTCAAAACGTATTTGAATTCGACGACTCGCGCGTTGAG
Source organism: uncultured Bacteriovoracaceae bacterium (assembly GCA_964496965.1). GTDB lineage: Bacteria > Bdellovibrionota > UBA1018 > UBA1018 > UBA1018 > CAZCBS01. The sequence continues at coordinate 14,379 of CAZCBS010000004.1, forward strand.
GAAATTCTCACGCCGCTCAATCAAGTTCATACGCTTTCCATGGACACGACCGTCAAGGCCGCGCTTTCCACAAGACGCAGCCGCCGCTTTTCGCGTATTCCGATCACAACCCCGAATCGTCGGCAAATCGTGGGGATTTTGTATACGAAAGATCTTCTGCGCGCCAAGCTCGAGCAGGGCATGATGACCGACCCGGTATCCGAGCTGATGCGCAAGCCGCTTTTCGTGCATCCTTCGATGCAGCTCAACGCGCTCTTCAGGAAGTTCAAGCAGCAGCGCACGCACATGGCTGTCGTTCAAAAACCCACCGGAGAGACCGTTGGCGTCGTTACGATGGATGATGTGCTCGAATCGCTCTTTGGCGAACTATTGCCCGATGAGGAAGACAAAGAGTGAGGAAGACAAAAAAATGAGCCTTGAGTCCTGGCACCTACTCCTAGTTGTCCCGTTTCTCTTGCTTTGCGAAGCGTTTTTTTCGGGAGCCGAGATCGCGCTTCTTTCCGCGGATCGGGTCGCTCTCAAGGAGCGCGCCAAGAACGGCGGACGCCGCGCGAGCCTTGCCGTGAACCTGACCACGCATCCCGAGCGAGTGTTCTCGACCACCCTTTTGGTCACCAGTCTTTGCATCACCTGCATCTCGGGAATGATCTCGCTTTTTTTCATGGATCATCTCGGCAACTCGCATTCCGAGCTCTACGCGATTTTGACCGCGTCTCCGGTCATCGTGATCTTTGGAGAGCTGATTCCAAAGACGATCTTTCAGCGCTATTCCGATCGATTGGCTCCTTGGGTCGCTCCGGTCGTTTACGGCGCGTTCATTTTGTTTTATCCGATCACGCGAATTCTTTCGATCTATACCACTCGCCTCTCGCGCCTTGTCGGACCGGTCGAACAACTTTTGACCGGAAAAAAACCCACCACTCGCGACGAGCTTCGATCGTTGATGAGCTTCACGAAGCGCGAGACGGAAATCACCACGACCGAAAAGCGGATGATCAAGCGGATTCTCGATTTCAAGGAATCGGAAGCCAAACATGCGCTCATTCCACTCGTTCGCGTCGAGGCGATCGAGGAATCCGCGACGGTGCGCGAAGCGCTGGAGCGATTCGAGAGCCATCGCCACTCGCGCATGCCAGTTTACTCCGAGCGCGTGGACAATATCGTCGGCATCCTTGAGACTACGGATCTCTTCACGGCGACGGATCTCAATCAATCGATCAGAAATTATGTTTCGTCCGCACACTACGTGGCCGAGACCCAATCGCTTGAGCATCTTCTCAAAGAGATGAGCCGCGAAGACAACGAAATGGTCGTCGTAGTCGATGAGCACGGCGGTGCCGTCGGAATTTTGACGTTTGAAGATATCGTCGAGGAGATCGTCGGAGAAATCAGCGACGAGTACGATCAAGAATCCAAGCCTTACCGCGAGATCGACGAGAGCCGCTGGTTGGTTCAAGCTCGAATGGAAATCGATCAGATCAACGATCAACTCAAGATCGATCTACCCCATGGAGATTACGAGACTTTAAGCGGCTTTTTGCTACAGCAATTTGGAAGGATTCCCGAGCCTCGCGACGAGCTTTTTTTCAATACCCCTGCCGGCCAGCTCAAGTTTACCGTCAAGCAAGCCACTGAGCGTCATATCGAAACCGTTCTCATCGAAATCGCCGAGGTCGCGGAATAACTTGCGCGAAGTCGCTCCTGGCGCGACAATTTTAACTGGTTCCTAGTTCAGGGAGTGAACGATGCAATCCAGTCCAAAGACGGTCCTCATTGTTGATGACGTCGCGTTTGTGCGACAAACGCTTCGAGAGATTTTCACCGAAGCCGGCTATCGCGTGGTCGGCGAAGCTTCCGACGGCGCTGAGGCCGTCGATCTTTATTCACAGCTCAACCCCGATGTCGTCACGATGGATGTCGTCATGCCGCAAATGAGCGGCATCGACGCCACTCGACGAATCGTCAAAACCGACGCGAGTGCGCGTGTCGTGATCATCTCCGCCATGGGCCAAGAGAATCTCGTGATGGAAGCCATCAACGTCGGCGCGCGCGATTACATCTTGAAGCCTTTCACCGCCGCGGACGTACTTAAAACCATCGAGCGTGCGCTCGTTGACGAGAACGCAGCTTTCAGCCGCTCCATCAGGGAAATGAAACCTCATACTGGCTAAAGGAAATCCTCATGTTAACGACTCCGAGTTTGGATTTATTGACTCATTCGTTGCCAGAGAACTTCTCATTCTATCATTTGGGCGAAATCGCATTAAGCGACTCAAAGAAAACACGCTCAGCCCTTCTCGATGAAAGCGACAATCGCGCGGCGCTTGCGTACACTTTGCGCGGCGACATTCAAGCCGCGATCGTGTTTTTGATCGAGCCCGGGCTGGATCTTTCGATGTACTCCGAGGCTGGAAACATCATCGCAAGCCGGCTAGCGACTCAGCTCGCGGAAAAGCACGGGATCGATGTCGTGCTCTCTTCCCCGGTTCGCCTGGAGCGCGCGCAGCTTGCGCTTCTCGTCTCGGCCACGCGAGAGATCACGAATAAGACCTATGTTCATTCACACGCAGGAAAGGAAGTCCTGCTGGAGGCGCTTCTTTTCTCGTCAGAGAGGTCCACATGATCAATGCCATGGGATGGCTCATTAAGATCACGCTCTTTTCATTGCTGATCTTGTTTTTAGGAAATTGGATTCATTGGAACGGAAAAACAGTGAGCGATCAGGTCAAAACCCAGATCGCTCACGCGGAAAGATCGGATATCGCCACGTCCATTCGCAAATGGACCGGCAATGTCACTCACGACGTGCGCCATCAAGCGCGCAAACCCGCGCGCCATGCTTCGCCAGAAACATCAGATGACACAGCGTCGTACAAATCAGGCGAGCCAGCCGAGGTCACTCCGATGGAAAAGATTCCCTCCTCGGAAAGACAAAAACTCCGCGCCTTGATTCAAGAGCTCAATACCAGCACGTCGGCGGACCGACGCGCCAGCCACTGAGCTTTGAATTTCTTTCTAAAAAATATTTAGCTCGCGGAGCGACCGTTTGCGGCCCGGCCTTGATCGCTATCCGAGTCGCCACTGTTATGGCCGGACTTGGATTCGGACTGGGCTTTCTCTTGCCGCACGCATTGGGTACCGAGATGATCGACATCCTCTCCATAGACTTGGCCTACTTTGGAAGAGGCAATCGCCGTGCTCGACACCGTCAGAGCTAACGTCGCACTCAAGATCATTTTGAACTTCATAACTACTCCCAAAATCACTCTAGGACGCGTGCCCTCGTCATCGCAGAACCGGCACGGACTCCACTCGTCTTTCACGTTTCGCGCATTGCTTCGCCTAGTGGAACCATTCCACTGAGCCATTGCGCTCACAGAGGGGTAGGGTGCAACGTTGGTGCCACAGTGCATCCAAACTGCCACATATAGCAAATACTCGAATTTATGGGAGTTATTTTCGAGCCTCTCACTCCCTGTGGCAGAGGTGGCCTGTGGCAAACGCTACACAGGGCGAACATCTGTTCAATCTCTAAACAGCCACAGAGGGAATCAGCGGATGCTTGAAATCTTTGCTTTTCATAATAATGTTTACTTTATTTAATGCAGCGCATTATAATTAACGCATATGGTCATTTTGTTATTACCCTTTGCGTTTGTCTTACTGGATTCAAATGCCTGGGCTGATTCGGACTCCTCCGGCCTTTTTCAAGAATCCAAAAGCGTCAAAATTTTGGGCCGAAACGTGGGCGGCAGCTTCACTACCGGAACCGCGGAAGACACCCAGCAAATGCAGGCCTCCGCAAGTGTCACGGTTTTGGGAAAGCCCCTTCAACCGCTCCAAGCTTTCGTGAATCCACCGATGAACATCGGCGACACCACCTATGTGGAGTACTACTCGTTTGGCTCGCGGGTCTTTCACGAAAGCTACTACTATTCGCACGACGGAATCCTCGCGATGAAGGCCGGGATCATCCCCACCGAAGTTCGCGTTCCCATCTTTAAGTATCCAGTAGGTCCTGTCGTCGTCGGCATCGACGGGGGCGCGCGCTTTCAAGCGAATATCGAAGCCGCGCTCACTCCGACGATCATGTATCCCGCTGACCAATCCACGCTTGAGGCAAAACTGACGGCCGCCGCGAGCGCCTCCGGTTTCGTCGAGGGAAGCGCGAAGCTTCTCTTCATGCGAATCGGCCTAGGAGGCGAGCTGAGCTTAGTGAACGCGAAAGCGGACGTGGACTCGCTGTTTTTCTTCAACGGAAGACAGACGGTCACGCAGCTCGGCGCGTTCGCGGCCTTTCTCAAAGGAAAACTGTTTTCGTTTTTCGATCTCTTCAGCATCTTTCAACTCGGCTGGAGTCGTGTCTCGGAAAACGACTATTACCGCAACAAAGGCTACTGCGTTTCTAAGGGAAATCTCCAATGCCCCGCCTGGTAAAGCATCTTGCTCCGATCGCCGCATTGACTTTGGCCACGCTTGGAACGGCATGGCTTTTCTCGGGTCAACCCCGGGCAAGCGCTCGACTCTCAAACTCCACGTCATCTACAAATCCAAAATCCAACTCCGAAAAATCGGGGCGCGCTCCAGCAAGCTCGTCGGCTAACTCTCGTCATTCGAGCGCGATCGATCTCCGGTATCAACCGAAAGAAGGCCATCGGTATACCTACTCGTTTCAACGAAGAATCACGATCCAAGGCTTGCCGAAAAAAGGAACGTCACCTGCCGAAATCGCTTTTCATGGTCAGCTTGAGCTGGATGTGATCAAAAGCGGTTCCGAAAGCTTCGAAGCGCTGGTACGGACGCACTTGGTCGAGCATGAAGTGAAAAATCCCGTCACTCTCAAAATCCGTCTCAATACGGCTGGAGATCATCTTGAGATTTTCAGCGCGGATATCGGAAAATCCGCTCAAAATGAAAACGAGCGCCAGCAATCGGCGATCTTAAAGGATCTTCTGTCTCTTTGGGTTTTCAAACTCAGCGAAGATACAGTCGGTGTTTTTGACGCTCGATTTGAAGCGGAACCCTTCCGAAAAACAAAACTCAGTTACATCGAATCGAAAACTTTGATCGCTCCATTTCCTGAAATCATCGACTCCGAGCATTTTCTCGGCTGGGACGAATATCGCGCGCTTCCACACGAGCTGAGCGGATACGAAACCACTCGAATGGGTCACGCACAGACGGAAATAACAGCTCATAGCGAGTATCAGCTCCTCCTCGTCCAAGAAGGGTCCTTCCCTTCTCAAGCCTCTTCGTTGGCGTTACTGCTCAACACCTCCGAAACGCTCGCACTGAGCGCGAGCTTGGGTGCCTCGGACGCAAGCGATCGAGATTGGTCAAGTCTTCGCTCCGAGCTTTCAAGTCTCGATAGCTTGGATTCCGAAGCTCAGCTCAAAGTCTTCGGAAGTCTCGTTCAATTCGTCAAGGACCATGCAGGATCAGTTTCCGATCTGGTCGATCTTTTGCGTTCGCAGGACGCGATTCAGCTCGGCGTTCAGTCCGCTCTTTTCAAGACGGCGCTCGGCGCTTTGATCAGCTCAGGAACGGCGGAAGGACAGCGGGCAGCGCTGATGATTTATTCGGATCCTTCGTGTCCCGTTTCGGGAAAAGGCGCGATTCTTTCAGCGCTCACGACAACGCAAGCGCCGCTCACTCCCGCGACTCAGGAGTTTTTGGCTTCGACGATGAAAACCGAGCCCAATGCGGATTTAGCTCAGGGAGCATCGTACGCGTTGGGTTCCTCTCTTCAAAAAGCTCCGGATGATGCGCAGAAGGCGGATCTAGTCGAAGCACTTCGCCAAAGGCTGATCGGAAGCGGCACGAGTTTAGCGGATCAGCTTTCCGCATTGGATGCGATCGGGAACAGCGGACAAACGGATTATCTTCCTGACCTTCGCTCCATCATTTCCGACTCCAATGCGGCATCGGCGCTCCGGGCAAAAGCCGTTTTCGCGCTTCGCTTTATTCATTCGAACGAAGCTACGACTCTTCTCTCTCAATCGCTCAGTGCATCCGACTTGATCATACGTCAAGCAGCGGCTCGCGCGATGTCAATGGCAAGTTGGAGCGAGTCCTTTAGAAAGCCTCTTCAGAATTGCTCGACCTCGGATCCTATCGCAAGCATTCAGGCCATCTGCCGCTCGGTGATCAATAACGCGGATCCAAAGTTTGCGTCGAACTAAAAAAGAAAGCCCGCATCTTGATCACTCCGAGCACGCTTGAGATGCACGGAATGAGATGCGGGCTTCCTAAAAACCCAGAGCTGAAAAACTTATTTCACAGCGTCTTTGAATTCGCGGCCTGGGCGGAACTTCGGAACCGTCATGGCAGGAATCTTGATTTCCTTGCCGGTCTGAGGATTGCGGCCCATGCGTGCCTTGCGCTTCGTCTTGGTGAAAGTGCCGAAGCCGATCAGGGTGACGTCTTCACCTTTCTTGATAGACTTCTTAATCGTGTCGAGGGCAGTGTTCAGCACCATTTCAGCATCGACCTTCGTCATTTTCGCTTGTTTTGCCACTGCTTCGATCAATTGCGCTTTATTCATTTCTTCTATTCTCCTTGATGTACTTCGTAAATATACTTCCGATATACTTCCAATGACGTATCCTGGGGCGATGATGTAAGACTTTTTTTACGCTGTCAACGCCCCATTTAAGCTACTGCAAAGCGGTTTCACGACTCGCGAACGATTCGAAGCGTCTTGATCGCCACGTCTTGAACCGGACGATCGAATGGGCTGCCCGAAGTCTTCACGCTTCCGAGTGCCGTCACGGTTTCCTGTCCACGAACGACGTGTCCGAAAACGGAATGTGCACCATTCAGGTGCGGAGTCGGAGCAAGCGTGATGAAAAACTGGCTTCCGTTGGTGCCAGGGCCCGCGTTCGCCATCGAGAGGATTCCTGGTCCGCTGTGTTTGAGAGACGAATCAAATTCGTCTTTGAAGCGGAATCCTGGTCCGCCGCGCCCCGTTCCCGTCGGATCGCCACCTTGGATCATGAAGCCCTTGATGATGCGATGGAAGATCGTTCCGTCGTAGTAAGGACCGCTTCCTTTGTTTCCGGAGCGTGGGTCGACGTATTCCTTTTCGCCGGTCGCAAGGCCTACGAAATTTTTTACGGTTTCAGGGGTTTTTTCTTCTTCAAGTTTCGCGACGATTTCGCCCAAGGTCGTATCGAAAATCGCGTACAGACCTTTTCCTAAGCCCAATTTTTCTTCTGTGACCGGACGAGTTGCCATTCTTTTATTCCCCTGAGTTAGTTTTTATTTTTTCTGCATCTCACGCAAACGTTCGCGCATGGCTCTCAACATCCGACGATTGGATGAAAATCCTAAGCGCTGTCCTGCACGCGATGGAGCCACCCATTCATAATCGGTATGTTCAGCGGGGTCCAGCTTCACTTTCGGCAATTCGCCTTTCGCACTAAGTGGCGCGATGAGAAAAAACCCGTGCTCTTCGCACATGCCGCCCCATCGTGATTCAAAGCGAAAGGACTCTCCCAATGCTTGAGGCTTTTTTAGGAACTCGAGGCTCGTTTCCTCCATCGCCTCTCTGAGCGCCGCTTTTGGGAGACGCTCCCCTTTTTCAACGCTTCCAGTAACAGGCTGCCAATACCCCCCGCGGTCCTTTCGCATCTTCAAAAGTAGCACCTGCCACCCCGTTTTAGGCCTCCGTGGATCGCGAGAAGCGATCCAGACCTGGACTTTTAGGTGCAGCTTGTCATGTTTTCGGGCGTTTTTCGTCATACTCGCTACCTTATAATAGAATATGGCTTGCGTCGCATCCGCTGGGTAGCTATATGATGGAATCTCCGCGAGCCGTTTTCTCTGCACGCCCCACCCGCTTACTGTCTCTGGCAGTAAGCTCTGGACCCGCGTCTCTGAAAATCTCTCGCAGATCAATCATGGGCCGATGTAGCTCAGTCGGTAGAGCAACGCTTTCGTAAAGCGTAGGTCGTCCGTTCGATCCGGATCATCGGCTCCATTTAAAACAAAAAAGCCTGGCACTTCGGTGCTGTGCTTTTTTGTTTTTGGAGATAAGCTCCAACCCAAATCCGCAGATAGAGCCGCGTTAGCGGCAACAAAAACCACAAAAGCAAAATTTTTGAATTCGTTCCCAGTAACCGCTGGGGCAAGGGCGCACACCTGCCCGAAAACCCTTAGCTAGCGATCCGGGAGATTGAGAAAAAATCTATCCGCGGATCAGGGTAAAAGCATTCAAACTTTTCGAATTTAGTTATGAGGAGCCCTCGCCAATATCGCGTGAAGCCGGTCTCTTTCACTAACTGGGAACCGATCGATTAATTCGAGGAGAAATGCCGCCGTGGCTTCATCCTTGTCAGCAAGGAGATTGAGCTCAAATTCTCCAATGGAATAGATGCTAAATTCTCGGTTTTTCAGCGCCTTAAATAACGCTTGCTGAAGCGCCTTGCGATCACTCTCTGAGACGTGAGGATTAGGTTCGCGCAAAGCGCGAAGCAGTTCTACTGTCACAACAGAATTTTTGGGAGAGGCATTTCCCAAAATATTGATGCTTCGCTCTGCGATGAGCCTGTTTCCTGAGGAAACAAGCTTACCATACTCGTGAGGATCACCATCGAAATGGCCCATTTGAAGCAGCCGCTCATATGCAGCGGTTGCCTCTTCGGGCGTGCCATGAGTGAATTTCTCGAAAGCCTTTTCCCGGACATGGTCTATATAGCCTATATACGCAGGCATCCAGATAGGAACTGTAACTATCGTTCCAAAGACAGTTAGACTCACTGTCTCCCTGAGTTTAGCGAAAAGGCCTGCGACCTTTGACGAAGTCTGACCAGGAGCCGCAGCTCCTGCGACTGCCGCAAGGTTGACTGAGAGCCGTTGGGCCAGATTCTTACAAGCTTCCGAACTCTCATACCGGGGATGGATAGCTTCAAGATGTGCTCCATTGAGCCAGAGCACTCCTTCCCCGTTATTTCCAACGAGTCGAAAATCAATGCCTTCGCGGGCCTTTGGATCGACATTAAATTCAATGACTGCGCCATTTGCGGTTGTGCCAAAAGCGCGCCTACCTAAGACGTTGGTATAAAATCCCGGCCCATGTACCGCGGTTTCTCCTGGAGTGTTCTCCCGAGAGACAAAAGCCCGCGGCACCCCATCGTAGCGCCATGTGATCAGGCGCTCTGCTTCAGGATGAGTGACGTGATCGACCTTAGTTATTCCAAGCTCACCCGCCGTCACAGAGGGCAACGGGCTTTTGATATCCGTTGGAGCTAAGGATGGAAGAGGCACTTTGTTCATCCACCAGCTGATCGTCAGTGGGTCCCAGCTTCGACCGCCCAAGAGGATGAGTTTTTCCCTCAGGCCCAAATGATCGAGCATCGTGATAGCAAGATCGGGCGCGTAGGCATGCGTGATCAACCGCTTGCCGCGCGTTTTTAGCCAAGTATCGACATAAGAGCCGTGTTCTACCTGCGTAGGGTCGAATTTTCGGATAATTTTCGCGACTTCTTTCAAGTCGTCGGACTTCAGGTCCTTGTCAAACTGAAACACCTTAGTAAGAACTCGAACAGCGCCGAGGATTTCGGGATTGGTACCTTTCTGAGCGCGAGTCGTGAGCGCATGTTCAGTGGAATGAAGAAAGTGAACCTCATCACCCGCGAGATCTTCGAGAAAGATCGAAGCTTTTCCAGCGGCTTTGGCAAAATGATGAGCCTCATGAACTACGGAAGTACCGGCAGGCGGTTCGGTGAGTTCGATCAGACCGATGGAGAGAGAATCGTTGTTCTGACGTGCGAAGTCTAGGTCTCCGCTCCATGCGGGCCGTGAACCTTGCGCGGTTTTGAGTCCGTTGACGTCCCAGAGGCTCTTTCCATCGAGAGTTCTCGGCAAGTTAGTATCTAGCCACTGTTTAAATTCGCGAATATCTTCGACCGCCTCGGGTTTGCCATCAGCCCGAGTCAGCACAAGATCAAGGTCTTGCTCAGGCAAAGTGATGTTAGCGGAAACTGGATCCAAGCGGTTAGGCTGAATCCGCATCTTGCCTTGTTCCGCCAAAAGCTGATGCTTGATGAAGTCCCCATAACTTGCGGCATATCCCCCTGCCAAGAAAACTCGCAGGCCGCGACGCTTGGCTTCAGCGACGATCAGGTTAAAGTCGCCAACTTGTTGACGCCGCACCTGGATCGCCTGTTCCAGAGCCTGGGGATCCACAGAAATAGACTGCGCAATCCCCGGAAAGGCCAAAAAGAGCAGAACGGCGAGCGTTTTAAGACCTCGAACCCTACTCCACTGCGTGAATCGGATAGTTTCCAAGGCCCAGGACATACCGAATTTATCGGGATTTATTGGAAAAAACTTAGCGATGTGATTTTTCAGTGAACTTCTGCTCATTTCAAAGACTGCTCGAGATGATGTCTCACGCAATTTCCTGAATCAGGAAGATGAGACATGTGAACAGACTCCCCACGCTTGAAAGCTAAGCGAAGGTTATCAACCGTGGGCTCAGCACCATTAGCCAGTCGACGCAGCTCCGGATGATCCTTCCAGTGGGGCTGTGAAAGAACATAATTTGCGAGAATTTTGTCACCCACCGTCCCCTTCTTTATAAGGGTCTCAACCCATTCTGGGTGATCCTTCCAGTGCGGTTTAGACAGAACTCTTTCCGCAATCGACCAATCAGCTTTGCCGGCTTTTAAAATTTCCTCAACGAACTCGGGATGGTCCTTCCAGTGAGGCTCAGAAAGAACATAATCCGTGAGGGCGTCATTCCACATCCCCTTTTTTATATATGCCTCAACCAATTCCGGGTGATTCGTCCATTGCGGTTGAGAAAGAACGTACCGTGCAACATCCTGATTCACCGTTCCCATTTCTATAAGCGCGTGAATCCAATCAGGATGATCTTTAAAGTTGGAAAGGACGTACTGTCCAATTTCCTTATTCACCGTTCCCATTTTCATAAGCGCATGAATCCAATCAGGATGATCTTTCAAATTGGAAAGGGAAAGTAGAGCCAGAGAAGCCTTTCGATCCAGAGTTCGCGTCATTACAAGAGCATCGATGAGTTCGAGATGTTTTTGAAAACCGGGCAGCGAAAACCATTCGAGTAAAAGAGCGGAGTTGGGACTGCTGTGCTTGGCGATATGCGACTTTAATATTTCTACGATTTGTCCTTCCTGTTCTTCAGTCAACGCTTGAGTTTTCGCTTCAATTCTCCTTTTCAGTTTCTCAAATACCCCGTTGTCGCCGGCGCTCGGCATCTCGTCACCCGCAAGCATCTGAAAATACTCGACAGGACCAATATTAAGACTCTCAGGAATCACTCGAAGCGCGGACTTGTTCTTAATGACGACATAATCCCTCGAAGGCACGTGCACAAAATCTGTTCCTTCTCTTGCTTCGGGACGCAGATGAAATCGAATGGTAAGTCCACTGCCCCGAGCCCCATCTCGACCCACTTTGGTATAAAAGCCGTTGCCGTGTACCGCATCTTCACCAGGAGTATTCTCGCGTGAGATAAAGACATTGGGATCTCCCGTATGGGCGCGAGTGATACTTTCATAGGCGAGAAAGTTATTGGTTTCATGCGCAACGACATCCAAGCCGAGCTCTTTTGCAGTCTTTCCTTCACCGGTACCTAGGGCATGAGTCTCCAAAGGCTCTTTGTTCATCCACCACGCGAGCGAATCCAATTGAGAGACATTGCCCTTGATCGCCTCAAGCTTTTTTCTTAGTCCCAGTTGATCGAGAGTGTTAACGGCATATTCGATATTTACAGCATTTTGGACGAGCTTTTTTCCGTTTTTCCCAATCCAACGATTGACATAGGAGTTTTGCGTATCTCGTTTCGGATCGAACGCATCGATCACTTTTTTGATTTTCTCAAGATCCTCGGGCCTCAGCTTGAGTTCATATTGAAAAGCCTTGGTGAGAAAGCGAATGACCGACAAGATCGGCGGATTTCTTCCTTCTTTTGCAAACGTGGTACTTTCGTGGAGCGGGGAAAAATAGTAATGAAGCGCGCCATCATGAACGTCTTTTAAGAAATGCGACTCTTTCGAATTCCAATCCCTGACGTCTCTGACAACGCTCTCTCCGACTTTTGGTTTTGTGATCTCGATCAGCCCTGTGGAGTTCGAATCCGTATGCTGATTCATGAAATCGGAATTATTTAAAATCGCCTGCTTATCTCCCATGTCCTGAGTAAGAAGCCGCACTTCCCAAGCGGTTTTTGATCCTTGAAGATGGGGATACTTTTGGGCGAGCGAGCTTTGAAGCGCTTGCGCTTGCTGAGCGTTTCCATCGATTACGATGTCGAGATCCTGAGTGGATCGATAAATATTGGTGTAATCGTAATCGAAACGATCGGGCTGAAAACGCTTGTCGCCTTTCTCTCGTTGCAGATCCCATTTCACATAATGGGCATAGCCTGCAGCGGTGCCGCCAAAGAGCCAGGCTCTCACTCCCAGCTTTGCAGCCTCTTGCTCGATGTATTGAAATTCCTGAACCCGCTTTAGGCGATTTGCGATTTCGAGCTCCAGACCATTAGGGGCTTGGGTCAACGTTTTGACGCCAAACAGATTCCAAGCCGCAAGTGAGGGCGAGATGAGGTTGTGCGAAGCGAGGACCAGGCTCGAGAAGAGCATGCCTATAACGGCAGCCTTTGAGATGTGACGAAAAAGTCTCCTCATACGCTTACATATCGGAGTTTTATCGGAATTCTACATGGCTCCTGTACTCCATAGAGGAGTGCAGGATGGCATGCTATAAAATTAAGTGCTTCGCTGAAGTGCCGATAAGCTATTTATGAGATTGGGCCATCTCTATCCTTCATGGCTTCTTAGTATTTTTCTCAGCGTGTGGCCTTTATCCTCCGCTTTTGGGATTTGTCCGGAGTTTATTCCCCGCTTCGAGGCATTACTCTCACCGGAGAGCACGATTAAACAGGCCGCTCTCGATACGATCAAGTACATCGAGAGATCGGGATTCACCAAAGTTCCAAAGACATCAAAAGCTGGAGATCTCTATCAGCAATTCCTTCTCTATCGCGACCATCCGAAATTTCAGGAAGAGCTGAAAAAGCGTCCTCAAGTTTGGGCCGTGTTCGAGCGTCACATGACTGAGCGCTCAGACGTTGAGCGTGAAATATTCGAGTACGCAAGGGCGAGCTCTATCAAACAAGCTGCACTCAATACAATCAAGTATATCGAAAAGTCGGGATTTACCGCTGTTCCAAAGTCATCAAAGGATAGGGCCCTTGATGAGCAATTCCTTCGATATTGCGACAATCCCGAATTTCAGGAAGAGCTGAAAAAGCATCCTCAAGCTTGGGCTGTGTTCGAGCGTGAAATGACGGAACGCGAAATAGCTAAGCGTACAAAAGCGAAGCGCACAAAATTGCGCCCGGTTATACAAGCCGCGCTCGATACGGCTGAGTATATTGAAAAGTCAGGATTTACTGAAATCCCAATGGCATCAAAAAATAGACCTACTTATGAGCGATTCCTTCGATATCGCGAAGATCCAGAGTTTCAAGAAGAGCTGAAGAAACATCCTCGGGCTTGGGCGGTATTCGAGCGTGCATTGGCAAGCGATTCTCGACGAGCCGCTCTCGATACGATCGAATATATCGAAAAATCAGACTTTACAGAAATTCCAAGGGCATCAAAAAACAGAGCTACTTATGAGCGATTCCTTCAATTTCGCGACGATCCAGAATTTCAAGAAGAGCTGAAAAAAAAACCACAGGCTTGGATTGTTTTTGAAACCAAATATCTCAAACTTAATAAACTGGCTCCTAAAAATGGGTACACAAAATAATTCGTTCAGCAGCTCGCCTTTGTGAAACACCTGAAACCAACAGTTCAAGAATCCGCTTATTGAGCTTTCTCCTTTTCGTACGGGATCATTTTTGCTCGAAATTCTCCGACTCATGGGTCAGAATAAGGGCAAAACTTAAAAAATATGATCCAGCGAAAGTTCAATCTCCTCTCGATCCTCCAGCTCTTTTCCGTGCTTTGCATCACGGCAATCTCAGTAACCCTCGCGGTTCAAGTTCTGAACGTGATCTCGGCGTCTAGGTACAAAACTCGATCCATGCAGCTGATCGACGAGCTCAGGGAATCCTCAGAAGACCTGACTTGGGCGGCGCGTGGATATCTCACCACAGGCGAGCAACGGTATTATGACCTTTACCAGACGATTCTGGACATCAGAAATGGCAAGACCGCTCGTCCGGAAGATTATTTGAACTTTTACTGGAACACGATCTCTTCATCCAAAGACAAGGCAACATTGAAATTGCTTCCAGCCCAGTCACTCCGATCAAGAGTTCAAGAGGCGGGATTCACGCAAACTGAGCTCGAAAAAATTTATAGCGCCGAAGATGCCTCCAATCTCCTCGCCAAGACTGAACTCAATGCTTTCGCCACTGTCCGAGGAGCGCCTCCCAGCCGCGCGATCGGGCGCGGTCTCTTGTTTGACGAAGGCTACAATTCGACTAAAAAAAATCGCATCATGAGACCGCTTGCCGAGGCTCGCGCCGAAATCTCGCGCAGAACCAGCCAAAGGTTCAACGACGCGGCTCAAAAAGCCAGAATCTGTATCCTGGCACTAGCCGCAGGACTGATCCTTCTGATTTTTTCGACCGCGAACTTCTGGAGAAATCTTCGTGCGCTCATCGTCAATCGCATCATCCGACTGAGCAGCGACTGTAAAAAGATCCGGCAAACCCAAGGCGAATTCAAGCTCGATGCTCGAGACGAGGACGAAGTTGGCGAATTGGCACGATCATTCAATGGGCTCATGGAACAGCTCAACGAATCGAAGAGCGCGGCTGAATCAGCGAACCAAGCCAAATCAGCCTTTTTGGCTACCATGAGTCACGAGATTCGAACGCCGCTTACCGGAATTCTTGGGATGCTCAAGCTCCTAGAATACACCCAGTTAAGCGAAAAACAGCTCGAATACGTCAATAAGTCCCATGCGGCGACACAGGCTCTATTGGGTATTATCAACGACATCTTGGACTACTCGAAAATTGAAGCGGGTAAGCTTGAAGTCGTTTTAGATCATTTTTGGCTGGATGATCTGCTGGAACAAGTTTCAGCCGTGTTCTCGGCAAACCTCAAAAGCAGCGGGCTCAAATTGACCTTTCGAGTGAGCCCGGAAATTCCATCGACACTCATCGGCGATGCCCTGCGGATTCGACAAGTCTTGCTCAACCTCATCGGGAACGCCATCAAGTTCAGCGGCACTGGCGATACGATTCAAGTGACGGTGTCTGCAAGCCAATCGTTCACTGATGACTCAACCAAGGTTCCGGTGGAGTTTTCAGTTCGTGATGCAGGAATCGGCATCGCGCCCGACAAACTGAATTTTATTTTTGATGGATTTAACCAAGCGGAAAGCACGACCTCGCGTCAGTACGGGGGAACGGGGCTAGGTCTCGCCATCAGCAAACGCATCGTTGCCCTCATGGGAGGTGATTTAAAAGTGGAGAGTGAACTCGGCGAGGGAAGCCGGTTCTTTTTCTCGATTCCTCTTCAACGAGGCACACCGACTAGCGTGAAAGAAAAGAGTGCCGCTTCGTTAACTGCGTCGATCGATCACTTTTCGAGCCGAAAGATTTCATCCACACTACCGCTTGCAGGCGTACGACTTCTAGTGGTTGAAGACAATCCGCTCAATCAACAAATCGCCAGGGAGCTCTTGACCTTGCACGGTGCGAGCGTGCAGGTCGCGAATAGCGGCATGGAGGGAATTGAGAAAATCCTCGGAGCAAGCCCGAAGTTCGATGCAATTCTTATGGATATGCAAATGCCCGTCATGGATGGGCTTGAATGCACTCGCCGACTCCGAACGGAAAATGCCGTTCAAGACATTCCGATCATCGCGATGACAGCCAATGCGACTCAGACTGCGAAGCAAGCCTGTCTTGAGGCCGGAATGAACGATTACATCAGTAAACCCATCGACATGGATCAGTTACTGGACACCATTCTTAAATACGTCCATCGAAAAACATTTGCGCATAACATGGCCCCCGGTACGGCTAACCCGGTTGCTTCTTAATTACAGTCCGAAACGACTCCCACGCTGAACGTCGAAAAAACATTGAAACGAATGGCGGGGTCTCGACAGCTCTATGTAAAAATATTACAGCGATTCGAGCAGGATCTGCCCGCATTACTTCGCGAGCTTGAGCAGGAGGTAGCGACTCAGTCGCTGGAGTCCGCCAAGAACCGACTGCACACGATGAAGGGAATCGTTGGAACCGTTGGCGCGGAAAACCTTCAACGGCTCATAGAAAAAATGGAAGAAGCGATTCGCAATGGCGATCGACTCAAGTACGATGACCTTTACAAGCGCATCGTGGAAGCTTCCGATCATGCTATCGCCGCCTCCACGAAGTTGCGTGCCGATTTGATGGTGCAAGCCTAAGTCATCGGATTATCCGAGCGTATCATCAGAGCGCGCAAACCACTCATAGAGCACGGGCAACAGAAATAGACCCATCGCGAGATCGCTGAGCATCCCGCCTACGACGACGATGGCAAGCGGCCTTTGCGAGTCTGAACCGATGGCGTGCGAGAATGCCGCCGGAAGCAATCCAAATATGGCCACCAAACCCGTCATGAGGATCGGCCTAAGCCTTAAGGTCGCGCCCTCCAGCGCGGCGTCTCGGACACTCATTCCTTTGGCTCTCATTTGATTGATGTAGGAAATCATGAGAATTCCCGTCTGAATCGAGACACCAAACACGGCAAGGAATCCGATGCCCGAGGAAACGCTGAAATTCGTCCCTGTAAGGAATAATGCCAGCACTCCCCCAACGCACGCCATCGCAACATTCACCAGGATGATCGACGACCATTTTACGGACTTAAATACAAAGTAAAGAACCAGGAAGATGCACAAAAGTGTCAGCGGTATGACCATGGCCAGACGACGTTGTGCTCTCTGTTGGCTTTCAAACTCGCCGGACCAGGTCAAACGATATCCGGGTGGAAGCAGTACTTTGTGTCCCACGATCTTTTGCGCATCCGCCACCGTGCTTCCAAGGTCTCGATCGCGGACACTGAACTTCACGGCGATATAACGGGAGTTCTCTTCACGATAAATCATCGAAGCGCCATCTTCGATCTTGATGGTCGCGAGATTATCGATCGGAATCCGATAGCCATCGGGCGTAGGCACGAGGATTTTCCGGATCTGATTGACATCGCTTCGATATTGCGGCTGGAACCTGACCACAAGGTCAAAGCGTTTTTCACCGTCGACAACCTGGGTCGCCACCTTGCCGCCAATCGCCGTTTCGATCATGTCTTGAACATCGGAGATATTGACTCCGTACCGCGAGATCTTGTCGCGATCGATCAGAATATTCACGTTCGGCTGGCCGCTCTCCTCGAAAACCCCGAGATCGTCAACGCCTCGCACGCCTGCGAGAACTTCTTTGATCTGATTGGCTTTCTGCTCCAGCATTTTCAAGTCATCGCCATAGATTTTGACGACCAGGGCGCCCTTTACGCCTGACATCATCTCTTCGACGTTATCCGAGATCGGTTGTGAAAAATTCCAGACAACGCCTGGAATCTTGGCAAGCTCTCGACTCATGGAATCGATCAGATCTTCTTTGTCTTTAAACTGCTTCCGCCATTCCCCGCGAGGCTTGAGATCCACGAAACACTCAGTATTGAAAAATCCCGTTGCATCCGTTCCGTCATCGGGTCTTCCCACCTGACAGACCGTAATGGGAACTTCAGGATACTGCATGAAAAC
>CAZCBS010000005.1:0-21789 GCA_964496965.1 uncultured Bacteriovoracaceae bacterium
TCAGACGGGCCTCAAGGCGGTGACCGATTCGATTCGCGCGCAAGGCCGGAAAAACCTCAGGGTTTGGTCTGCCGCTTGTAGCTGGGGCCATGAGGTTTATTCGCTTTCGATGCTGCTTTCCACTCATCTGAAAGAGGTTGCCCCGGATTTTACCTATGAAATTCTCGGAACCGATGTGGACTCCGAGTCTGTCGCCATTTCACGTAACGGTGTTTATAAATGGGATGAAGTAAAGGGCATTCCCGCGCACTATCTGGGTACGCACTGGGCTCGCGGAACGGGCGAGATCGCCGCTTTTGTCAAGGCCAAGAAGACGATCAAAGATCCTTGCAAGTTCGACGTGAAAAACTTAAGCGAGCTGAGTCGCCAGCAAAATCCGCCCAAGTTTGTTATCGTTTTCTGCCGAAACGTCTTGATCTATTTCAATCAAGATCAGATTAAGCAGATCGCAAGAGAGTTGCTCCGCAGGCTTGAGCCGCACGGGTTTCTCTTTTTGGGAATCTCTGAAAGCTTGATGGGGATGGATTTGCCGGTCAGCTTCGGGGGGCCGTCGATTTACATTCACAAGAATGCCGAGCAGCCAGCAGCGGCACCCGCGCAAAAAACAAGTCCGCTCAAAGCAGTGCCAGGCGGCGCGCCCGCGAAAGCGACTCCGACTCCTGCTGCCGTTGCGCACGTCGCACCGGCAACCTCGCGCTCGATCCGGCTTCTTTGCGTGGACGACTCTCCCGTCGTTCTCACGTTATTGAAGAAAATCTTTTCCGCCGAGCCAGGATTCGAAGTCGTGGCGACCGCGAAAAACGGCATCGAAGCCGCGGAGATGCTCAAAAAGCATCCGATCGACGCGCTCACGCTGGACATTCACATGCCGGATCAGAACGGCCTGGAGTATCTTCAAAAGAACTTTGGTCCAAAACATCCGCCGGTCATCATGGTGACCTCGGTTTCGCGCGAGGACAGTCAGTTGGGCGTGAAGTGTTTGGAAAGCGGCGCTCGGGATTTCGTCGAGAAACCCGGCTTGAACAATTTGGAGGAAAAAGGCGAGGAGCTTCGGATGAAAGTCCGCTGTGCCGTGCGCGCGCCTGCCTCGGCAAGCGCGGGACTCGCGGAAGTCGCGAAGTCTTTCTCTCGAAGCGCGGAGATCTTGAATCCGAACCGCAAGCTTCGCTCGATAGTCTGTGGCTTATCGGATCGCGAGAAGCTCATCGGCTTGTTGAAAGAAAACAAAGCATCGGAGCCAGCGACGCTCGTCTTTGTTCACGGCGGGGAAAACGTGCTCGATGGCTTGATCTCGAAGGTCTCGACTTCAACGGGAATCAAGGCGCAAGTCTGGGACGGAAAAGCTCCGATCACCAGCGGAGTCTATCTCGCTGATTTCGGAAAGATGGTCCAGAACACGAAGCAAGTCTTCTCCGGACGCCGAATTTCCGTCATGCTTTTGGGGGATGTCACTCAGCAGATCTCGGGCAAGCTCACCGAATGGGTCGTGGACTCGAAGGCTCAGCTGATTCTCGAGGAGAATCCTGCGTTCTCAAAAGCGCACGCCGACTTGCGGTCGATTGCATCGGATTCGATTCCTTTAACAGGATTTGTTTATACATCTAATGTCTATCTAAGCCGGGATGTTTGATTATGAGTGCGCCGGTGGTTCATCTCCTGAGGTCCGGAGAGCTCAAGATCAGCAGCGTTGCTGACGAGATTTTCTCGTGCAAATCGGCGCGCGCTGGGATCGTGGTCTGCGCGATGAAAAACGGGACCATGGGCGCATTCTATTTGCTCGAGATGGACGGTTCAAAGCTGGAGTCTTTGCTCGCCGAGTTGATCAAAGGCGTCCATGCAAGCGCTTCAGTGAAGATGGTCGGAAGCGATAAGCTTCGTGATCAGGCTCGTCAATGGTTCAGCAAGCGCTCGTCGACGACGATCTCAGGAGATGTCGCGGCTTCTGAGTTTGAGGTCTTTGTCTACGTGGGAACGGGACGCGTCCGCTTGCGGGAGTTAAAAGAAGCTCAGAGCGAGCAAGCTCCAAGCAAAGCCCGGGTCCTGATCGTCGATGACTCCAAGACGATTCGCAATCTTTTGCGTCGAGTTCTCAGCAGCGATCCGTCGATCGAAGTCGTGGGCGAGGCCGAGCGTCCTTCGCAAGTCGAGGAGATGATCGAAAAGCTCCAGCCTACGGTGATCACTCTGGATATCAATATGCCTGAGATGGACGGAGTGACGCTGCTTTCGCGTTATCTGCCAAAATACAAAATCCCCACGGTGATGGTCACCGCGATCAGCATGCAGGACGGGGATCAAGTTCTTCGAGCATTGAATCTCGGCGCCGTCGATTACATCCAAAAACCTTCGATGGAAGAGATGCAAGCGATGTCTCCCGTGATCATCGAAAAGATCAAGGTCGCATCCTCCGCATCTTTGAAGCGCCAATCCGCTAAGCGAGAAGCACCTCGTCGCTTGAGTGCCGTAGGCGGCACGATCGACGCTAACATCGTCGTCGCGATCGGTTCCTCCACGGGAGGAGTTCAGGCCCTGGATAGTTTTTTTAGCAGTCTTCCGGCCAATATTCCGCCGATCGTCGTCGTTCAACATATTCCACCGGTTTTTTCCGCTGCTTTCGCGAAACGTTTGAACGACTCATGCCCGTTCGAAGTGATTGAGGCCAAAGACGGAGACGAGATCAAAGCGGGGCGCGTTCTGATCGCCGCGGGCGGAACACAGATGAAAGTGGAGCGCTCTGGATCCACTCTGAAAGTTCGCGTTTTTGACGGAGCTCCCGTCAATCGCCACAAGCCTTCCGTCGACGTTCTCTTTGATTCCGTCGCCGAAGTGATCGGCAAGCACGCCATCGGTGTCATCATGACCGGAATGGGAGCAGATGGCGCGAAAGGCCTGCTCAAGATGAAACAAAGCGGCGCCCGCACCGTCGCCCAAGACAAAGACAGCTGCGTCGTTTTCGGAATGCCCCGCGCCGCAATCGAGCTCGGCGCAGCCGAAGAGATCAAGCCGCTTCAAGAGCTTCCCGAGACCGTTCTTCGCTGGCTCGTTTCGAGTCGTAAATCTGCTTAAAAGGTGTCCGCCGGAAGCTCCACTGGAGCTTCTCGGTTTGGTAGCGCACTTGCGTCATAAAAGTAAGCGCGAGTATCTAATCGATCGCGCATTCTCACTCTCCAGACTTTTCAATCAGGAGGCGTGTCGCGAATGACACAGCGATTGTTTTTTCATCTGTTTGAGCTTCTGACGCTTTTCTTTCGCGAAGAAGCTCTAACTATCGGATTTTACATTGTATGGTTGTGGCACGCGGCGTGAAGTATCTTTGCTCGATTCAGAGAAAGATTTATGAAAAAATCTAGGGCCCCAATCGCAATCTTGCTAGCGCTTTTATCGCTCCACGTATCCTTGGTGCCCGCGCAGTATTCTTTTGCGAGCGAGTCGATCGCAAGTGTTCCTACGCCGTCGATTGGAGAGCTTGAGCACAGTATCGCGGATCGCCTCAAACGGGTTGAGGAGTTTAGGTTCATCGATCAAGAAGCGAAAAGGCTGGGAGTTCGTGCCTGGCTTTTTGGTGGGACGGCAGCCGGATATGCCCATTATGTGAAATGGGATCTTCTACGCGAAGGAGGAGACCCGCGCTATCAGCCCGATCGTTTTGACTACGATTATACCAATATTTACAGATCGACCCAAGATCTCGACATTGTCATCGATGGGCCTCCTGAAAAAGCCCAAGCGCTTCAGCAAAGACTGGCCAACTCGTACCCTCATCTTCAAGGAAGCAAGTCAGCCTGGGAAGTTCGTCTTCTTCGGCAGGACATGGGAGAAAAACAGGCGTTATTAAACAACCCCGATTTCCTAAATCAGCACACGGATTCGAACTCCACCGGAATGATCGAGATCACTCAGCCCGCGAACGGCGAACCCGTCGTTCGCGATCTCAGGGATTGGAGCTCAAGAGATCCGTTCTTTCTTAAGGACGTTCGAGAGGGAAAACTCCACTACTATTTCTCAGGCAAGCACGGTTCAACTTCCTTTGCCAAACAGGGCCGAAATCCTCCCATCCTCTCGGTCATTCGCTACCTCACGAAGGCTTTTCAATATGAGCTCGAGATCCGACCCGAGGATCTCGCTCAGATCAAAAAAATCATTCGAGAGTTCGATCCCAAAAAAGGGACGCAAAACTCCTATGTTGAAAGCTGGATCGAGAAAAATGGTAAAAAGCTGATCCAAAATGCCGTTAATATCGAATACGCTTGGGACACTTTAGAGAAACTGGGGCTAAGGAAAAAACTTGCTGCCGTCAAAGACAATGCAAGCCAAGTCGACTCACTCGCTTGGTGGATGAACAAAGAGCCGTTGCGATCGCAAACTCTGAGTCAAGGCTCCGGAAATACCGCAAAAGATCTTGGTCTCGACATCGTTGCTCACGAGACAAATAACTTTCTAGCCTATGAGAGCATCACTCGCGCGCACACAGGCGATCCCAATGTTCTGATTTCTCGTAAGGACGCAGCCGGAGAGACAGCCTCGTTTGGAGACGGATTTTATACAAAAGTGGGACGTCAAGGAGCTCGAGGAACGGGGCTTACGATTCGCTTTCACCTCGATCCGAATGCTCGCGAGCATGCGGACTTTTCACGTGCGGGTGAATATGTCGTCATCGTCAAGAACAAAGCGGCTCTGAAAGTCATTCCGGAGAGCCTCAACATCAGCCCAATCGAGTTTTTTCGCATGATGACGTCCGAAGACCAGATCGATGCATCGGATCGTGCCATTCGTGAAAAGCTTCATAGAAGGATCGGTAATAAATCAAATCTCCTTTCTTCGAGTGAGATCACTGAAATGAGCAGGCTCGTGGAAGAAGAGCTTCACAAAGAAAAGCCGAACTTCTCTGCGATGGATGAGTTTTGGTTTTCGCGGTCTTTCAGTACTCAACGGCCAGACTTCGCAATCGCCCTAGCTCAATCCCAAAAGACTTTTGGTCATGTCGCGGATGCAGGATTTACAATGAGTTTGATGGGCTATCCTCACTGGAGTCAGTTCTTTGCTAAAAGTAATCAAGAGTTGTTCCGAAACGCGCTTCGACAGGATATTGAGTCTGCGAATATTGATTTCAAGCTGCTTAAACCCTGGCTCAAAAGCTCGGAGGATATCGAGTTCAAGAAGAGCCTAAGCGCGAAATCGCTCTTTCAGCTGATGGTACTGCACAACGCCGAGTGGTATGGCGACTCCAGTCCTGAAGTCTATGATCGACTCATCTCCTTGCTTGCTCAAAAAATCGACGAACTTCCGAGTGTGGAGCGCGCCTCACTTGATGGCGCCTCTAAACCTGGTTCACTTTTAGAAAAATTAGCGAATTCGAATTCCACCTGGTTTTCTGCTCCGCTTATTGAAAGCCTTTCAAGGGTGACGGATGGCTTCAGCTTAGGGCGTTTCATGGGCGAGATTTTGAAGAAAAACTCGCGATGGCTCGAGACTCCCGATGTGGCTCACGTGATTCGCGCGTTGGATCGATTGACGTGGGATTCTCCTTCGCAAGAGATCATCCAAATTCTTTCTCAGCCCGGATGGGAAAATCAACCGAATACCTCAGTGCTGATCCGCAAATTGGCGACAAAATCTCGAGCTGGCCAATCTCTGGTAAACCTTCTCTCGAAGCCACACTACCTCAAGCATCCCCGTTGGGGAGAATGGGTACACGAGGTGATCAGTCACGACATCACTTCAACCTATGATCTTCAGATCGTTCGGAGTCTGCTTTCGACGGAAGAAGCCGCTCAAAGTCCGTTCAGGGATGAGTTTCTCGAATGGACTGTTCAAAGAGCGAATAAGAATATGAATGTTTCCTTTTGGGTAAGGGACAGTGTCTTAACTCAGTCTCACTGGAAGGACGTCTTAAAGAACGTTTGCCGTGAGCGGGCAATCGATTTCGAATGCATCAAAGATTGGGTGGCTCAGAGGCAGACGTCACCAGCTCGGTGTATCCAAAACTCGATCGCATCAACGCTCATCAATGCTGCGACTCCATAATTTTATGTGTTTAACGATAATGTCGAAGAAATGGACAGTTGCTCAAAAATAAAAGCGATCGCGAAAAGCGATGCCGTGATGAGTATTGGATATTCATCAAGAATTACTTTTGGCATGCAGAATGAAAGGCACTACCAACTGCGGTGATTTCGATGCTGCAAACAGATTTAAATACCTAGAATAGATAACCTTGGAGTATGTAAAAATGATGAAGTCGAAGTGGGGCGCTTGTGCCTTAGGTCTGGTGATGGCAATGAGTTTCATGGCTAAAAGCAATGCGCTGGCAGCGGATTCCTGCGCCAGCCTTCAGGAAGAAAATGCGAGATTGAAACAGGAAAACGCTGAGCTTAAAGCCGCTTTCGGGCAAGCTCCGTCGCAGACGCCATCACAGCCACCGGAGCCCTGTAGCTCAATCGATCTGAGGAATGCGAAACTTCACGACAAGTGCATCACCTCCAAGGGCTCGGTTTTCGAGCGCGTGTCCCGAGTCGGCTTCGGTGAAGCTTGGAAGGGGCCTGATGGCCTGATCTGGGGCGATCGAGTTGGTAGCAATAATTACCCCGACGCGGTGACGGTGTGCAGAAATTTGGAGGGTACCCTGCCTTCAAAAGCGGATTTTGAGCGCGGAGAAGCCTATGGCTTCCGTGAGGTATTGCCTAATTTAAAAAACCAGTTTTTTGTGACCTACACGACCCTCGCACCAGATGATCCCGATTACGCCTACTTCTTCAATGGTTTTAATGGCGGTTTTGAACACTACTACCTCACCGCTAAGAAGTCCTTCCGGTGTGTCGGGCGGTGAGTTTATTTTCTTACAAACTGCTGCGTTTCCATGAACTCAAACCAAAGCTGATGAGGATCATTGCGGTTCAGAAATCCGCTGATGGAGACTCCGATCAATCGAATGGGAGTTTGTCCTGCATCAGTCGATCCGGTTAAAAGCTCGTCAGCGTTCTTCTTGAACACTTCGGAGTTGTCGCTCGGCAAAGTCAGGGTCCGGCTTCGCGTGACGGTTTTGAAATCATGATAGCGAACTTTCAAGGTCACGGTGCGTGCGTAAGTGCCCTCGCGCTTGAGCCATTCGCAGCACTCGTCGACTTGCTCGTCGATCATCGCGCGCAACACATCGAGGTCGGTGACGTCTTCGTCAAAGGTGTTCTCTGAGCCCCGGCTTTTGGTTTCCCACTCGGATTCGACAGGGCGATCATCGATTCCATGAGAGAGATCGTAGAGAAAGAGCCCGAACTTTCCGAACTCGTGCTCCAGTGCGTTTTTTCCAAGCTCACGAATCTGCGCAATGGTTCTGAGGCCGAGATCATGAAGTCGTGCCGCCGTGGCAGGACCCACGCCCCAAAGTCTTTCAACGGGAAGGGGACTGATAAACGAGAGAACCTTTTGCGGAGGGACGACGACAAGGCCATCGGGCTTTTTAAAATCGCTCGCAAGCTTTGCGATAAATTTATTCGGACCGACGCCTGCCGAGGCAGTGAGGCCAGTTTCTTCTTTGATCCTGGCCTTGATATGAGCGGCGATGGTTTTCGCGATTGGTTCGTTGAGCGCATTCGTGGTGACGTCCAAGTACGCTTCATCCAGCGAGAGCGGTTCAACAAGTGGAGTAATCGAAGCAAAAATTTCGTGGATCTGGTTGCTCGCTTCCTTGTACGCCGCAAAATTGGGATAAACAAAAATCGCTTGCGGGCAAAGTCGATAGGCCTTGCTCGAGCTCATGGCGGATCGAACACCGAGCTTTCGAGCTTCATAAGAAGCCGAGGCAACCACCCCGCGAGAATCCGGCGGGCCGCCCACGACGACGGGCTTGCCGCGCAGATGCGGATGATCCCTTTGCTCGACCGAGGCGTAGAACGCATCCATATCAACGTGAATAATTTTGCGTTCGTTGCCCGGAGACGACATAGGAGAAGTGGTACCGAATTCTAAAAAAGGGTGCAATGAAATGAATCGGTGCGTTAAGCGCCCGGCCGGTAGACACTTCCCCAAAACTTATGTCATGAATGACTGATGCGGCAATATCAGGAACTCATGAAACACGTCCTTGAGAATGGAGTCGAAAAACACGACCGAACTGGTACGGGAACGAAGAGCGTTTTTGGTTACCAGATGCGATTTAACCTCGAAGAAGGTTTTCCGCTCGTGACGACCAAGAAGGTTCATCTCAAATCGATTATTCACGAGCTCATTTGGTTCTTAAAAGGCGAGAGCAACGTCCGTTATCTCAAAGAAAACGGAGTCAGTATTTGGGATGAATGGGCCGATGCCAATGGCGAGCTCGGACCTGTTTACGGAGTGCAATGGCGCTCTTGGATGGCTCCTAGCGGAAAAAAGATCGATCAGATCTCGAACGTCATTGAGCAAATCAAAAAAAACCCGGACTCGCGCCGTTTGATTGTGAGCGCTTGGAACGTCGGCGAGATCGATCAGATGAAGCTTCCGCCTTGCCACGCTTTCTTTCAATTCTACGTCGCCAACGGAAAACTTTCGTGTCAGCTCTACCAGCGAAGCGCCGATATTTTTCTGGGCGTTCCGTTTAATATTGCAGGCTATTCGCTTCTGACGATGATGATCGCGCAGGTCTGCGACCTTAAGCTCGGTGAGTTTGTTCATACGCTTGGAGACGCGCATCTCTATCTCAATCACCTGGAGCAGACCCAGCTTCAACTCTCCCGAGAACTTAGGCCTCTACCCAAGATGAAGCTCAATCCTGCCGTGCGATCCGTCTTCGATTTCAAGTTCGAAGATTTCACGCTCGAAGGCTACGATCCTCATCCAGGAATCAAGGCTTCGGTCGCTGTATGACGCAGACCTTAACCAAACCGAGAAGCTCCAGTGGAACTTCCGGCGGACATCCTTTTGGCGCTCCTCCTTTAAGTTTGATCGCCGCGGTGGCGGAGAACCGGTGCATAGGCCACGAGAATCGATTGCCTTGGCATCTGCCGGAAGATCTGAAAAGATTTCGGGAAATCACTCGCGGTCATCCGGTCATCATGGGACGCAAGACTTTTGAGTCGATCGGAAGGCCTTTGCCGCAACGGCAAAATATCGTGATCTCGCGCGATCCGAACTACTCCGCCTGCGGAGTGGAAACGGTCACGTCGCTGGAGCAGGCGATTGAAAAAGCGAGTGCTCAGAATCCAAAAGAAATATTCGTGATTGGTGGGGCTGAGATCTATCGCTTGGCTCTGCCTTATGCGGATCGGCTTTACCTGACTTTGATCCATCAAGAAGTGCCGGGCGACGCTTTTTTTCCGGATTGGGGTAAGTCTGATTCGGGCGAAATTCAGTGGAACGAGACTTTTCGTTCGAAAGTCGGGGCAAAAGGCGAGGGCGCGCCTGCGTTTACTTATTTGAATCTTGAGCGCTAAAATAACACCGGCGCCGGCCTCCTTTTGGGAGACGCGGCGCCGGTGGTTAAGTCAAGTTAAGTAGTTAATAACTAACGAGATTAGTTCGCGAGCATCTGCAAAGCAGCGCGGACGAACTTTTTACGCTCTTCGGACGATGCCGATTGATAGCGTTGAATGACTTCGCGGAGTTGAGCATCTTTTGCTGCAACAGCGACGGCGGAAGCGGTTCCTGCCATCTTGATGGCTGGAGTAGCAGTTTTCTTGCTGCCTTTTCCGACGGTAACGAAGCTCTTGAAATCCGAACGGATTGCAAGATTTGCGGCCTGAAGCTCTTCTACGGAGATCTTCAGCACGCTAGCGAGCTGACTGACCTTGTCCCAAGGAAGAGGAGCACGGCCGTGCTCGATGTTAGATACGAATTGCACGGAGCAACCGCAAGCTTTCGCCACATCCAGGAGGCCGAGGCCTTTGGCGAGACGAGCTGAGCGGATCAAATCTCCGAGCGGACCGAAAGAACGACTGTCGCTTGAGCGACCTTTTGGACGACCACGTTTCATAGTGGGGGATCTACTAACGCGAGAAGATGATTTTGCCAACAAGAATTATTCAATATACACTTTAGTCAGATCCATATCTTATAAGGAGAATCCATTTTGCGCGTAAAGATCTGGGGCTCGCGGGGCTCGCTTCCAGCGCCTCTTGAGCCGGAAAATGTGGAAGCCCTGATTCGGAACTCGATCGGCGAGTTTTTGCGCCGAGGGTTTTCCCGTGAATCCGAAATCGAGCCATTTTGCGCCCAACTTCCTCGCCATTTGCTAGGCGGATACGGGGGAAATACACCTTGTATAGAAATCCAGTCGGGAAGCGATCGCGTCGTGATCGACGGCGGGAGCGGGATTCGAAAAATGGGCTACGAGCTGATGGCGGGGCCTTGCGGAAAAGGCGCCGGCGAAGTTCATATCTTTTTCACGCATTTTCACTGGGACCATTTGATCGGTTTGCCTTTTTTTACGCCGATTTTCATTCCCGGCAATACGGTCCATGTTTATTCGGTCCAACCCAATCTGAAGCAGGTTTTCGAGACGCTTTTTAAGAAGCCGTACTTTCCGGTTCCGCTGGAAGCGTTGGGAGCGAGAATCGTTTACCATCAGCTCGAGCCGCGCAAGCCGGTGCAGATCGGAAAAATCCAGCTGACCCCGTATCAACTCGACCATCCAGACCCTTGCTGGGGCTATAAGGTCGAAGCTGAGGGCAAGACTTATTCCCATTGTGTAGACACGGAATGCAAACGGAGCACGCGCGAGGAGCTGGGGCCCGATCTTCCGCTCTATCAAGGGGTGGATCTGATGACTTTCGACGCTCAGTACACCCTGATGGAAACATTAGAGAAAATCGACTGGGGGCATGCGGCTGCATCGCTTGGGCTCGATATCGCCATGCGAGAGAACATCAAGAAGGTTCTTTTCATGCACCACGATCCTGCCTCATCGAGCGAAAAAGTGGCCGCGGCCGAAGTTCAGGCTCGACGCTATTACGAAAGCCAGCTCAATAGTGCACGGCGGGCTGATCTTTCGCTCCACCCAGTGGAATGGTCGTTTGCTTTTGACGGTCTGACAATCGAGCTTTAAGACTTTTGGTTACGGAGCGTTTGACGCGCTTAGCCTCAAGAAGTGCCAAAGGGGGCTGGCGCAGGTCTCGAGCGACTCCCAAAAGCTTCATCAGCTTGAGCGAGTAATAGCCTGGGTCGAACTCCCACCAGAAGAAACCTTGGCGGCAGGCGCTTTGGTAACAATGGTGGTTGTTGTGCCAGCCTTCGCCGAAAGTCACGAGCGCAAGCCAAGGATTGTTTCGGCTCTCGTCGGTTGTGGCGTATCGCTTTTTTCCCCAAACGTGGCTGAGGGAATTGATCGAAAAAGTGCCGTGCCAGAGCAGAACCGTGCTGACGATAAAGCCCCAGACGAAAGCGGGCAATCCGCCGATGAGAAACATGGCCGCGCCGTAAATCACGACGGGAACGAGATGATAGTTGTTTAAGAAACGAAGCTCGGGAAATTTCGCCAAGTCTTGAATCTGATCCCAGCGAGTCGGCAGATGCTCTTCGCTGAGGACCCAGCCGACGTGCGACCACCAAAACCCGCGTTGAACAGGAGAGTGAACGTCTTGCTCTTGATCGGAAAAGCGATGGTGCCACCGATGGTTCGCGGCCCACCAGAGCGCGCCTTTTTGCACGGCAGTTCCGCCAATGAACGCGAGGCAGAACTGAAAGAAGCGATTGACGCGGTAGCTTCGGTGGGAAAAGTAGCGGTGATAGCAAACGGTGATTCCGAAAATCCGGATCAGATAGGAGACCGCACAGAGACCGACCAGCCATGGGCTGAACGGAACAAAGAAAACGGCCAGAACCGCAACATGAATGAGCAAGAACGGGAAGCTATGCACCATGTCCTTGGCTGTCACGGTCGGTAGGGAAGAAAAAGGTTTTGTGCGCGAAATTTCCATGTCCCTATTTTGCACGAGGCATGGAGCGGCTGATGTAAGACTATTGTAAGTTTAAAAGTCTTACAAAAACAAATAGTTATAGAGATTGCGGCACCGCATCCATGAGAATGCTGCAGTGCCGCGAGTCTCTTTTTGAACGAACTTCTGTTAGCCCTGCTCGCCTTGGCCAGTGCCGCCACGGGAGGCAGCGCCGCCTTTGCGGCCGATCTTTGCCATATGTTCACGATTTTTGGAAACGCTCTGACCGCCCTTACGGCCGATCTCGGACATATGTTGCCTGTTGCGTGAAACGGCTAGGCCGCCCTTGCGAGCGACTTCCTTGCGGGTTTGAGGGTCCATTGCGGCCGTTCCGCGAGCGCCGCTTCGTCTGTGTTCAAGGGAATGGATTTCGGCTCCATGGCCTTCATGAGCTTCTTCGTGGCCTTTTGCTTCGCTAGGCTGCCCTTCAGGCTTGTGTTGACCTTGTGGGCTTTGGGACTGTTGAGTGTCCTTTTGTTCGCCGCCTAGAAGCCGGTCTTTTTCCTGCTCGGTGGTGTTTTGCATAGTTCCTCCGTTGGACTTGGAACCTGCCCGTGCAGCGAATTCTGGGCGGTCGCTGTTCGACTGCGCATAGGCTTGCGGTTCCTTAGGCGCCGACCGACTCGCGCAGGGCGAATCAAGCTCGGCATCCTCGACATTCAGTTTGTATGCGTCCAAGCGGGTGCAATCCGTATTCCCCGTCGTTCGCCCCTCGCGCGTTAGGACGCGAACTATGCATCGGACGGCGATGTATGGGCTTGGAATTCAATCGGTTTTTTATCTAAATTTAATTGAACTGTTCGCTCGTGTTTCGCTCGCTCGCTCGCTTAGCGGCATTTGGCGCAAGAATTGATGGGAATAGGGAGGGAAGAGAAAATGCGACCCGCCAAAGGTATCAGCAGCGCAGCAAAGCTCATGAGCAAAGCGACGACGGAGGATCCGGAGCTTGCCTCTCGTTTCAATCGAGTCTTGGGCCAAACCGTCGAAGCAATGGAGGCGTCTGGCCTGAAGTATGTCTTTATCGGAGGCATCGCATCCGGAGGATTGGGGAGGCCAAGATCGACGCATGATATCGATCTCTTTGTGAAACCTGAAGACGCGCAACTTGCCTTGCAAGCGCTCGCTCGCTCGGGTTTCGCCACCGAGAAGACAGATCCCAGCTGGCTTTACAAAGGCTTCAAAGAAGACATTCTGGTGGATGTGATTTTCAAATCTAAAGGTGAGATTTATCTCGATGCCGAGATGTATCAGCGCAGCATGAAGGCCGAGTTTCATGGAAAACAGCTTCGCTTGGTCGCTCCCGAGGACTTGTTGATCATCAAGGCCGCCGCGCATAGCGAGCTGACGCCGGGGCATTGGCATGATGCGACCGCATTGCTTTCTCACGCAAGCTTGGACTGGGAGTATCTCATTCGCAGGGCTCGGCGCGCGCCGAGAAGAGTGCTGAGCCTTCTGCTTTACGCTCAATCCAACGATATCTGGGTTCCGAACTTTGTGGTCAACGAGCTTTATCAGGGGATTTTCGGGGACGCGATTCGACAGATGTCCACTTTGCAAAACCAAGTCGTTCGGCCGAGGCCTCAAGGGCAGCAGTCACAGGTGCCGCTTTCCGTCGTGCCGATCGCGCATCACGAGCGCGCGCCGGAGGCCTATGCGATCGGGCATTTGCGTGAGCGCTTGGCCGAGGACCCTCGTACCAACGAGTTGGACATCGAAATCGAGCAGTCTCAGGATCGGTTGCTTTTACGAGGCGAAGTCCCGGTCGCCGAGCGAAAGCAAACGGTGGAAAAGATCGCGCGCGAGTGTTTTCCTTATCATGAGATCGAGAATCAAATTCGCGTGATTCATTTCAGCGAACCGACAGAAGCGGAGGAGATCGAGTGATTCGAATCGCCGCCGTCGGAGACGTCCATTACGATCGTCACCCACGTCGAGAGATGCAAGCCCATTTTGCGGCGCTTTCGGACAAGGCGGATTTGCTCTTGATCGCCGGAGACTTGACTCAGGCCGGGACGCTGGAAGAGGCCTCGGCGCTCGTTTCCGATCTTCGCCAAGTGAAGATTCCCGTTGTCACGGTGCTCGGCAATCATGACTTCCACTCGGATCTCCAGCAGGAGATGTCGGTTCTTTTGCGAGAGATCGGCGTGACTGTTCTCGAGGGTGAGTGCGCCGAGTTCAATGTCCGCGGGGCAAGTGTCGGAATCGCGGGAATCAAAGGATTTGGCGGAGGTTTTTTCGGAGCGTGCGTTACGGAGTTCGGCGAGCCCGAGACTCGCAGCTTCGCGCATCACGCGCGCGTTCAAGCGGACATCCTCAAGCAGAGTCTTCTTTCGCTCAATACGGAGTATCGATTCGCGCTGACGCATTTTTCCCCGGTCGACGGCACGCTCTTGGGAGAAAAACGCGAGATTTATCCGTTTCTGGGAAGTTATCTTCTGGCCGAAGCGATTGACTCGAGCGGCGCGGACGCGGCTTTTCACGGACATGCACATCATGGAATCGAGCGAGGCCTGACTCCTGGCGGAGTGCCGGTTCGGAACGTGGCGCTCAACGTGATTCGGCACGCTTATAACGTTTATACGTTCGAACATAAGGGCGATCAAAAGGCGGCCTTGACCCCGCGTTCCCAAACCGTTACTCAGTGAAGCTATGTCGAAAGAGCGAGAGTTTTTTGCACTCGATCCGGGCCACACGGACCCGGCTCGCGTTCGCAAGGAGCGCGAGAAGGCTCAAAAGCTGAAGAAGTCGCAGTGGTGGAAGCAAAAGCTTGCCGCGGGCGTCTGTCATTATTGCGAAAGAAAGTTCAATGCGCGCGAGTTGACGATGGATCATATCGTGCCGATCGCTCGCGGGGGCACGAGCGCTCCCGGCAACGTTGTTCCTGCCTGCAAAAGCTGCAATCAGGAGAAAAAGCTTTCGACTCCGGTGGATCAGATCTTAGAACAGCTTGCCAAGGAGCGAGCGGCTCGCGACGACTCCAGTGGAAACGCTTGGGGCGACGCTCAAACTCGATTTTTCTTCGATCTGACTCCGAATCGAGTTCTCGACGCGGTTGAATCGCTCGGGCTTCGTTGCACGGGCCGTTGCACTGCGCTCAATAGTTTTGAGAACCGGGTTTACGAAATCGAGCTTGAGGATGAAGAGGGATGCGAAGATCGATCCGCTTCGGCTATGTTCGCGAGACGTCGCGTGGTCAAATTCTATCGACCTGGCCGCTGGACACGAGAGCAGATTCTAGAAGAGCATGAGTTTTTGCTCGATCTTCAAAATGCGGAGATTCCCGTCGTCGCGCCGATCGGATTTCCTCAAACCCTGCACGTGGAACGCGAAGGCGGAATCTATTATGCGCTCTTTCCAAAAGTGGGAGGTCGCGCCCCGGATGAGCTGCAAGACGATCAGCTGCGATGGATTGGGCGGCTGCTCGGCCGGGTTCATTCGATCGGAGCGCTCAAGCCCGCGCTCCATCGGATCGAGTTGAATCCGGAAACCTACGGCGAGAAGAATTTAAAATCTCTTCTTGAGGGAAATTGGATCCCGCTGGAGTTTGTCGCTCGCTACAAAAACACGGTGTACGAAATTTGCGCGCTTTCGAAAAAAATTTTTTCCACGCTGCCAAGCGGAGCGATTCATCGCATTCATGGCGATTGTCATTTAGGAAATCTTCTTTGGAACCAGAGCGGTCCTTTTTTTCTCGATTTCGATGACATGGTTCGCGGGCCCGCCGTGCAAGACGTATGGCTCTTGGTTCCAGGGAGAGACGACGAGTCGATTCGTCAGCGCCAGGTTTTGCTAGAAGGATATGAGGAAATGCGCGCATTCGATCATTCCACGCTTCAACTGATTGAGCCTCTTCGCGCGCTTCGTTTTGTTCATTACTCCGCGTGGATCGCGCGACGCTGGAATGATCCTGCGTTCCCATCCGCGTTTCCTCAGTTCGGCTCTCATCGCTACTGGCAAGAGCAAGTGCATGATCTTGAGCTGCAATTGGCGCTGCTTCGGGGCGTTTCTGAAGTCAAAATTTGACTTGAGCGCTCATTGTTGGCTATTGTCATGTCGTGCGTTTGCGACTACGAGCGTTGTGCCTGGTATCGGTTTTAGGTTCTGTCAGCTTTTTGGCGTTCCCGTCTTTTGCGGCGGAGAGCGCTCCAAAGGCTAATTCTCGCGTTCATCGGGAGCGGAGCGAAAAGGATGGAGCGAATCGAGTGGTCGCATCCTCGCAGATGCCGGAGTTCATTCCGGACTCGCCTGAGTCGGACTTCACGCGGGATCGCGAGCGTATGGTCAGCGCGTTTCCGACGCCAAACGACCCCGCGCTCGAGCGTCTTCCGACGATTGATTTTTGTTCGGAGTGGAATCCCGAGTTTCCCTTCAACGGGCATCGCTGCTGTCGAAGCATCGCGAGCGCGCGTGGAAAAAAGACTCGCGTCAGCTGTTTTTCGAAGCGACCTCGCGGAAACTATTGCGATGAGATGACGGATGAGCAGAAGCAGTATATCCGCGCTCTCGAAAGCTCCAATCCACCCTTTGATCCGCTTGAGGCGATCACTCAAGACATGGGTCGCAAAGAGCAAGCCTACTGCACGGCGAACAATGGCTTTCTTGCTCATGGCCGTCCGATTGTCCCGAGCGAGAAGAATCGGATTCAAATCCGCTCGCCTGAGCGCTGCACGCGATTCGGCACGGACAATATGGTCGGGATGGTTGAGTGGTTGGGGCGTCAAATCGCGACTCAGTATCAAGGTTCCGAGTATTCGGGCGTCAGGCTTCTGGTTGGAGATGTTTCCGCGCCTCGCGGAGGCTGCCTCGCGGGATCCTCAGGACGTCGTGGGCATCTTTCTCATACCAATGGATCGGATGCGGACATCGGGCTTTTGACGGTTTACAAGAATCGTCGCTCTCCAGCGTCGTTTCACAATAACTTCGATGCCAAGGAAAACTGGTGGTTCATCAAGCAGATCATGAAAAACCCTTACGCTTGCGTGAAGGTAATTTTTCTCGATCGTCGCCATATTCGCAAGCTGGCCAAGTTCGCTGGACGCGATGAAGAGTGGCATCGGTTTGGACGTTTCATTCGCCATCAGAAAGGGCATCGCAATCACATGCATGTCCGCATCGGCACGCATCCCGGAGCTCCCGGCTGCTCGCCAGGCGCAAATCCTGAGCTAGAAGAAGAAGCCGACGTCGAGGATTTCGACGAAGTCACCCAGCAGATGGCGCATCCGACGGCCGTCTCGCTCGATGCAATCGCGCCTGACAGCGAAGAGCCAGGCGCAGCGGCTGACTTAGTCGAGATCGAGGACTAGTAGGCGCCAGCTTGCTGGTGCCAAAACAAAGCGAGCGCCAGAGTACTAGCTACCGAACATAAGCATGCATCACGTTTTCACCCAAGCAAGCAACAGCGTGCTGGATATTGTGAGCACGACAAAGCAGGCGAAGGTTTTCAAGATTCGTTTCTCCGCCGAGCGCAAATGGCTCAACGTGATCTATTTCAAGAGCAAATCGCGACGAACAACGCTTACCATCGGGGCTACAATAAGTACACTGCCCTTGATCTCGCTGCCAGATCTCTCTTTTCAATGCCGCAGGGATGTAGCGGCTAGCGGACTGAGTTGATTCGTGTTGAACCGATCGAGATTGCGTTTGTGCTTGCGCTTGTGAACACTCCGCCGGCGGAGCCGTTGTTTGCTGATGTGCAGGACGGACTTCTTTTAGGTCTGTTTCGCTCTTACGAGCCCGTCCGCTTTGCTTGGATGGATCCAGCTTTTTAAGCGCGATATCCGCCATACGATGGAAAAGCTCGAGATAAGACGGATTGGATTGCACATGCCCGTCGAGCTCGCGGATGTCTTGAAGTTTCTCCATGAGAGAATCATCTGCAATAAATCGAATTTCTGTCTGAGTCGGGCTAACGACTCGTTCTCGCTCTCTGGGAAGAGCAGCTTGAGGATCAAGAGCTGAAAGCTCTTTTTCACACTCACGCTTGGATTTGCCTTGAAGCGCGAAAACGAGTTCTTTCTTTTCTTGTCTTGAAACAGGTTCTTCTTTTCTTTGAATGAAGCCTTGAATTGTGGAAAGAGTCGATAAACTCACATCGCCTTTTTCAAGAGCGGGTTCGATTTCTGGGACTTCAACGAGAAGTCTCATGGCAGCGATTCGTCTTCCAGCTGCAGCTTCGGAGTATTGCAGCTCTTTAACTGCGTATTCGAACAAGGATCCAAATCCTTTCTCTGCATAGAGTCTGCGAGTTTGGATTTCGTGGAGATGCCAGAGAATGGAGGTTGTGAGTTTTCTTTCTTCAGTCGCGAGCGATTTGGTGTTTAAGAGCAATGTTTCGTTCGATAATGTTTTAAGACTTTTCATGGAATACCTCATAATTTGAGCAAGTTCATATCATCGAATTTCGTACCTGCTGAAAAGCGCAGGACTGGCTTATGACGAGCTCGTTTTGTAAAAATGGTTCGCGCCGGCATGTATTGAAGTGGTGCCAGTTGTAGCTTAATATTTCTCGAATTATGGCTGTTTTATGCGTGTTTTTTGGGATTGACTCGTAATCTGTAAAAACTATGTCAAGGTTTTTCCGAAAAAATATTTCCGACAAAAGATGGTTATGTCGCGAGAGATTTTCGCTTGTCTGAAAGATATGGCCACATTCTCCGCGATCGCAAACGATCGCTCCGCCGGCGGAGTCGGGGAGTGACCCGCGTTAAGTACCGGTCAATCGATGTGGATCCAAAAACGCCCGCAGCTCCTCATTCGACAAAAGCCCGCGCGACCGCACCAGCTCGATCACGCTGGTTCCCTGCGAAAGTGCTTCTTTGACCAGTTCCGCGGTTTTCTCGTAACCCAATCGAGGCGCCAATGCAGTTGCGACTTGAGGCGTGCACTCAAAATGCTCACGCAGTCTTTCTTCATTCGGTCTCATTCCTTCGATGGCGCGCTCTCTTAAAGTGCGAAGAGTGGTTGTCGCGATTTCAGTCGCCTCGAGCAGCGAATGCGCCATGATCGGCATCATCACGTTGAGTTCGAGTTGACCTGCCTGCATGGAATACGCAACGGTCTGATCTCGACCCAAAACCGCAAACCAGCTCTGGTTGGCCATTTCGAGAATCGATGGATTGATCTTTCCTGGCATGATGCTGCTTCCGGGCTGAACCGATGGCAGGATGATTTCCGCAAAACCCGTCATCGGGCCGGAGGAAAGCAGCCTGAGATCATTGCAGATGCGTGTGAGCTCCAAGGCCATGAGTCTCAACGTCGAAGAATAATACATCACGGGCGACTGCGATTGCATCGCCTCGACAAGATTGGGGGAGAGCCGAAACGGTTCGCCAGTCAGGCGTGAAATTTCATGCACGACTCGTTCGGCAAACCTCTCGGGAACGGTGAGGCCGGTTCCCGCGGCACTGCCGCCGATTCCGACTTCCATCAACTCTTTTCGAGCTTGCTCGATCCAGCGTGCGCAGCGGGAGGCGGTTAGCGAATAAGCCGAGAATTCCTGGCCCAGCATCATGGGCACGGCGTCTTGAAGATGAGTGCGGCCGGATTTCGGAATATGCATCCAAGCTCTCGCTTTTGCTCCGAAAGAGGCTGAGAGTCGCTCGAGCTCGCGCCAAAGCTCCCGGGAAGCTTCGACCAGAGCCATTCTCATGGCCGTTGGAAAAGTATCGTTTGTTGATTGAGAGCGGTTGACGTGATCGTTGGGATGCACGGGCTGATAACTCCCCAGGGGCATGCCCGCGATCACGTTCGCCAAGTTGGCGATGACCTCGTTGGCGTTCATATTGGTGCTGGTGCCGGCTCCGGCCTGGTGAATATCAACTGGAAAAGTTTCCTTCCAGAACGAGATCGGCATGAGTAAAAGGTCTTGAATAGCGCTCTGGATCAGCTTGGAGAGCTCTGGCGCCAAAACCCCGCAGGCCTCGTTTGAGATGAC
Source organism: uncultured Bacteriovoracaceae bacterium (assembly GCA_964496965.1). Lineage (GTDB taxonomy): Bacteria > Bdellovibrionota > UBA1018 > UBA1018 > UBA1018 > CAZCBS01. Next base: position 19,837 of record CAZCBS010000005.1, read on the forward strand.
TGCTGCCAGCTTAAGTCTTAAATAAGCGCGGATTAATTCGGGGTGAATGGAACGCCCTGAAATCGGGAAGTTTTCAATCGCGCGTTGGGTTTGTGCGCCATATAAGGCGTCTTTGGGGAGGGTGATTTCGCCCAAGGAGTCGTTTTCTAAGCGTGATTGAAAATGAGTTTGGCTAGGGGAAGTTGCTTGGGTCATAAGAAGAATTTGTGTCAACCAAAGATATTGGCTGGAATACTGGCTTCAGATATGCAAGAAGTCTGCACCAGCTTTTCAAAGTTGGATGCTCTGGAGACCTGGAGAAGAAGAATCATGAGAGTATTAGTAGTTGAAGATGATACTTCGGTTCGTGAAACACTAGGAATGGTGCTTGAAGCGTACCAGCATCAGCCGATCCTTGTGGACAGCGGTGAGCAAGCTTTAGAGCAGCTTAAAAAAGAGTGGCCGGACGTCATGCTTCTCGACCTCACCCTTCAAGGGATGAGCGGAGAAGACGTTTATCAGCAGATTATGGCTCAATTTGGGAGGGTTCCTCCCACCGTCGTGCTCTCTGCGGTCCAGCACGGCGAGGTTCGCGCACGGCATTTACCGGGCGCTTGGTTCCTGGCCAAGCCTTACACCATCGAAGAATTGGCGGATATCTTGGTAGAAGCCGTATCTTCTCAGGGCGCCGCCTAAGAATTAACTGAAGGGACGATCCAATTCAACTAACAGCGCGGTATGATCGGAAAGCTCGCTCCATGGCTTTCCCGTCAGGCATTTTGCACTCTTGGCGTGCATTCCGCGATAGTAGACACGATCCAGCCGTAGCGCGGGCATCCAGCTCGGGAACGTTCGCGCATGGTTGCCATTGAGCGAATAGAACGCCTCCGCGACCTCGAGCTGATGACGGAGAGGGCGTGTCGCGCGAAGTCTCCAATCGTTGAAATCGCCGCAGATCACTAGCGGCTCATCATGAGGAACGTGAGAATCGATTCGATCCACGAGCCGTTGAATCTGTCGCGCGCGATCCGCCTCAAGAAGGCCGAGGTGGACGCAGATGGCGTGGAGCGGGACGGGCTTTCTTCCGCTCTCGCCGATAAGCGACGCGGGAATGTTGAGCGTCGCGTGCAGGATGCCGCGTCTTTCCATTTGGCTGGTGGAGACGTCGATATTGTCCCAATGTGTAATCGGATATTTGCTCAGGATCGCGTTTCCGTGGTGCCCGGAGCTATAGACTGCGTTTTTTCCATAAGCGTAATGCGGCCAAAGCTCGTCCGCGAGATACTCGAACTGCGATTGCTCGGGCCAATCGAGGACGCGATGCCGATAGATCTGATGCTCGCCCAGGACTTCCTGCAAAAACACGAGATCCGGATGAAGCTCACGAAGCGCGTCGCGGATCCTGGTCAGCACGAAACGGCGGTTGTACGTGCTAAAGCCTTTATGAATGTTGTAAGATAGAATCTTCAGCTTTTTTTGCATGATTGATTTCGACTCTGCTGCGTCGGGCGACTCCGATCAGAAGCATGAGCAGCATCCACGGCAATGCCAACTCGCTTGCGATTTCAAAGGCTCGCAGGGGCGCGAGCGCGTTCCACGCCCAGCTCCATATCGAAAGGATTCCAAAAAGCACCGAGGGCAGAAGCACTCCGTTGACCAGCGCGAACCATGCCAGCGGCATGCAATAAATGCCCTCGTAAATGACTTTGTAGTGAATCGGGATGCTCGGATCGAAGACCGCTGAAAGAAGGAGCGGAAAAAAACGTTTTCCCAATCTCTGCGCCAGAGGGCTTTGCTTGAGGTCGCGGTAAAGAAGCCCGGCGCGAGTCGGAAACATGCGTGCCGCGAAATATCCCAGGATCGAAACGCAGTAGAGGGACGCGATGGGGATTCGAAAAGCGACTTGTGGATCGCCCTGACTGCGCCGCGCGAACGAGGAAAGTGCGATGACTTGCAAGATCGAGATCGGAAGCA
>CAZCBS010000005.1:21799-30035 GCA_964496965.1 uncultured Bacteriovoracaceae bacterium
GCCGAGCAATAGAGGAAAGTTCTCTGACTTTAAGAGGGCCGATCGGAAGAAACGGTGATGGAACCATCCACGCGGAGCACAGAAGAAGCGCGTAAGCAAAACTGCGCAGCTTGCCGTCCGGGGTGGGCATCGCGCCGCTTGTGACTCGGCTCAATAAAATCACTAGCGCCGCGGCGATCACGGTCAGGGCGATCTTTCCGATGCCACGCTGGAAGGTGTTTCGATCGGCGCTCCAGCGGATCAGCCAAAGCTTGATCGGGAAGAAAGGGGAGATTTCGGGATCAAAAAACTTTTCCCACGGAATCCAAGTAAAATGAGGCGCTGGTGGCTCGAACCAGCGATTCGCGCCTCGGCGATGATGAAGCAAAAGAGCGGGATTGATCGGGCGAAGCTCCACGCTCGACGTGTTCCAATGAGCGATGAGTCGATTCCCGAAGTTCTCGATATGTCTTCGTTCGGCGTTCGTTCGCGCTTCCAGCGTGAGATTGACTTCGCTGTCCAGTCGCAGGGCGCGAGCCGCGAAATTGGCCGATCCGATCGAAAGATACCGATCATCGACGATGATGGTTTTCGAATGAACATAGACCGGGCGCGCGGCCGATCGCTCCGGCGTCTGCGGATAGCTGTAAGGCATCCCGAGCGTGAGGCGCACGTTCGAAGCGCGCGCAGCGACGACCAGTTTGTCCAGAAGGCTGAGCTCGTAGTGAGTCATCAATCGAGTGAGGGACTTGATCTTGCGAAGATCCGCGAGAATCAAGATGATCTCGAAATCCTTTCCGCGCATCGTCTGGATTTTTCGAATCAGGAGATCGTTCAGCTCCCGGGACCAGTAATATTGTCCTTCGAGAATCAGTCGCTTCTGCGCGCGTTCAATCAAATCACGATAAAGAAACTCGATTTCGCGAATCAGGTGCGGTTGGCCGCGCGCGAGATCGATTCGCGCTGAGGTTCTGCTGAGGTAAACCGCGTGACCGCTCCCGTTTTTCGGGAATTTAGGCTCTTGGGGAAATGGGATAGCGGAGATGCGCTCCCATCTCTCCGCGATGTGGCGGTGGAGCTCCAAGCAGATCGGGCCGCTCACCTGAACGGCGAGATCATGATAGGGGCCGTGATGCTCCTTCTTGAGATCCAGTGATCTTCGTCGATCATGATAGAGGTGCTCGCGCGTATCCCATCGCTCATCGCAGAGATCGATTCCGCCGCAAAGGGCGATGCGTCCGTCCACGAGGCAGAGCTTTTCGTGATGGCTTGCGCCAAGAGGATGGCGGTTGTCGAAAACAAAGTGCACGCGCGGGTGGATGTTCTCCCAGATTCGACCCTGCCAGACTTCGCGCTCATAAACGTAAAACCAAGCGTGGTCCCACATCAATGCGTAAACTTGGAGCTCGGGCCTGGTTTCACAGAGACGGATGAGCTTCTGCTTCAATGTTTCTTTTGAGCTCTCCATGCCGCGAGAGGAGCGCTTCATCGGAAGCTTGAGGGGCAGCCGAGAGTCGATTTGCCATCCGACGAGCACGATGGATTGGCGGGCATCTTCTAGGATATCGGATACTCGGTCGTAATAATTGCCGGCTTCCCAGATTTCTTCCCAGCTTGTCACGGTGCAAAGCTGTCCATAGGACCGCCGGGAGAGCGGAGCCGGGGCCTGAGAGGCGTGTTGCAAAGAGTCAAGTTTCAAATGAGCCGGACGCGTTGACAAGCAGAATCAAAAGAAAGCAAAGGATATACCGGAATTGATTTTTTCTGATGCCGGATGTTAACTAGAAACAATGAAAACTACCGAGAGAAGCCATACTTGCGGAGAATTGAAAGCGTCCCATCTGGGTCAGGAGGTCATGCTCTGCGGATGGGTGTCCAAGCGTCGCGACCACGGGGGGCTGGTTTTCGCTGACCTGCGCGATCGTTACGGATTGACGCAGATCGTGTTCGATCCCGCATTGGCTGGCGGAGCCGAAGCGCATACGACGGCAGGCAAGATTCGCTCCGAGTTCGTTCTTTGGGTCAAAGGAAAAGTTCGCAATCGCCCGCAGGGAATGGCAAATCTCAAGATGGCCACGGGTGAGATCGAAGTGGCTTGCACGGACATCGTGATTCTCTCGGAGGCCAAGACTCCTCCGTTCGCAATCGATGACGAAGCCGATGTCGCCGAAAACCTTCGTTTGAAATATCGCTATCTCGATCTGCGCCGGCCCTCGCTTCAGAAAAATCTTCTCACTCGCCATCGCATGCTTTCGATTGTCCGAAATCATTTGGACAAGAATCAATTCTGTGAAGTCGAGACTCCGATTCTCTATAAGTCGACTCCTGAAGGGGCTCGCGATTTCATCGTTCCGTCTCGCATCAATCCCGGAACGTTTTACGCGCTTCCACAATCGCCTCAGACTCTCAAGCAGCTTTTGATGATCTCGGGAATGGATCGCTATTATCAAGTCGCGCGCTGTTTCCGCGACGAGGACCTTCGGGCCGATCGTCAGCCTGAGTTCAAGCAGATCGACATCGAGCAATCCTTCCTGAATGAAGAGCAGTTCTTCCCGATTCTCGAAGAGATGGTCGCCAAGCTTTGGAAAGAGATCTTGGGTGTTGAAATTCCGCGCCCATTCCCACGTATGCCGTATCGTGAGGCGATGTCGCGTTTCGGAAGCGATAAGCCGGATGTTCGTTTCGGACTTGAGCTTCAAGATATTTCGGACATCTTCGAAAAAAGCGCGTTCCAGGTTTTTCAAGGCGCGCTCGTTAAGAACGCGCGGGGGCGTCGGGGCTCGATTCGTGCAATCGTAGTGGAAGGGCAAGCTGAAAAATTCTCCCGCAAGGATCTCGACGATCTTCAAGCTCATGCCACAACTCATGGCGCTAAGGGCTTGCTCTGGATCAAGGTTCTAGCCGGAGGCGAGCTTCAGTCGCCTGCAGCAAAGTTCTTGAGCGAAGAAGAGAAGGCCGCGCTCAAGTCCCGCTTGGGGCTCCAGGCCGGGCATCTGGTCCTGGTCGTGGCCGATCCGAAAGATAAAGTCGTGTTTGATTCGCTGGGAGCGCTTCGCCTGATGGTGGGGGCGCGTTTGGGAATGATCCCAAAGCCCGGCGAAGGAAAGCCTGCGTTCCTTTGGGTCATGAACTTTCCGCTTCTTGAATTCGACGACAAGGAGAACCGCTACTATGCCTGTCACCATCCGTTTACTTCGCCCCGTCCGGAACATTTCGAAGACTTTGTTCAAAGCCGCAACCTCGATCAAATCGAAGCTTCAGCGTACGACATGGTCCTGAACGGCGTAGAGGTCGGGGGCGGAAGCCTTCGTATTTATCGCCCCGACGTTCAATCCGCGATGTTCCGCGTTCTCGGCCTGACGGACGAGGAAGCCAAGCAGAAGTTCGGTTTCTTCCTCGAAGCGCTTCAATACGGCACGCCTCCTCACGGCGGAATCGCTTTCGGCGTGGAGCGCTTGACTGCGCTTCTCTGCGGAGTCGGTCCGATTCGCGACGTGATGGCGTTCCCGAAAACGCAAAAGGGAACGGATCTGATGGCTGAAACGCCATCGACCGTCACGGCTGAGCAGCTGGTTGAAGTCGGAATTTCTGTTCGTCAGCCGTCACCGCGCGCATGAGCCTTCCGATTGAAGCCGAGGCTCGATCTGATTTTTCTTTTCGCTCGCGTGAGCGCGGTCTCCGCAGGCTGAAAGAAGAGACATTCGACTTCTTGATCGTCGGAGGAGGAATCACGGGTGCGGGCGTCGCGCGCGATGCCGCGAGACGTGGACTCAAGGTCGCGCTCGTGGAGCGATCCGATTTCGCGGTTGGGACTTCTTCAAGAAGCTCCAAGCTGATTCATGGTGGACTTCGTTATTTAGAGAATTTTGAGTTTGGGTTGGTTTTCGAGGCGCTTTCAGAGCGAGCCAATCTTCTAAAAACCGCGCCGCATATGGTGCGTCCGCTGAAATTTTATTTTCCAGTCTATCAAGGCGATGCCAATGGCCGCTTTGTCTTGAAATGCGGAATGTGGCTTTACGATATTCTTTCGCTTTTTCGCGCGCCGGGCTTTCATAAAAGCTTGTCTCGGCGACGGATGCTGAAAGAAATCCCATTTTTGAAACCTAACGGGCTTCAGGGGGGATTTAGCTATTACGACGCATCGATGTGGGACGACGTGATGGTCGTCGAGGTCCTTCGCTCCGCCGCTCAAAGCGATGCGGTGATCGCAAACTATGTCGAAGCGATGTCGCCGATTTGGACAAAGACTCCGCGGGGGGATAAAATCTCCGGTTTCAAAGTTCGCAATACGCTGAGCTCTCCTGCGGGCGATGGCGAGGTTTTCGAAATAAAAGCGCATCGAACGATCGTCTGCGCGGGACCCTGGACGGATGAGCTTGGGCAGCGAATGTCGCGCGACTGGCGCAATTGGCTCAGTCCGAGCAAGGGCGTGCATCTGCTTTTCGATCTCAAGCGCATTCCGATCCAGGGCGCGATGGTGATGAGCCATCCGGTCGACGGTCGAATCGCTTTCGTGATTCCTCGCCCCGACTTTGGAAACGGCGTCGTCGTTGTTGGAACCACCGACGGGCCTTCGCCCGCCGAACCTTCGATGGCCGGAGTGGATGTCCAGGATGTTCATTATCTACTCGATTTATTGAATCGTTACTTTCCGGATCTTGAGCTCAAAGTTTCGGATATCCTCAGCGCTTATGTCGGCGTGAGGCCGCTGGTCGGAGGAGATGACGCTTCGATCGAAAAGCTTCAAAAAGTCTCGCGCGAGCACCACATTGATGTCGGCCCTGGCCGTACCACGGTTGTCGCTGGTGGAAAGTATACGACGTATCGAAAGATGGCCGAGGAAATTGTCGATTTCACGCTCGAGCGTTGGAAAGTCGACTCTGAGCGTGAGCGCGAGTCCCAGCCTCCTGAAAATCTCCGAGCCGCGCGCACGCGCGAGCCGATGAATCCTCACGCGACTCCGGACGCGATCGCAAAGGCGCGCCTTGCCGCGGCTTCACAAAAGGTCGACCTTCCGCGCGAGCTCGTCGAGCGCTACGGAGCCGATGCGCTCGTGATTCGCGAACTCGCTTTGAAAGACGGCGCGCCCGCGCTCGCATGGCCCGAAGGTTTTCCAGATCTCGGGGCGCAGCTTCGTTACTCGATTCGTAACGAGATGACTCTGCATCTTCGCGATTTCTATTTCAGGCGTCTGCCCCTCTACGCAAGCCGCGACGATCACGGCCTCCCTTGGGCCGAAGCGCTTTCGCATATCTGGGCTGAAGAGCTCGGTAAAGATATCGCTGATCGCGTTCGCGAGCTGGAGCAGCTTCGCAAGGAGATCTCGGAGAGATCTGCTTGGAAGGGTGAAGCTCAGTCTGTGCTTGGTTGATGAATATATAGAAAAGAATAAAAACCCTTGCATTAGTCGGCTTCCATTCATATCGTTTAAATACTCGCTGTCACAATTTGAACCTGAGTTTGTCGCGGACTTATCGCGCGCGCGCACTCAAGATAGGTAGCTATTCGGATGAAGCCAAAGATGGTTTTTTCGTTCAGGGATTCTTGCGTTCTTTTTTCTGCTGTTTTGATCGGATTATTATCGGTTCCACGTCTTGGGATCGCGGGCCCGTGCGAAGACTTAGTGGCGCAAGAATGTAATTCATCGTCTCCAACCTACGACTGCACGATTTTCAATCTTCCTCCAATCGAGCGATACGGTGTTGTTTATAATTGCCGCGCCGCGGTTGCTTACGAAACGGTTTCTCATTCAATTTCATATATAGCATACCTTCCTGGTGACAATGGCTTTGGATGCGATTGTTTACCTAACACCTTTCCGCGAGTTCAGGCGCCGTCGCCAAGCGTTCTTCCGAGTACGCAATGTGGATCAATCATTCATAATGATAATCAGGCAGTCGGAGAAACGGTTCCAGTCGTAGGGACGCCCTTTAGCCTTTCTTATTTCAGCGATCGAGTCTCAGGTAGAATTGGAAATTATTCGATTTTTTTACCCTCTTTTAGCGGACAGAACGGGAGCACGGTAACAGTTCTTGGAAGAATACTTCCAGGAATTGATCTAGGAAATTCTGGAAAGACCTTTCTTTGGGATGGAACCGACAGTTCTGGGAATATTACTCCTGGACAGGCGCTTGCGCATGTCGATGTTGCGGTTCAATACGGGACGCTAGCTGATTTTAATACTTGGTATAACTGTCACGATGGGACTTGTCCGTTTCCAAGTTTAACTCTGACATCTACTCAATCCTACGATGTTCCGATCGGCACTTTTCAAGCTATTTCGATGGGACTCGGAGGTTGGACCCTTTCGGTGCATCATTTTTACGATCTGAATTCAAATACAATCTATCTGGGAGATGGGGGCACTCGGATCGTCACCGCAAAACTAGTAGACAACGGTACTCATTACGTCGCCGCTTCCGAAGACGGATCTCTTTTGTTTGTTTTCGATCTTCAGGGGTACCATCTTAAGACGTTGAATGCATTAACGGGAGCGACGATTTACTCGTTCAGTTACGATACTCAAAGACATCTGACTCAAATTGTAGATGCGTACAACAACACAACGAGTATTCAGCGTGATTCGAATGGAAAGATTACCGGGATTCAAGCTCCTTACGGACAAGTGACACAGCTGTCGCTTGATTCAAACGGCTATTTGGCCACCATTACTAATCCTAATAACGAAGTTTACACAGCGACCTATGTGGATAGCGGAGGATTGCTTCGAACCTTCAAAAAACCACTGGGGCAGATAAGTACATTTGCATATGATGCAAAGGGACTTTTGCAAAGTGATCAGAGCACAAGCGGAAGTTCGACGACCTTTGCCTGGAACGATTCAGGTAGTCCATTTACGCAGCTTTTTACAAGTACGTCTGCCATGGGTGTCTCATCCTCGTTTCAAATTATCTCGACAGCTGGAAGTTCAAATAGAACGGAGACTCTCGGCGATGGTACTCAGTTAGTGCAACAGCTTTTGACTAATCAATCGTTGTCGACTCAAAGGTCCGGTGGGACTAGTCAGGCTGTCCAGTATACACCTGATCCAAGATTAGGTTCGATCGCAAATTTTATTTCTTCGACCGGAGTAAATAATGGTTCTTACACTTGGCAATCATCTTCCTTACAGACTGTCAGCAGTTATACGCCAAGTTCAGATCTACAAAGTTTTTTTGATTACGGGACGATTTCTACTCAAAATAATATCAATGGAAACACCTGGAGCACGAGCTATTCGTTGCAAACAGGTGTGACGGAACAGATCTCTCCCGAGGGAAGGCATGTTCAAACGACAGCGGATGCGTACGGAAAAGTATCGAGTATTGTCGAGCCTGGGCGTGCCGCAGTAAATTTGTCGTATACGAGCCATGGCCAATTATCGCAAGTGACCCAAGGCAGTCGGAGCAACTCGATCACTTACAATTCGCAAGGCTATATGGATCAAATCACTAATCCATTGAGCCAAATGACAAGCTTTACGTATGATGGAGCGGGACGAATTTTGACTCAAACATTGCCTGACGCTCGCGTGATCTCGTACAGCTACGATGCGAACGGAAACGTAACCAGCATCACGCCTCCTGGAAAGCCCGCGCACGGGTTTTCTTTGAATCCGTTTGATTTAATCTCTCAATATCTGCCTCCAGCTCTCGGAGGTGGATCAAGCTCTACTCAGTATAGCTATAACAATGATAGGCAGATAATCGGCATTACGCGTCCTGATGGGACTTTGATTAGCTTTAATTATAGCTCATCTTCAGGGCTTCTCAGTAGCGTCGTTCTTCCGACGGGCCAATATGCTTATACTTACGGTTACCAACGGCTTGCGACCGCAACTTCGCCTGATTCCATACAAATTCAGCGGTCTTATTTTGGAGACTTACTTGGCGATGAGACGGTGACGGGGCCTGATGGAAGTCGTGGGAGCAGTTCGCGAACTTGGACTAATGATTTTAGGTTAGCTAGTTCGACGATGTATTCTAGAAATTCTACGACTTCGAGTTCAGTTAATTTTAGTTATGATCGAGACGGTCTCCTGACTCAGGCAGGATCTGAAACGTTGACGAGAGATCCAAGCTCAGGTCTTTTGTCGGGTACGACTCTGTCTACGCTCTCTGATTCGTATAGCTATGACTCGACCTACGCAGAGCTTTCGGCTTATTCCGCACTCTATACCCCGACGTCAGGAAGCGCGAAAAATCTGATGAATCAGACTTTTACTCGTGATGCCTTAGGACGAATTACAGGTAAAACG
>CAZCBS010000006.1:0-26644 GCA_964496965.1 uncultured Bacteriovoracaceae bacterium
GCTCGATGTTTAGACCGCCGATAACTTGCGGACGGAAATGGTGAAAGTTTTCCTCGATAAGAAAACCTCGACCCGCTCCATCGTCATCGTCACGCATAATATTCAAGAAGCCGTGTTTATGGCTAAGCGCATTTTGGTCATGGGAATCAATCCGGGCCATATTCGCAAGGAAATCGTCAACGACCTTCCGTATCCGCGCGATGATCAATCGCCCGCGTTCCGACGAATGGTCTCGCAGATCCATGCGCTCATCACCGAAGCCCTCATGCCTGATACGCCCCCAGCGCCTGAGGCGTCGGTTCTTCCGCGTCCTCAAGCCAAGGAGCCTCCGATCGAAGCGCTTCCAAACGTTCAGATCGGCGAAATGATCGGTCTTCTCGAAGCCATCGGGGATCGTGGCGGCACGGCCGATATTTTCGAGCTTGCGCAACAGACCGGGAAAGAATTCGGTCGAACGCTTTATCTGGTAAAGGGCGCAGAGCTTTTGGATCTCGTGGAAACGCCGAAGCAAACCGTTGTTCTCACGGATTTAGGACGGCATTTCGTGGAAGGCGACATCAACGTTCGCAAGCGGATGCTGCACGAGCTTTTCGGATCGCTTCGCATTGTGCAGATCACGACCAATCTTCTTCGCAAAAACGAGAGTCTCCGGCTTCCTGTCGAAGAGCTTACGGAGCGAGTAGGGGAGTGGCTGCCTAACGAGAACCCGCACGACATCGTCGAAGCTCTTGTCGGCTGGGGCCGTTTCTCCGAATATTTCGGCTATAACGACGACGCCAAGGAAGTCTATCTCGACGTCGGCCAAGAGACGACTTAGTAGTCCGGGCAAAGCCCGGACAAGCCTTCCAAACAAGAAGCAAAAATTAAATGAGCAAAGCATTCACAAAAGAACAAGAAAGCGATTCGCCAGATTTAAACGAAGATCTTGAGCGAGAAGGTGAAGACGCGCTCCCAAAATCCACCAAAAACTACATCACGCCAGCAGGCGCGGAAAAACTTAAACAAGAGCTGAAAAAGCTTTTATACGAAGACCGTCCAGAATTAGTGAAAACCGTTTCATGGGCGGCCTCCAACGGAGATCGTTCGGAAAACGGAGATTACATCTACGGAAAAAGAAGACTTCGAGAGATCGATCGTCGCATCCGATTTCTCACTAAACGCCTTGAGGCCGCCGAAATCGTCGATCCCCTCACGCAGCCCAAAGATCGCGTTCTTTTTGGCGCTACCGTGACGGTAAGCGATGAAGACGGAAAAAATCGCACTTACCGAATTGTCGGAATCGACGAGGCCGATGTTCAGCGTGGCTATGTGAGTTGGATTTCGCCTATCGCGAAGGCTCTTTTAGGCGCAAAACCAGGAGACGCTGTCGTTCTTCGTACGCCGAAAGGCGATGAAGAGCTTGAGGTGATCTCCATCGCTTAGCGCCCCGGACTTGCGCCACTCATGGTTCCGGGCGTTCCGACTGATCCCGTCGTGGATCCCGATGGTCCCACTCCAACGCTTGTAGCTCCCGGAATCGTCATGGAGTCCGAGGCTGGAAGTCCGTACGTGCTAGCTGGAGACCCAATGGTCGTACCTGGTGCACCGACGATCGTGGAGCCCGTACCGCCGAGTCCTTGTCCCGAAACGGTTCCAGGTTGTTGCACGCTCAGGGGTGGCGTTCCCGGATTCACGGTCGCCGTAGGAACCCCGGTCAATGCTGGATCGCCAACGGTTGTTCCATTGAGCGTGCTTTGAGTGGGAGTGGTTGCCGCGATTCCTGCAGCCGATGTCGTTGTTCCTGGTCCGGACAGGGTTCCCGTTCCGGATACGGCATTGTTATTTGTTGTCACTCCTCCCAAGCTACCGGCGCTGGTTCCCGTGGTGGGAAGACTGTTATTCGGAATGCCGGAGGTCGAAGGGTTCGTTCCAACGACCGTGTTGGCCGTTGAGCCTGGATTGGATCCTGGATTCGATCCGGGATTCGATCCCGTGATCGTAGAATTGATTCCTTGAGCCCAGGCGGAAGAGCCGGCCGCAAAACAAAGCGCCGTTAGAAGAGTCGAGAAAAGCGGTGATAGCATAGTGAGAACAATGCGTTGCAAGGAGCACGCCCTGCCTGAGCACTGCCTGAAACGTAAGGCTTGTTAAAAAACAAGCGATGCGCTGATATAAGGGGGCTATGTCCCATCTCGAAGCCCATCGAGGCGTATTGCTGATCAATTTAGGAACGCCCGACGGTGAGCCGGTTCAAGGTCCTTCGGTGGATCAAGTGAAAGCGTATCTGAAGCAGTTTTTAATGGACCGTTTCGTGATCGATATTCCTTATCTATTTCGATGGCTGCTGGTGAATGGCGTGATTCTGCGCTCTCGCCCCGAACAATCGGCAGAGGCCTACCGAAAAATTTGGACCGAGAATGGATCCCCGCTGCTTCATTACCACTTAAAGCTGGTCGATGGCGTTCGAGAGCAGCTTGCAAGCGAGCTGTCCATGGATTCGTCGAAGATCCAGCCAGCCATGCGCTACGGAAATCCGTCGATTCCTACGGCGCTTAAAAAACTTGCGGATCAGGGAGTGAGCGAGGTTCTCTTGGTTCCGCTCTACCCGCAGTATTCTCTCGCAGCGACAGCGTCTTCTCTGGAGGAATGTCGGCTTTGGGCGAAGAAAAACGCCCCTTCCATGAAGTTCGAGGAGTATCCGGCATTCTACGATGCGGAGCCCTTTATCGAGGCGTTCGCGCAGGTGGCGAACGAGAGTTTGAAGGATTATGACTTCGATCATCTTCTTTTCAGCTTTCACGGCCTTCCGGAAAGACATGTGCGGAAGACGGATCGCTCCGGCGGAAGCCACTGTTTGGAAAAAACGGACTGCTGTGCCGAGATCACGGATGCGAACCGCGATTGCTACCGCGCTCAATGCTTCGCGACCGCGCGCGCTTTGGCGAAAAAACTGGGGCTGACTCAGGATCAGTACACGGTCTGCTTTCAGTCCCGCCTCGGACGCACGCCTTGGATTAAGCCTTACACGGATGTTATGTATCAAGAGCTTGCCGCGCGCGGCGTTCAGAAGGTCGCCGTGATGTGTCCGGCGTTCGTCGCAGACTGCTTGGAGACATTGGAGGAAATTCAGATCCGAGGTCGCGAGCAATACGTCGAGCTGGGTGGCAAGGACTTGAAACTGGTGCCGTCTCTGAATGATTCGCCCGTATGGATCGAGGGGCTGAGTCGGATGGTGAAACAGGCCTTAAAGAGGATCTGATGCGATGAGAATCCTGATTATTGAAGATGTGGATTCGATGCGGGAGCTGCTTGAGCATCTCGTGAAACGGCTAGGCGAGTCGGGGGCTCAATACCAGTTTTCGGGATCGGCCAGAAACGGGGCTGAGGCGCGATTTGAGCTGGTCCGCCGTCGCCCGGACCTCGTTCTGATGGACGAAGTGCTTCCAGGTGAGTCGAGTTTAGACCTCCTTGAGGAATTTCGGGCCGATGGGCTTCCTGTCATTCTTTTGACTAGTATGAAAGAGCGCTCGCCAGGGGAAGTTCCGCTGCCTCCCGGTGCTTTAGGTCGTCTATTAAAGCCGGATTGGCGGACGTTTGATGCGGATTCTCGCCGATTTGCCCAAGAACTCGATCAGGCTTTAAAGGGTCGGACACTTCTCAGTTGACGGTCGGAGTCGAACTTGTTAACCACTAGGGCTCAGAATTTTTGATTTTATTTGTTTGAGTTTGATCGAGTTTGAAAGGAATTGATTCAAATGGCCGTTACTATTCGTCTTTCCCGCCAGGGCGCTAAGAAGAACCCACAGTATCTGATTGTGGCGGTTGACTCTGCGAAGAAGCGCGATGGCGCACACCTCGAAAACCTTGGGCACTATTACCCTAAGGCTAAGACCGATGCCGACAAGGTGAAGGTCAATGTCGAAGCCGTTAAAGCTTGGCGCGCAAAGGGCGCTCAATATACAGAAACGGTTGGACAACTCCTCAAAAACCTTGCAAAATAATCTTAAATAGCCGCTTTTGACTCGTTGTTTCTGAGTTGAGCCCGGTTGTTTAAGGTCAGGATTAAGCTTCTGACCTTCCTGTTTTGAAGTCGTTTGCTGTGTTGCTGTGCGAGGTAGCCTATAAAGAGCTACCTCTGATACGGCGCTGATAAGCTAAGTTCAACGGGTGAGGAGAGAAGCGATGTCCCAAGCAACGGGTTCTCAAGGCGGTCAAAAGAAGTTGAGCGAGCTTTCGAAAATGATCGAATATATGGCTCGCATGCTGGTTGATTTGCCCGATCAAGTTGAAGTGAACGAGATTGAAGGCGAAAATACAACGGTCATCGAACTGAAGGTCGCAAAAGAAGACCTAGGTAAAATCATCGGCAAACAAGGCAGAACTGCTCGAGCAGTTCGCACGGTTCTCAATGGAGCTTCCACAAAACTCAGAAAAAGAACGGTCCTCGAAATCATCGAGTAAGATCAGTTTTCATTTCCTGACGCTTTTTCCTGAGATTTTCGAGCCGGTCCTTTCTGCAAGCCTTCTTGGGAAGGCGCAGAAGAAGGGGCTGGCTTCATTTCAAACGATCCAAATTCGCGACTTTTCCACCGATCGCCACCGTACTGTAGACGATACTCCCTATGGGGGCGGCGAGGGCATGCTTCTGAAAGTGGATGTATTGCATGCGGCTTGGCGTCAGGCAGTTGAATCAAGTACGCCAGGAACAAAGCCGCTCACGATTCTTCTTTCTCCCCAAGGCCAGAAATTCGATCAGACGATGGCCAAAGAGCTGGCCGCTTATCAGGATCTGATTCTAGTTTGCGGGCATTATGAAGGCGTTGACGAACGTTTTATCGAGCTTTGCGTGGATCGTGAAGTCTCCATTGGAGACTACGTCCTCACGGGGGGCGAGCTTCCGGCGATGGTGATGGCCGATTCGATAAGTCGACTCATTCCAGGAGTGGTTGGAAAAGAGCAGTCCGTTTCACGGGATAGCTTAGAGAACGACCTTCTCAAATACCCTCAATACACTCGGCCTCGGGACTACGAGGGGCTGAGTGTGCCTCAGGTTCTATTAGACGGCGATCATCAGGCCATAGCGCGTTGGAGAGAGGCTCAGATGAGAGAGCGAACTGAGAGAAAAAGGCCTGATTTATGGGCGTCTTTTACTCAGAACGAGCTTAAAAAACGTTAGGTTTTGCTTACTCCCCGTGTTAAGGCTATCAGCCTCGTGTCGGTTCCTGTATATTTAGCTCTGCTTCATCATCCAGTGACCAATCGGAACGGGGCGCTGGTCACGACTTCAGTGACCAACATGGACATCCATGATATCGCTCGTTCGTGTCGAACCTTTGGTGTTCGCGAGTATATTCTCGTGACTCCCATTGAAGACCAGCATGAGCTTGTGGGAAGGATCGTTGATCATTGGAAATCCGATCGATCCCGCGAGTATCACCCGGACCGGGCGGAAGCGTTATCGTTGGTTCAGGTGACACGCTCCTTTGAGGAGGTGAAATCCGCCATTGCGGCAAAGCACGGAGTCGCGCCAGAAGTGGTGCTCACCGATGCAAGGCCGCTGCCGAACTCAATCTCTTACGCCGATTATCGGAAAGAGCTTGAGAGCCCTGAAAGGGGTCAAAAGCCAGTGGTTCTGGTCTTTGGCACCGGTTGGGGAGTTTCGGACGTCTTTTATCCCGAGGTGCATCGGATCCTAGCTCCGGTGTACGGGCCAAAAGATGACTCCGAGAGTGGTTTTAAAAGTTATAACCACCTCTCGGTTCGATCAGCAGTCGCGATTATTCTCGATCGGCTTTTCGGAAATTAACCGGTTCGCGTTTTTTAAAACGGCGCGAGCGTCAACAGGCTAGGCTCTTTATTCAAGTGTTTACGAAATAGGTAATTAAACAAATGGCAACAACCAAGACTAAGTACAGAAGAACTTCCAAAGGCGCACAAGTGCCACAACGCGGCCTCGCTGACCGTATCGCTGCTGTCGAAAAAGCGATGATGCGCACCGATATGCCGGACTTCTCCGCTGGCGACACCGTCCGCGTTCACGTTCGTATTAAAGAAGGTGAAAAAGAGCGCGTTCAGGCTTACGAAGGCGTTGTGATCGCTCGCCAAAACGCAGGCGCAAGCAAGTCTTTCGTTGTTCGTAAGATCTCTCACGGCGTCGGCGTTGAGCGTATTTTCCTTGAAACCTCTCCAAAGATCGCGAAGATCGAAGTGGTTCAAGAAGGTCGCGTTCGCCGCGCTAAGCTTTATTATCTCCGTGGCCTCGAAGGTAAGGCTGCTAAGATCGAGCGCGAAGTCGAAACTCTGGCAGCTGCTGCCGCTTCGAGCGCTGCAAAAGAAGCTAAGACCAAGTAATCGTGAAACCCAATTTGGATTGGGAAAATAAATTCGGGCATCCCTCTCTCCAAGTCGTCGGAGTCGACGAAGTGGGGAGGGGGTGTCTCGCCGGTCCTGTGGTCGCAGGAGCGGTTGCTCTTCCTCTTTCTCAAGACTCTTTCTCTCGCGAGCTCTATCCTTGGCTCGACGAAATCACTGACAGCAAATGCCTCAAGCCAGAAGCGCGCGAGCGCCTTTCTCCGCTGATTGAAGCCTGGGCTCCGGCATCCGCCGTGGGTATTGCGTCGGTCGAAGAAATCGATCAGATCAATATTTATCATGCGTCCCACTTGGCGATGCGCCGGGCGGTCGAAAAAGTCGTTGCTCAGCTTCAGGCCAAAGGCCTGGCTCCGGTTTCTCAGATTTTGATCGACGGAAACGCTCTTCCTAAAAATCTTCCAGCCCAGGCCACGGCGATCGTCAAAGGCGATCTTCAATGCTTGAGCATCGCGGCCGCTTCGATCATTGCCAAAGTTTGGCGTGATCGCGAGATGGAGCGCTACGAGGCCCTTTATCCAGGATATGGACTGGGTGTCCACAAAGGCTACGCGACGCCAGTGCACTCGGCGAGCTTGAAAAAACTGGGCGCATGTCCGATTCATCGGCGTACCTTTGCTCCAGTCAGGGCTGTGCTGACGCAAGCTCGGCTGTAAGGTCTTTTGGCGCACTTGCTGCATAAGGGCGACGCTCTATGGAAAAACTTCAGTACGGATTAGAAATGGAAGCGCGTGGGGCGGAGTGGCTTGGGATTCACTATCCGTCGCTTTGTCTTTTGGAAAAAAACTACCGCTGGAAAGGCGGAGAACTCGATCTGATTTATGAGGATCGGTCTGAGGCGCGACCTCAGGAGCTTGTATTTGTCGAGGTGCGGGCAAGAAAGCCTGGGGCGATCGTAGATGGGGTCGTCAGCATCACCCTGCCTAAGCAGAGACGCCTTGCTCGCACGATTCGCCACTTTTTGGCGCGTTACGAGGGTTCGGCAAAATCGGTCCGTTTGGATATCCTTGCTTGGGATGGCTTAAATTGGACGCATTTAAAAAATGTCAGGCTTGAGGGACCGTCTTCTCGCCAGTATCATTGAGAACATGACCCGGCGACTTTCCAAGCTCATGATCCTGACCTTTGTGGTTTATTTGGCGCAAACCACGTTTTTTTCAAGTCAAGCCCATGCCATCAGTCAAGATATGCGCACCGTGATCCGTGGCGGGACCTACGGGTTAGTCGGTGGAACGATTGTCGGACTTGCCGTCTTGCCGTTGACGGGGAGTGTGCGCGGAGTATTTATCGGAAGCTCTCTTGGCCTCTATATGGGGATTCTCATGGGGGTTTATCGGGTCACGAATCGAGACGATCTCGGTAATCCGCTGAGGGGCGAGGTTCAAGATCCTGGCTTTAAACCTGATTCTTTTCCTCGATCACCCATGGAAATGCCCGTTTCGGCGCCGATCGCGGTTTCCATGCCGGTCATGAGATTTTGATTCCAAATCGGGATTCAGCCGCTAGTCTATAATAGATGAGAATAAGCGTTCTGTTGGTTTCAGCGGGTTTCATTGCAGGACTTTCGGGCTGTGCAAGCCCATGGCGCAAAGGGGATGCGCAAGAGCGCGCGCCTGCCTCACGATCCGAGGGGCGTTCTGCTTTCGGTCTCGGAAGCTTGAGCGACCTTGAAAGCGTTCTCACCGAAGAGTCTTTGAACCAGCATTTCAACATGCTTTGGAGCGCTTCGGAGCCTGAAAAAGAGATCATGCGATTGCTGGACCAATTGACGAAGATCTATTATCGATCCGAGCTTCAGCTTCGGAACTTTGACGATGAGCTTGAGCTGGTATCCAAAAAGCGCGCGAAAAACAGGCATGTCCTTGCAAGCTTGGATGCCTATCCTCGAATGCTGGCCTATCACGAGGTCAGTCATCGAGCAATCGAGCGCTTTTCTTATATCTATGACCGGCTCTTAACGATTCGCTCAAAAGAAGACGGTTCTGAAGTCGACCGCAAGAAAGTGGAAAAGATTTTGAGCGCGATCACGGCGCATTTCGGTCGCGCGAAGGGCTCCGATCGTTTGGCTTTGCATAATCTGACGGTTGAGCTGAAGTCGATTTTTGATCGGCACGCGCAAAAGAATCTTCTCGGGGCTCAGGAGAATGCGGCACATCCGTTCGTCAACACGCTTTTTGCCGATGGCGAAAGCGTTGTTGAGTTCGCGCGCCGGCCCGAAGTTCAAGATGAGCTCGATCAAAGAGTCCAAGACGCTCAAGATTCCCTAGACGTTCATGATGCCCAAGACGCTGAATCGGATTCCGAAACGTCCTCTGAAACTGTGATTAACAGTCTTTCTTCGGGCTATCGCGAGCAATTGCGCCTTTTCACTCAGGGCGCCAGAGGGCCGCAGAGTGCAGGACCGCGCATTTTTCCGTCGAGCGGTTCGCATGGCACGGTGAGCGGTGATGAGTATCCTAAGGGGACTTGGTCGCTGACTTTCGATGACGGGCCGTCGGCGAAGTATTCTCCGATGGTTTTGGAGAATCTGAAAAAACACGATTTGCACGCGACTTTTTTCGAGCTGGCGACGAATGTCGCGGCTATCCCGAAAACCTCGCTCCAAGTGCTCAATGCCGGAATGGAGATGGCCAATCATTCGTACACGCATCCTCAGCTCCCGAAAATCGATGATGCGCATTTGAGGCATGAGGTCGAGGATTCGACGGCCGTCGAAACGAAGGTCTGGGGCGAGAGCCATCATCCGAAGCTTTTTCGCTGTCCGTACGGTGCCGGGCTCACCGTGACGAGAGTGCGTGAAATGATCGCGGAAAACGGCTTTATTCACGTGTTTTGGAATGTCGATACGCTCGACTGGCAGGACAAGAATCCGGATAGCATTCTTGCGCGAGCCAAAAAACAGATGTTGGCCGAGGGCCGTGGCGTGATTCTGTTTCACGATGTCCATCCTCAATCGGTCGAGGCTTCGAGAATGGTGATGGATTGGATCAAGGCGAAAGGGTATCGCCATGAAACGGTCGGGGCAGTGATCGAAGAATTGAATCGAAATGCGCAGAAAAATCCTTAAAAGGCTCGGAGTTTCTTTTGCGATTCTCGTCGCTTTGAGTGTCGGTGCTGAGGCGGAAGCCCCTCAGGCACAGAAGGCGGCGCGTCTTTCGACGCATTTTCCGTCGCTCGCGTCGCTTGAGCGATTGGACTCGGCGGCCAATTTGCTGATGACGGTTGCGGACGGGGATAAGCCTGGCGCTTGTGGAATCGCTCCGTCTGAGGCAAAGCGTCTTCTGATGGCGATTCATCCGCTCATGGATGAGAAGCGAAACGCCGCGATCGCGGCATTGCCGTCGAATTCTTCTCGCTCCAAGTCGATTGCCCAGCCTGAATGGGAGCGGAACTGTCTCCGGAAATGCCATTGCGGGCTTTATGAGTCGATTCTTGAGGGAGTGGGAGAGGATCGGCTTGCTGCTTCGGATCGGACGGCTTTAAATCGAATCAGTTCCAAAGCTCGGGGCATGAAGAGCGAGCAGTTAGTGGCCTGTGCAAAGAGTTCTCAGTGGTTCTGCAAGAGCCGTCTCTTAGTTGAGCTGAGGCGGGATGCGAAAGGCTTTCCCGCCCCCTGAGCATTTTATTATTCGATGCTTTACTGATCGAAACTTTTTTTGGCGCGATCTTCGTTGTCGTAAAACTGGAAGGCGTCGGATTCGTCAAAAGCCTTGATGACTTTTTGGAACTCCGTTTTGACGTGGCAATAGCGGGGTTTGATTGCGGAGGCTTGGTTGAACTCGCGCAACGTCTGAACGAACGACGAGATTCCGCTTGAGCCGACGAAGTCGAGTTTTTCCAGATTGAAAATGATCTTCTTCGGCGCCGAGTCCGTTTTCGTGTCGTGGATGATTTTCGAGAGATCTTCGCGCAGCGGCATACTCGTTTCGAAGTCGAGTTTTCCGTTCATGGTTACGATCAGGGTGTCTCCGACTTTCTTGACTTGAGTCTTCATAAGCTTTCCTTTCAGCGTCCTTCCCATTATTATCCAGGTCTTGATGAACACTTCAAAGAGGCAAAATTTACCGCCGGCGCAAGCTTCGAAATCCTCGTTCGAGGTTGAGACACCAGGAAGTCTTTGGGTTGTGGCGACTCCGATCGGAAATCTGGAGGATTTCAGTCCGCGCGGAAAGGCAACACTTGAGCGCGTTCATACGATTCTTTGCGAGGATACGCGCCAGGGAGCCAAGCTGATTTCCGCTCTCGGCGCGCAAAAGTCGATGTCGAGGCTCGAGCGCTTAGACGCTCATACGGGCGAAAGGGCGTTGCGGAGTTGGATCGAGAGAATGAAGAAGGGCGAGTCTTTTGCTCTGATCACCGACGCTGGCACGCCCGCGATCAGCGATCCTGGGTCCGCCCTGGTGCGAATGGCACGCGAGCAGGAAATCGAGGTCGTGCCGGTTCCAGGGCCTTCCGCCGTTCCCGCGCTTCTTTCCGTGGCGGGCTTTGAGGAGACGGCTTTTGCCTTTCGCGGCTTTTTTCCCAGGACCTCGGCCGATCAAAAGCGCGAGATCGAGCTGGTTTCTACTTCGGCTGTTTCACGCGTTTTCGTTTGGTTTGAGAGCCCGAGGCGCGTTGTGGAAGCTCTTTCCTGTCTTGCTGAAGCCTGTCCTGATGCTCAAGTCGCGGCTGCCAAAGAGTTGACTAAGATCCACGAAAAAGTCTTTTGGGGAAGCGCGCGCGAGGCGGCAAGTCAGGTTGAAATCGAGATCACGAGAGAAGGCGAGCTGGGGGAATGGGTATTCGCCGTGAGATTTCCAAAGCTTGAGACGGAGAGCGCGGCTCACGCCTCGTCTCATGGGGCCGGCAAGAAGGCTGTTTCCGATGAATCTCTCAAGGCATTACACTGTTTAATTGATTCCGGAGTTCCCGCTTCGGAGGCGGCTCGGCAGGTGAGCCATCATTTTGGCGCGCACAAAAAATCAGTTTACGAAGCGGCATTGAAAATTTCCGGCAAAAAAAGTGATGAGGGGGGTTGACCGGTTTCGAAACCTCCGTAGACTCAAATGTGTGGTTGTGGAAAGAATCCATGGACGGATTCAGGAGACAAATTCTTTGCTCTCGTGGGCCTCAGTGAGGTCAGGATGACTGATCACTGGGGCATCTTTACTAAGCCCAAATCCCAAAAACCTGCCAGTCCGGTTGATCAAACCATCGATCGCATTCGCGGACTCGAAAGCGAAATCGCTTCCGTTATTCAAGTCATGCAGGAGAAAGTTCAACAGCTCGAGCTGATGAACGAAATGGCCGCGCTTCTGAACTCAACGCTCGATACGGCTTTGGTTCGCGAAAAAGCGCTCGAGGGAACCTGCAAGCTTCTCAAATGCGAAACCGCTTCGCTTCTATTGGTCGACGAGAAAAAAGCGGAGCTCTACTGGGAAACAGCGCTCGGTGAGGGCGGCAAGGCACTTAAGAATAGCGTGCGCCTTCCCATCGATAATCGCTCCATCGCGGGCTACGTCGCGATGACAGGCGAAAGCCTGATCGTGAACGATCCTGCAAACGATGAAAGACATAATAAGAAGGCCGCGAGCAAGGCGAGTGGATTCGTGACTCGCAACATGATCTGTGTGCCTCTCAAAGCCAAAGACAAGGTCATCGGAGTGCTTCAGGCGCTCAACAAGTTTCCCAAAATTGACGCGCCGCTAGACAAAAAGGTATGGCATACCTTTGGTAATGACGACCTCAAGATTTTGGAGACTTTGAGTCATCAAGTGGCGATTGCGATCGATAATTCGCGGCTGTATGCCAGCGCGAAGAAGACTTTTATCGATACGGTGGAGGCGCTGGCCGAGGCGATCGAAAAAAAGGATCGCTATACGGGCGGCCATACCAAGCGCGTGGTTTATTATTCCATGTGCATTGCCAAGTACCTCGATCTGACCAGTGAGGAATTGGAGCGGATTCGGCTGGGTGCGGTGCTTCATGATGTTGGAAAAATCGGCATCGAAGATAAAATTTTGAAGAAGCAGTCTCCGCTCGATGATGACGAATGGAAAGTGATGCAGACTCATCCGGATCAAGGCTATGACATCATGAGTCGAGTCGATGGTCTGAAAGATGTGATCGGCGGAATGCGCTACCATCACGAGCGTTGGGACGGTAAAGGCTATCCATTCGGGCTGAAAGGCGAGGAGATTCCCCTGATTGCTCGGATTATTTCGGTGGCCGATACGTACGATGCCATGGTGAGCACGCGTCCTTATCGCAAGGGAATGGATCCTAAAATCGCCTTTGAAGAGATCGTCAAGAACCGAGATACCCAGTTTGATCCCACCGTCGTGGATGCCTTTATCGAGGCCTTCACGCACGAGAAAATGGGCAAAGGCTCGGGCGGGTCCAACCTCTCGAACTGTGACTAAAACTTGAGATTGCTGTGGCGCCCAAGGCATAGTACCGTCGGGGCCTATGCCATGGTTTGATGATCTCAAAACCCCCAGGATCAAAACACAAGTTTCAACTCGGACCTCTAAAGTTCCTGAAGGACTGTGGGTCAAGTGCACACAGTGCGGAGAGATTCTTCAATCCAAGACTTTAAAAGACCATCTTTCGGTCTGCCCGGAGTGTTCGCTGCATTTTCGCCTGACCGCGGCGGAGCGAATTGCGATGCTGACCGATGACGGAAGCTTTGACGAGTATGCCGAGGATCTGGTCTCTACCGACCCTCTCGAGTTTGACGATACGAAGCCTTACAAAGCTCGCTTGAGATCGGCTGCTGGAGCGACGGGGTTGAGAGATGCTTTTGTGGCTGGAAAGGCCAAACTCGGCGGTTTGCCTTACCATTTGGGTGTTTTCGAGTTCAAGTTCATGGGTGGAAGCATGGGCGTGGTCGTGGGCGAGAAGGTCACGCGACTTTACGAAAACGCGCTGAAAGACAAGCTTCCCGCCGTTGTGGTTTCCGCTTCGGGCGGCGCTCGAATGCAAGAAGGGATTCTCTCTCTGATGCAGATGGCGAAAACGACCGCAGTTCTGGCGCAGATGCGTGAAGCCGGAATTCCTTATATTTCGATTTTGACCGATCCGACGACAGGTGGCGTGGCCGCTTCGTTCGCGATGCTGGGCGATTTGATTTTGGCTGAGCCGGGGGCATTGATTGGTTTCGCAGGGCCTCGAGTCATTGAGCAAACGATTCGCCAGCAGCTTCCGCCCGGTTTTCAAAGAAGCGAGTTCCTGCTCAAGCATGGTTTTGTTGATCGAATCGTGAGCAGAAAAGATTTGGCTCATGAGCTTCGTCAATGGATGTGGAGACTTGGAAAGCAGACATGCAGGTTTCCCGCCGGAGTTTGAAATCCCTCCTTCCGGCGCTTTTTCTTTTGGCCATGGCTCCGCTCGCGTTCGGCGAAGAGGAGAGTTCGCCCATTCAGGCGTCCGGGACCAAGGAAGTTTGGAATCGCGCTCAGAATAAAGTCGAGCTCTTTGGCAATGCCGTCGTGAGGCAGATGGGGGAGTCGCTTCAGGCCGACTACATCGTCTTGGATCAGAAGCTTCGGACTCTCGATGCGAGAGGAAACTGCGTCTACATCACCGCGGATTCCGTGATCTACGGCGAGGAGATGCATCTTAACCTGGATTCGCGCACTGGAACGGTCGTCGCGGGCCGGGTCGCGACGGATCGCTTTACCTTGGCCGGAGAGCGAATCAATAAGCTCGGGGCTAATCGCTTTCAAACGCACTGGGGCGAGTATTCGACTTGTAGGGATTGTCCTCAGAGCTGGACGTTCACCGCCAAAGATGTCGATATGCAGGTGGAAGGCTATGCGTTCATGTCGGACGTCAAGCTGAAGGTGAAAGATACGGCGGCCCTTTGGTTTCCTTATCTGATTTTGCCGATGAAAAGCCGGCGTCAAACCGGTTTTCTTTTTCCCCGCTATCAGCTGACATCCCAGGACGGGTTTGTTTTCGTCGAGCCGTTCTTTTGGGCCATCAATCGAAGCTCCGATATGACGATCGGGCTCGGTACCTACGCGGATCGAGGTCTTCGAGGAGAGTGGGAAGGGCGCTATGCGCTTTCGCAGCGAAGCCTAGGTACGGCGAATTTTTTCTATATTAACGATAGAACTTTCAAGGGGAGTGACCGTGACGGGCAATACAATCCGTCGCATAACCCGAATCGTTGGGGCTTGGACATCTCTCAGACGCAGGAGCTCCCATCGAATTTCGAAGAGAAGCTCCGGGTTACCGGCACGAGCGATAATCTTTATCCGTTTCGCTTTGGTGATTTGAGCCAAAAGAACGAGCCTTATCTCGAGTCCAGTCTGAACTTCTCCTATGCGTCCTCGGATATCAGCGTGAACGTCAACGGGCGCATTTTCCGGAATTTACTCTATTTGGGTCCGATTTCTCCGGTTTATCAAAACGGCGAATACGCGTTTTCGAAGGGTGCAACGTATCCGGACGTCAGGACGTTTGATACGGCGACGGTGCAGGCGGTTCCGTCTGCCGTCATGATCAGCAATGATCGCTTTCTGCTGAATACAGGGGTCGTGGGTGGGCTAAGTCTAGGCGTGACGAATTTTACTCGCGGTGCCGGCGGGTATGACAGCGCCTATGAAGATCAGGTGATTACCACCCCGTCATTGCCTCCTCCGACTACCTATCGTCCTGGTATCGATCCATTGAGAAAGGCAACGCGCTTTTCGCTGATTCCTTCACTCTATGAGACGTTTCAACCGATCGATGGCGTCGCGCTCACTCCGTCGATTCAATACAATAGCTTTTATTACTTTTTTCGAGACGTCCCCGGGGTTGCGCCGCTTTATCATGCATGGCCGCTTCTGCAGCTGGATCTCTCGACTCAGCTTGAGAAAATCTACGATCTCGACAATCCGGATGTTCCAAGGCGCAAGCATCTCATCCGCCCGTTCGTGACTTATTCGAATATTCCTTTTGAGCAAAAACCGGGATCGCATCCTTTCATCGAGCAAATCGATTTCGCGAAAGATCAGCTCAAAGGCAAGGTGGGGTATAACTTCGATGATAACGATATCGTTCCGCGCGATAACTCTCCCACCACCCAGAACTATTTCGTTCCGCTTGGAAACTCGTTGAGTTACGGATTTACTACTCAGTTGATCGATCGCATCGGTGCGTTGGATCAAGTGAATGCGAATTATTTCATTCCGATGGAGTTCAGCGCGGGCCAGACTTTCAATTTTCGCGAATATCAAGTCAATCCAACGGGGCCGCATCCGCTCTCGCGTCTTTTCAGTAATCTCAAGACCAACTACATGGACAAGCTCACGACGGATACGACTTATTATTATTATCCCTATATTTCTGGGATCAAAAACAAGATATCGTCATCGATCAACTACATTCTCGAGCGAGGATTTCATCAAAGAATCATGGCCTTTGATCGAAGCCTGAACTTCAATTACACTTACGATCGAATCGGTTATACGGGGACTGACTCGACTGGGGTCGGCACGCATCAGCTTCAGGCCTCGATCAATTTTTCGCTCAACGATTATCTCTTGCCGTCGGCATCAAGCTATTACGATTTGATCGCTCATCGTCTGAAAGGCTGGGGTTATGGCTTATCCTTTCAAAGCCCGTCGCAGTGCTGGAAGATCGCGACCGCGGTTACGTTTGACCCGACGCAAGGCCACGTCTTTAGCATGCCTGCGATCAGCCTGAATCTGACCGGCGCGGGATTTGAAAGCGTCGGCGATATTTCTAATCCTTCTTCGGGAACAAAATAAACTTATGGTTAATGTACGAACCTACTCGGAAACTGCGCTTCCTCATCTTCAGTCCTTGATCGCCAAGAACGAAAAAACGATGGAGCGGATTTCTCGCCAGCTTGTTGAGGACGTGAAGGGAGGAAAGTCGCTTCTCGTTTTTGGAAGCGGGCATTCCTCGATTTTTCCGCTCGAGCTTTATCATCGCGCGGGGGGGGCTTCGTTCGTGATCCCGGTCGTGGCGGATTTTCTTCTTCCGACGGCAGGACCTCCAGTGGTTCGCGTTTTGGAGCGCACACCGGGAGTTGCGACCGCGATTCTGGCTCGAGCAGAGCCCAAGGCGGGAGAGATGCTTTGGCTTTCCTCGAACTCTGGAATCAATTCGGCTGTGGTGGATCTCGCGCTTGAGGCTCGCAAAATCGGCATGCGAACCGTCGCGTTCACCAGTCTTCCGCATAGTCAATCCGTGAGCTCGCGCCATCCGTCTGGAAAGCGGCTCTTTGAAGTTTGCGATGAAGTCGTGGATATCGGAGGAGTGCGAGGAGATGCATCGATCCCGCTCGCCTCGGGCGTTGCGACAGGACCGTTGTCGACTTTGAGCACGGTCCTTCTCGGGCACTCCATTTTGGTCGCGACGATTGCCGAGTTGGAAGCGCAAGGTTTTCCTTGTGTTTACACCAGCGTCAACACGCCCGAAGGCGAAGCTCGAAATGTGGAGCTGGAGAGAAAGGCGATGAAGCGCGATCGTCTTTTGTTATAGGATGTTGCCAGGTGCTGTAATGGCTTTGGCAAGCGTTTGTCGAGCGCTTGTCATCAGTTCGCGCGTTTTTAGCTCACGTGCTTGGTTTTTACGGCTCCATTCGGTCCATTTCGGGTCGGTCGCGTTGGAAATCGAAGGGGCGAGGCCTGACTTTGTTGCGGGTTCATGGAGCTGATTCTCGACGGCTTTCTTTAAGCTGATGACAGCGGGAGAAAGCGTGATGAGCTTGCGTTGGGCGAAGTACGCGGCGGTCTCCATGATTTTTAAATACTCGGAGTAGGAAATTGGCGCTTCGAGGCGCTTGCGGACGGAATTTTTCCAGGACGAAACGACTTGCGCTCGCGCGTCTCGCTTTGCCAGGGCCTTCCATGCCTGCATCTCGACGTGGCCGGAGCAGGTGAGTTCCACATGGCCTAAGCGGCCGTCGATCGCGGAATAGTCGCGGGCGGACGCGACGTCGCGGATCGAGTGTTTCAGCGATCGGTCGCGGATCGTCCAGTAAAGCGGAGACAAGCGGATCGGAGACTCAAGGAGCTTCAAGAGAGAAGCCTGCGGAGATGCCGGGAGCTTCGTCGTCATCGCTTCGATTTGACGTTGATGCGCGATGCAGGCTTGGGTGAGGCTTTTCAGCTCGCGAGAATCATGGGCGCTGAGCTCTGCCCTGCATGGGAAGGAGAGGCTGAGCAAAGCAAAGCAAAAGATGACAAAAGAGCTTGAGAATCGGATTAATTGCATAATCTAAGTATAAGGCAGATATTGCCGGTTGCCAGCAAATCCCTTGAGCTTACAATTTTAGTATGCGGATTCTCTTGTCGAACGATGATGGCGTACATGCTCCTGGACTTAAAATTTTGCAAAAAGAGCTGAGCAAGCTCGGAACGGTCTATGTGGTCGCGCCACTGGACGAAAAAAGCACGACAGGGCATTCGTTGACCCTGCACAAGCCACTTCGCTTGATTCCGATAGGAAAGAACTTTTACGGTGTCAGCGGTTCTCCTGCTGACTGCGTGTATTTAGGGATTAGGCAAGTGATCGGCGCCATGCCGGATCTTGTAATTTCTGGGCCTAATCGCGGCGCCAATATGGGGCAAGACGTCTACCTTTCGGGCACGGTTTCGGCGGCGCGTGAGGCCTGTATTCTTGGAATTCCTTCGATGGCAGTGAGTCTTGCCGTCGATTTCAGTAAGATGAGCTCGGAAGCGGAGTTGCATTATGCAAGCGCCGCTAAGTTGGCGGTGCGCGTTTTGCGCGATATGGAAAAGTTTCGGATTCCTCCCCATACGCTTTTGAATCTCAATGTTCCCGATTTGCCGCTCAACAAAATCAAAGGGATGCAGCTGACGCGTCAAGGTTTTCGCTACTACTCAGGAAATATCCTGCGGCGAAAGGACCATCGCGGCAAAGACTATTTCTGGGTTGGAGGCAAGTACAAGGGTTTTAAGAAAGAGCTAGGTACCGATTGCTATGCGGTTGAATCGGGTTTCGCCTCATTGACGCCCCTGAAGCTTGATTCGACTGACTTGCAGTGTCTGGCTTCATTCTTGGATAGCTCCGCATTGTCAGGCGTCAATGCCCGCCTTGATCGCCCTGCGTCGCGACAAAAAAAATAAAAGGAAACGAATGAGACTGGCTGCTTTCCTAATCCTACTTCCACTCCTTTCGAGTTGCTCAAGCGTCGCGCCAAGCTCCTCGGGAAGGCATGGACTGTTTGATGATTTAGCAAACGGGGGAAACCGTTCCAAGTCGTCTTATGATCGGAATCACGCTGTCACAGTGCAGGATCTTCCCGCTCGACCCACAGGCAATCCTGTGATTGATAAGCCGCGTAGCAAGAAGGAGCGCGCTGAAAAAGCCGCAGCTGTCGAAACTTCGCCTCAAGCTATCGAATTGAGAAACGCGGGGCTTCATTGGCCTTTGGCGCAAGTCGAGGTGACTTCGCCTTTCGGAAAGCGCGGCCACGAGTTTCACGAGGGAATCGACCTCAGAGCGAACCTCGGCACAGCCATTTATGCCGCGCAAAACGGCACGGTGATTTACTCGGATTCTAAAATTCGGGGATACGGCAAGATGATCGTGATCAAGCACCGCGAAGGTCTTGCTACTGTCTATGCTCACGCCTCGAAACTCTTAGTCCATAAAGGCCAGCGAGTCCGAATCGGCCAGAAGATCGCGGTTTCCGGCAAGAGCGGGCATGCAACCGGTCCGCATCTTCACTTTGAGGTTCGAAGCGGCGTGATTGCGGTCAACCCTTACCGTTTCTTGCCTCGAACAGAAGTGGCAAAGACAGATGCGCCAAAGCCGGGATCGCCTCGGCGCTCCAAGAAGAAACGCCCGCCCACGACGATGCTCGCGATGCGATCTGGCTCTAGAATCCGACGTTAGCGAGCCACCGCGGCTTTCTCGATCTTCACGGGAAGGGTGGAGAGGATCGTTTGATCCGCCATTCGGATCGATAGCGTTCCTGTGGCCTGATATTTTCCTTCGCTAAAAAGAGCATCTTTGAGAATGGCAGAGCTCTCCGGGGCGAACGAGTACCTGATTTCGTACTCTGAAGCCGCGCCACTGATCTCGACCTGACCCTTTTCAGGAGTGACGCTCAATTTCTCGGTGGAGACAAATCGGCCTTCGTCGTCAATTGAGGTTCCTTCCACGCGCACGGCGTATTGAGTTCCGGGTTTTGGAACAAAGGTCACTTGCTCTTCGTCGCTGACTCCAATCGACTTTCCTTCCGGCGCGCATCGACTGTCGCTGGCGTCTTGCGCATCCGCTGGGCATGCGAAGACATAAAGATCGAGATCGTTGCCTGGGGACTGACCAATGGTGATCGTGACGGATTTGATTGTTTCCGGATACGTCCTGAGTTTTCCAAGCGGGCTTTCGACGAAAACGAAACCATTTTCGATCACTTGAGAATGCGTCTCGGCGACAAGATTCGTGAGTTCGTACGAGCTTGTTTTCGAATCAGGAACGGCTGCGAACGAGCTCTCTTTCAAATTCCAGTGGAGGGTCCCGTTGAGCGCCCCAGCGTCTCCCTGGATTTGTTGAACGCTCGGCTCTCCGGTGATGTAGTCGACCTTCAGCTTGTACCTTGAAAGAGGATAGCGATGCTGGCCGAAAACATGAACATCCCAAAGGCCCGGTCGAGGGTTGGCTCGAGTGAAAACAAGCTCTCGCTTTTTGGGGTCCAGAATGGGAGCCGCCGTCGGAATTTTACTGCTCAAGTCGCAATTACTCACGCGAGCATCGGAGCTGTTTTTGATGGCGTTCTCGGTGTTGAGTCCTTCAGTAGCCATGAGCTCGACGCCTGAGCAAGTTTCTTCAGGCGGGATATTTCCGCGGCGATCCGTCTTGATCGGAGGAACGCTCAGCGTGATCCTCAGGGCGCTCGTGCCTGGCGGGACTTGAAGGTAGTTTCGGTCTAATCCAAAAGCGGCGATTTGGCCTTCGTGTTCAAACCCTGACCCTTGTGCTATCGCGTGCCGGGGGACGCTGACAAAAACGGGAACGATGAAAGACGCTACTGGAGAGATTTGCGATCCTACCTTGCGATAAGCATAAATGAGCGCTCCGTGGTCTCCCGGAGGAAGTGCCGCGATTTTCTCGCGATCAAAGCAGATGTTCAAAGTGCTTGCGGCCAGCGCATTGTAGGTTCCTTTGCCATTTGAGACGCCAACGGCTATGCCTTGGCCGATAATGCTGAGCTCGGACGTCGGGCTGCTCGCGCAATCGGCGGTTTCTTGAACTCCAGCCTTGAGCCACGACTCGCTCGATCCGTAGATCACGGTCCGTAGAGCGAATCGATCCTCGGTGGTCAAAAGCTGTCGAGTGAGGTCTCCCGCGGATTCTGTTCCTGCAAAAAACTCGGGAAGCTTTCGTGAAATGTATACCGATTTGAAACGAGTTCCGTCGTCAACATTCAAATAAATGCCCGAGCCAAACGCGGGTGATCCGTTTTTGATTTTGCTGCCGTCATAGTGATCTCCATTCGGCGCTTTTCCCAGCGTGATGACCTCATAGTCCAGCTCGACGGAGCGATCGCCAAGCGTGACTGCCGTAGGAGGATTCGAGTCGCGAAGCTCGAAAAGTTTTTTCCATGCGGAGGTGAGTTGAATCATCCCAGTGCCTTGATCGGCCCAGGTATATTGTCCTTGGGATTTTTCTCCTGAGCTCAAGTCAAAGCGAGTTGCGTCAAACGGGCGCGCCGACTCCATGAGCACTCTGCGGAGAGTGGATGCATCCGTTGTGAGTTGGGTCTGTGGATGTCGTTCGTTGTATTTTTTGATCGCGTCCAGAAGCAGTGCATATGCGCCAGCAGCGGTTGGAGCTGCCATTGAAGTCCCCCAGTCCATGTCGAGCCCACCGAGAGTGCCAGGCGTTGCGTTCAGCTGAACGGAACTGAGCTCCGTTCCAGGTGCCATGATATCAGGCTTGAGTCCTCCGCTCGCGGTCGGACCGCGGCTGCTGAAATCGAAAACGAAGTCTTCATTCAAGTCGGCTCTTGGCGAGTCTGTGAGCGGCGAGGTTCCTCCTGCCGCCCATTGGTATTGGCGATCGATCATCGCGCGCGTGGCGGTTGCTCCAACCGAAAGCGCAAGGCGCGCGACAGAGGGGCTGTTCACGGTTTGCCTTCCGGGGCCGTCGTTTCCTGCGGAGACGATGAAGGCGACGTTTTTGGTCGAGACCAATCGATTGATCAAGACTTCGCCGACCCCGAATCCATCATTTGCGCGACTGAGCTCGCCGATCGAAGCATTGACGACCTCCGCGCCCGCATTGACGACAAGATTTGCGATCCCTTCATTTACGCCACAGCCATCGTTCACAGCGCAGACTCGAACCATGGCGATCCGAGCCTCGGGAGCCACTCCGCGCGCGAGCGTATCGGGTGAATCGTTTGACAGCATCTTTGATCCGGCGGCGATTCCAGCGACGTGCGTCCCATGAACATCGAGATCAAGACCCACGAGAGCGATGGCCCTGACGTTTGTCGACGATCGGCCTTCCTTGTTGGAAAGCTTGACGTCGCGGAAGGCGAACCCGATCCTTTCGGCGAAAACGGGCATGGTGTTTTTGAAAGTATTTTCTTTGAATGTGTTGAAGTCCGAAAGCGGGATCGAGCTCCTGAAATCCGCGGTTCCGGTCGAATCGAAATAGACTCGCTCAGGAAGGCTCTCCGTCGCAGGTAAATAGAGAACGTAGAGTAAGTCGTTTTTTTCGCCATTGGCGTTGATGTCGACCGCGACATCGTCCGAGTTCAGGCGACTCTCCACGATGACGCCGATTTTAGCTCCCGATGCGTTCGGGGCCAAGAGGAGCGCTCGTTGCTCTGGGTTGACCTTGATCTTGAGGTTTTCTATTTCCTTGAAGTCATCGGCGACAGGCGTGGACGGAAGCTTCGGCGTATCGATGTATTCCGCGTTGATGATCAAGTCCTCGTCGGATCCGTTCTTGACCGCACGAGCGGAAAATTTCGCGATCGGATTGATGAACACCGTTCCTTCGCCCGTGAGGTCCTGGATGTAGTTAATTCGCGGATTTCCGGTTTTGCGAGAAAGAAAGGTCGGGTGGTTATAGGAGATGCCCGAGTCGGCGAACCCGATTTGGACGGACGATCCGTCGACTTTGATTCCGCCGCCGATATCGTTTTCGGCTTGCTTGACGAACTCGATCGCGCCAATGCGCTCAAGTCCGCTTAAAAATGAATTTTCTTTGCTGGGCATTTTCTGGGTCGCGCTTTTCCGGTAGGCGATAGGCTCGATCGTGATTTGGCGTTCACTGAGCTTCAGTTTCTTGAGTGAGTGCGAGAGCTGCTGCTCGTAAGGAAGCATGAACTGAAAATATCCGGCTTCTGGAATCGACGTACGAGCGATGGCTCCGATTTTCTTAGCGCTCTCGAAAACGGAATCGACTTCTTTTTTCAAGATTTCCTGGCGCTCGGATTTGGGCTTCAATGCGATGTTTTGCTGAATTTGGGTAAAGGTATCTCGAGTGAATGTCCCCTCGAGACGATAAAGCAGCTGATCGCCCGTGCGTTGAACTTGGATGGGAGTGTTGTCACTGAGAACGACGACACGGGATTCGCCCGGCTTGTAGTCGGAGACATTTTGCGCGGGACCGGTGAGATCCGGAGTATGAACGCTGATCACGCGTGTGGTGCAAGCCGAGAGCAGTAAAGCAAGGGCCACGGATGGGCAGAAAGCCAAAAGGTATGAGCGAAATGGCTTGCGGAACGGCATCGGCAATTCTCCCCAAAAGAGGTGCCATTAATAACAGAGCGATATTATCCAGTAAAGGTGTTTTTGAATGTTATTTATTTAATAAACTCGGCCACTTAGCAGGTGAGTTTAGAGATAAAACGACCCCATTAAAAATCCCGAGGTCTCGGATTGATCGAGAACCGCGTTGTAGTCGCGCCCCATCTGAGCTTGGAACTCGAAATGAGGGCGTGGATAGAAGAGAATTCCCGGCGCGAAGGAATGATCCAGCGATCTCGGATCTCCCAGGCGAGAAAAGTCGTTTTGATGTTCGAGGTAGAAATGAAGGCCGGGGATCACTTCGTAGCCCAGGCGGTTGAACGATACAAAACCAGAGTTTCCCGATGAAGTGGAAGAAGTTCCGTGGCGGAATTGCCAATCCCATTCGCTTAAAAGATAAAGGCGCTCCGTGAAGCCTAAGATTCCGTAGGGACCTGCGACTTGTCGCGAAGAGCCGGTGCTGTAGCCTTGAAAGAAGCTGAGGCCGAGTTTGTATTTTTCCGCTAAATGGTAAGCTCCCGTCATCGCGAGGCCTTGTTCGCTTTTGACGAGTCTTCGCTCGGGCCTTCCGAGAACACCGGTCAGTGCTCCCGAGATTCGTTCGCCTTGAAATCCGAGCTCAAGATTGTAAGTTTCGGCATAAGGTCCCCAGCCCAGGCCTTGTCTCGTGGAGACGGTATGATTAGGCTCATGGATCCCATAATCCATCATGAACTTTCCGAGTCGAAGCGAGGTGTTTTCCAATGCTGGGTTTGCGGGACGAAACATCACATAGTGTTCGCGGCTGAGGAGCTTGCTCTCGGTCGCCGGTTTTCCACTCAACGAGTTAGGATCGAGACCACCGGATGCCACCACGGTGAATTGATCCATGACCGCGGAGGCCTCCAGATCGGCTTGCATGAACTGCGAGTCGCCGGAGCGGGCCTGAGGAGTATCCTGATACGTTTGGATTCCGCGAACAAATGCTTGAATCTGAAAGGCCTCGGGCAGCGGCGCGATTCCGTAAAGCGGCAGTGATTCCTGCTCTTTACCGTACGCGCTCAGAACGGCCTGAGACGTGGATCGCCCGTAGGCATTTAAGATCCCGCCTCCGCTCGGACTGGCATGGCATGAGGTGCAGTTCGAATAGCCATGTCGGACCATTTCAGGAAATGCATAAGCATTTGAGGCTGGCGATGCTGCTAAAATCAGTAATCCCAGTCGAGCGGAGGCGAGCAGAGTTTTCACTTCTTCGGAGTTCCTTGGGAAGCCGGCGCGGAGGCTCCGGCCTTTGCTTGAACGTCGACATCGACGTTTACTTGATCAGCGACTTTCACGCCCATGTAGCTGGGGATATCGATTTTGTAATCGGTGATCTGCGTTTCGAACTCGATATGTCCGTTCGCATTGCCTGCGTTGCTAGCGATCGTCGCGGTGCCCTTCACAGGTTTCGTGACACCGTGAAGAGTGAGCTCTCCTTCGAGCGGAACTTTCTCTGCTTTAAATCCATTTGGAGAGAAATCGCTCGGGAGAGTGAGCTTCGTGATTTTGAATTTCGCGGTCGGATACTTATCGGTCTGAAGATATTTCTCTTTCATATGGTGATCGCGAAGATCGATCCCCGTCGTCAGAGAGTTCTCATCGAAGGTGAATTCGCCCGTGACTTCTTTTCCGGCGATATGGATCTCGCCTTGAGGCGCGGCGCCTTTTCCGCGAATTTTAATGGCGCTCGGTTTTCCGATCGCAAGAAATCCGACGCTTCCTCCGGTGATTGGAAGCGTTTGTTCGGATGCGGCGAAAGTCGATAGGGCAAAAAGCGAGGTAAGCACTGCGGCAATCGTTTTCATGAGTAGCTCCTTTCAAAGAATCTAATCCTTAGCTCCGTTCAAGATCCATGTCCGAACGGTCTGGATTTGCTCCGCGGTGAGAGGTGGAACGGGAGGATTTCCCGGTTTTGCCAGTGGCGGCATTCGGCCTTTTCCGGTCTTGATCAGGTCCTGGTAAAGTTCGCTCTTGTCAGGATCAAATGGCACAACCCATCCATCGCGTCCTGTTAGAAGCGTTTGATCAAAAATATCGATATCATCATGCGAGCCGCCAGGTCCGTGGCATTTGATGCAGCGGCTCTCGAAAATCTGAGTGCGGATACTCTGAAAAGTAGGCGCAAGCGGAGGGGGTGCGGGAACGGGCTGCGATGAGGTCTCGTCTTCGTTGAGAGGCATGCCGGCGTCAATCCAGTTTTGCAGAACTCGAGATTCGAACTGCGTAAGTGGCGATCCAGGCGGCATATCTTTTCGAACCAAAGCGCGATCTTGGATTTCAGAAATGCGGCTTCGAATGGCTTCGTAAGAGGAGAACTCATCGGAATGGCAACGCAGGCAACGTGTGCTCAGAACGTTTTGCATCACCATTCGGAAAGATGTTCTTTTGAGGTCGCCTCCATTGGGATCTTTTTCTTGGTAAAACTGGCAGCTGACCGCAAGGAAGAGCGTGAGAAGTAGAGCCGCGCGATGAACCGAAGCCTTGTGGAAGAGATTCACAAGGAACTATTTATTACAGGCGGCTTGAGAAAGCAAAAGGAGCCCCATATCTTCTTTAGGCACGGAGCTCCTTTTTGTTTGTTACGTTTTGCTTACTTGGCAGGAAGGGCTTGTTGATGGAGGGCCGCGTTGATCAGGTTCCAGGCGGTGTCCTGATGGGTGCCGTCCGACGAGCTCATGCCCACGGCAGAAAGAGTAGCTTGGTCAGCGGTAGGGTGAACTCCCGAGAGAATGACAAAGCCATTACCCGACCAAAGTTCTGTAATCGCGGGATTTCCATCGGGATATTTCGCGATTACGCCTCCTGAGGTATTGGGGGTGACAGGGCCGCCGTACCAGAGAATGTCCTGAGTGGATCCGTCGGCAAAAGTGAGAAGCGTCATGGCGATGTCCGTGCCTTGATTCTCAAGATAGTAGTAATCGAGCTCGGGGCCGTTGACGACGCCCAAGCCGTAACTCACGTCTTGGCCTGGCGCGGGTGCTGGAGCTTGCGCGATGAATGAGCCAGCGCAGAATCCGAGATAGCTCACACCGCGAACTTGAACCGCTTCGCGAAGATTGGCGTGGGTTTGAGCACTGAGGCTGCCTGCTTCAGTTCCTCCTGCGCCTCCAGGAAAAATCAGAAGCCCGAATTGCGCGATTTGATCGACGCTCATGGCATCGAGTTGCGCCGAGCTGACGACTTGATAGCTGGTGCCGTGAGCCTGCATGATGTTTTCAAGATTGCTGACTTCGGTTCCCCAGGTTCCGCTTCCCGCAAAGAGCATCACATCGGTTGTCCAAGTCCTGGACGCTGCGGATGCTGGAGGCTGCGATGAAGGCTGAGATGGCGACTGTTGAGAGAGGCCTGAGCCTGTCGAATTGGATCCCGCCGCAACTCCTGAGCTTTCAGAACCGGAGCTGCTTCCATTACATGCGGAAAGCGCGAACAATGCTGCGACCACAGCAGCAGGATAGGTAAAGCGTAGATATTTCATTTTCTCTCCTCTTGATCGCAAGGTCTACGAGGAGATGGGCATCGCCGCCAATCGGCAGAACGTGAAA
>CAZCBS010000006.1:26654-28887 GCA_964496965.1 uncultured Bacteriovoracaceae bacterium
ACGGACAGCTCGTTCAAATGCTCGTTCGCTATCCGCTCTTACATCGATTTGAAGTGCTTCTTAAATCCCTGCCAACAGGCTTGGTAATCGGCTTGGACAAATCCTTTTTCGAGCGCGAAATCAGTGACGAGATACGGAGATCGCGATTCGAACATGAAAGCCAAGGTGTTCTCGATTTTGTGAGGCTTGAGATCCGCGTTGCTTGCCGTTTCGAATGATCCGCTATCCGGTCCATGGGCCGAATAGAAATTATGCAAGCTTCCGCCGCCGGGAACGAACCCGCCACTGGTCTTCGCATCGTAGACGCCGTGAATCAGGCCCATATACTCGCTCATGCAGTTGCGATGAAAATAAGGAGGTCGGAACGTATGCTCCGCGACCATCCATCGAGGCGGGAAAATCACGAAATCGACATTCGCAACGCCAGGCGTATCGCTTGCTGAAGTGAGTACCGTAAAAATCGACGGATCCGGATGATCAAAGCTCACGGTATTGATCGTGTTGAATTTGCGCAAATCGTATTTGAATGGAACATAATTGCCATGCCAGGCAACGACATCGAGCGGCGAATGTCCCATCTCTGCGGACCAGAGCGCCCCAGAAAATTTTCCGATCAGCTCGAATTTTCCTTCGAGATCCTCGAAGGCCGCGTGAGGCGTGACGAAATGACGTCGATGCGCAAGTCCGTTCGCTCCGATGGGTCCAAGCTCTGGAAGCCGAAAAGGAGCTCCGAAGTTCTCGCCGATGTATCCTGTACAAACTCCCGATGACTTTGGATTGACTTGGAACTTCATTCCGCGAGGAACGAGTGCGATTTCGTTCGGTTCAACCGTAAAAAATCCGAGCTCGGTCTTGAGCTCGATCATCCCGTTTTGAGGGACGATCAGAAAGTCTCCGTCCGCGTTCATAAAATAACGGGAGCCCATCGCGTGATTCATCGAGTAAAGATGGACGTGAAGACCTCTCCCTTCGAGCGAGGAGCCTGTTCCGCAGACCGTTCGAATTCCTGAGACGAAGTCCGTTTTTTCTTTTGGCGCAGGAACGGAATTCCAACGCATTTGATTAGGATTGATATGTTTTGGAGTAAAGAACGTGCGGGCCGTCAGATCGGTCATTGGCACGAACGAGCGATGCATGACGGATGGCCGAATGCGATAGAGCCAGGAATAAAGATTGGTTGCGCGCGGTGCGGTGAAAGCAGAGCCGCTCAATTGCTCCGCATAGAGCCCTAAGCCCGGTTTTTGGGGAGAGTTCTGCTCCGTCGGGAGCGCGCCTGGAACGGCTTCGGTTGAAAAGTGATTCCCAAATCCAGACAGAAGAGGTTGAGGCGGGCGAGGCTCGCTACGCGTATCATGTTCCATAGCTCCAAGCTAAACAATAGCGGGCCGCGAAAGTCAATTTCTTCGAGCCGCCTTGCGTTTCGGTCGAAGTGTCGAGTAGTCTAGGGCCTCATGACGATGCATCAACGCGCTCAAGATTGGCTTTCTCAAGATGCCATTCCACTTTGGCTCAAGAATGGGATCGATTGGGAGCAGGGGGGCTTCTTTGAAGCGCTCTCGGTTCAAGGCGAAGTCATGCATCT
Source organism: uncultured Bacteriovoracaceae bacterium (assembly GCA_964496965.1). Classification (GTDB taxonomy): domain Bacteria; phylum Bdellovibrionota; class UBA1018; order UBA1018; family UBA1018; genus CAZCBS01. The sequence continues at coordinate 28,237 of CAZCBS010000006.1, forward strand.
TCCTAAACGATCGATGGTCCAGGCTCGGCAAATCTATAGTTTCAGAGCGGCTCTGCAGCTGCGCTGCATCGATCACGGCGTGGCCGAAAAAGCGGTCTCTCATGGGCTTCGGTTTTTGCTGAAGCACTGCTCGCTTTCGTCGGGGGGCTTCATGCATTCGGTGGAGCGTGATGGAAAAGCCTGCAATTCGACGCCGGATCTTTACGCCCAAGCCTTCGCTCTTTTTGGAATGGCGCATGCCTATGCGATGGGGCTTTCGGATCATCCAGCCGAAAAACTAAAAGACCGCGCACTCGCTCTTTTACGGTATTTGGAGACGGAGCGCCGGGCGCCATCGGGGGGATATTTTGAGCTTCAAGGCTCGGAGCGGAAATTTGAAGCCAATCCGCTGATGCATCTTTTTGAGGCGGCACTTTGCTGGATGGATGTTGATTCCGATCCTGCTTGGCGAAAACTTGCTGATGAGCTGGCCAAACTTTGCCTGGAAAAGTTTATCGATCGCGAGACCGGAGCTCTGGGCGAGCGTTTTGATTCGAGTTGGAGCCCGATTCGAGAGCCGCGCTGTTTTGTTTTCGAACCGGGGCATCAGTACGAATGGGCTTGGCTTTTGGGACGGTATCAAACGCACGCGGGAATCGATCTTCGCGCCGC
>CAZCBS010000007.1:0-2714 GCA_964496965.1 uncultured Bacteriovoracaceae bacterium
ACCGAGCCATCCGGATTATCGATCACTTGTTCAGCGCTCATGAGATTGTTCATCTTCTGAGAGCTATCGCGAACGATTTTGACGATGTCTTCGGAGACAAAGTATTCGCCGTCGTTTTCATAACCGGCCAAAACTGACAACTCGTGAGCAGTCAGATTGACCTTTTCGTACAGCCCTTGCTTTTCCCATTCGTCGACGACGAGATCGGTGTGTCCGTCGGCAGGGTAGGAGCGTGCTTCGCGATCGAGTTCTTCGACGGGGAGGCATTTCAAGTTTTGTTTGATTTTGATGAGATCGTCGAGGCGGACAAGTGGGTTGACCGAGTTGATCTTGTCTTGGCCCGCGAGAGCGAGGGCTTTGATGATGTTACCCATCACGTTCGAATATTCGCTGCAGCGAGGGTCGCCGCCGCCGCCGGAGCGTGGGCCGGCGTGAGCTGGGCTCATCGACGCGCTTGCGAGCAGGGTGAGGGCGAGAGCGGGGATAGAACTTTTAGAGAACATGGGGACTCCTTAATAGCCGACCGTTTTTATCATGTTTAAGGGGCCTGCGCCAGCGGCTTTTGGGGCCAGCCCGAATCAAGGTCGAGCGGGAAATTAGGCGAGAATCGCATGACGCGATAGGTTATTATTGTCAATAAATAACGATTGTCGTGCTATATTGGCACAATGAAGCCTTTTGATTTTAACGATTACCGACTCTATCTCGATGCTCGAATCAAAGCGGAATGGGGGGCGATCACTCGCGTAGCAAAGGCAGCCAATTGCCAAAGATCGTATCTTTCAAGAGCGATCAAGGGCGAGGTTCTTCTCACTCCGGATCATCTTCATGGCATCTGCGAATATTGGCGGCTTTCGGAAGAGGAGACGGAGTATCTCATGCTTCTTCTGGAAAAAGCGCGTGCCTCTTCGCGTACGTATCGTGCGCGGATCGAGCGGAAATTATCTCGAATCCTGCGCGAGCAAGAAGATCTGACGAAGCGGTTGCATACGCCTCGGATTCCGACCACGGAGCGAGAGCTTCTTTACTACTCGGCATGGCACTGGGTTGCCATTCACATGAGTACGTCAATCCCGTCGCTTCAGACTGAAAAAGCGATTTCTCAAAGTCTCAACCTTTCTCTCGAGCTAGTGCGTTTCGCGCTTAAGCAAATGGCGGAATGGGGGCTCGTCAAACTCGAAGGAGATCGCTGGAAGATCGCGCCTGGAAATATTCATCTTCCTAAAAACTCACCTCTCATCGGTCAGCACCACGGGCATTTCAGGCAGAAAGCCGTCGAGGATTCTCTTCTGCCTCACGGGGACGGGCTGCACTACTCGCAGCTTCAAGCGATGGAAGAAGAGACTTTTCGCGAGATCAAAAATCTTTTTTTGCGGTCGATCGATGATTCGCTCAAGCTTGCGGATCCAGCGAAGGAAGAGAGATTGATTGCGGTGAGCTTGGATGTTTTTCGGGTTTATTGAGAATTGCGGTTTATGCGATTTTTCCGCTCCAAAGCTCTTCGAGAAAGGCTCTCCAGGGTAAGATTTCCACGCCTCTCACGGTTCGGCGCCGGCTTTCGTGGCAGACGATGATCCTTCGCTTTAAGGGGAGAAGGTCATTCAGTGCTTCAAGGCCCTTGGCGTGTCGTTCGGAGATGCTTCGTGATGATTTCACTTCGATCGCGATTTCTTGATTGAGAAGAAAGTCGACCTCCTCGCCACTCGGATTTCGCCAGAAGGAGATTTCCATCTCGCCGGATGGGCGGCGATAATCGGCGAATGCCTTGAGTTCCAAGTAGACCCAGGTCTCAAAAAGATTTCCGAACTCAGGCGTCTCTCGCCCGACTGTTCGCCTATTTAGAAGCGCGTTCAAGATCCCGCAGTCGAAAAAATAAAATTTTCCCGTCGCGATCGACTTTCTCGACTTGGCTCCGCGAAACCGATGCGGTTCGAGAGTGGTCCCGATCAGAGTATCTTCTAATATGGCAAAGTACTCACGCACCGTTCGGGTCGGAACCTGCGCGTCGCTTCCGATTGCGGTATAGTTCAGCAGCTCTCCGTTCATTCGTGCCGCGATGGGTAGAAATCGGCTGAATGCATCGATTTTCCGCACAAGCGCTTCGGCCAAAATCTCTTCGCGAAGGTAGTCTCCGGCGTAGTCACGAAGCTCCAGCCATGCATCGCCTTCTTCATCGGCGAGATAAGCGGGGGGAAGGCTTCCTGTGCTGAGGACTTTTTCAATAGAGAATGTTTTTTCGATTTCCGGAAAGCAAAATGGATGGAGAATCTGTTTTCGCGCGCGTCCCGCCATCAAGGAAGTGTGAGTTCTCTTCAGCTTTCGAGCGCTGCTGCCGGTGAGAATGAAGCGAATTCCCCTTTCTTCGATCAAGGAGTGCACCTCATCCATGAGTTGAGGCAGCTTTTGGATTTCATCCACGATGACGATCCGGTCACTGGGGCGGAGCGATTCTCTTAAAAAAGAGGGGCGGTTGGAAAGCGATTGAAAGTCATCAGATTTAAGGAGGTCAAAAACTTGGTCCGCTTTGATTTCATGTCGGAGGAGAGATGATTTTCCCGTTCTGCGAGGGCCTAGAAGCAAGACGCTTTTTTTCGCGAGAGTTTCTTTGAGTGGGATGATTCTTTTGACGTAAGTCATTCTTGAAATTTGGCAGTTCTATTGCCGATTTTCAAGGAAATTTGGCAGTTGCGATGCCAAATTTCAAGGCATTAAAA
>CAZCBS010000007.1:2724-4359 GCA_964496965.1 uncultured Bacteriovoracaceae bacterium
ATGATTGTTTTGGTGTAATATATCTTGGAAGTGTGGATGTCTGTGTGGGATTTTTAAGGGAATTTTTGAATTAGGGAAGCCAAATTTAAAGGCATTAAAATCATTCGATATCTGACATGAACATGACATTGGCAGGCTGTGGGTTTGGGGAGAGAATGTCTGAAAAAGCGGCGCCCCCTGAATTGGATTCAGAGGGCGTTGTTTTCGATTCTAGGTTTGTCGTTGCTTATTTGCAGGTGACGGATTGAAATGCGTTGATGGTGGATGTCTCGAACTCATTAGCCACGATGAGAACAGCATGGACATCCAGTCCTGATTTTTTCACAGAGCCTAACAGATGCCCGTTGGCGTCAATGTCCGCGTAGCGATTGTAGCTGGCCTCGTATTGGGAGTAGGCGATTTTTTCCTGATAGCGAAGAAATTTACAAATCCCCTGAGCCTTATATTCAGGGTTGGTCCAACTGGATTTGGAAGACCCAATAGTTACGAATAAGAAGTAGCCTGTAGTGGTGCGAGTTTCAGTTGCAAAGTAGGTCTTTTTTCCTTCAATCACCGCAAAAGGACGAATCAAAGTGACCGAGCCATCCGGATTATCGATCACTTGTTCAGCGCTCATGAGATTGTTCATCTTCTGAGAGCTATCGCGAACGATTTTGACGATGTCTTCGGAGACAAAGTATTCGCCGTCGTTTTCATAACCGGCCAAAACTGACAACTCGTGAGCAGTCAGATTGACCTTTTCGTACAGCCCTTGCTTTTCCCATTCGTCGACGACGAGATCGGTGTGTCCGTCGGCAGGGTAGGAGCGTGCTTCGCGATCGAGTTCTTCGACGGGAAGGCACTTCAAGTTTTGTTTGATCTTGATGAGGTCGTCGAGGCGGATCAGAGGGTTAACCGAGTTGATCTTGTCTTGTCCTGCGAGAGCGAGGGCTTTGATGATGTTACCCATCACGTTTGAGTACTCGCTGCAGCGAGGATCGCCGCCGCCGCCGGAACCTGCGCCGGCATATGAGAGTGATGGAATCGCAGCCGTGAGGGTGAGGACCGCGAGGACCGGGGACAAAGTAGAACGGAATGACATAAGGACTCCTATTGAATATCCGCCGCAGCGGAGGGGTTTATATTGTCTCTGACTTTTTTAATCAACAATTATTTACTCTTTAATTTTCGCCTACTTAACTTCGCCGCCACCCCCATACAGCTTGCTGCGGCCATTCGAGGGTGACGACTTGATGGGCGTTTTAATGCGGCGCATAGAATTGCGATAGATGAATTTTATAAAAATTCATTCTTAAAACTGACTAATTACTCAATAATCAAAGAATGGTTTTTGAATATCGCGACTATAAAAAATATTTGAACTCAGCCCTGTCTACCGGGGGCGCGACTCGCGGCAGCCGCTCTCGATTGGCTGAAGCGCTTCGCTGCCAGACCGCATTTATATCGCATGTGTTGAATGGTAATTCGCACTTCAGCTTGGAACATGCGGTGGTGATCTCGCGGTTTCTCAATCACACACCCGATGAGTCGCGATATTTTATTCTCTTGGTGAGCCTAGTGCGCGAGGGATCCGAAGAGCTCGAAGCGCGGAAAATAGTCGGCTCTCGCTTCCCCGACTCGCGCCGTCGCCGCGGC
>CAZCBS010000007.1:4369-28816 GCA_964496965.1 uncultured Bacteriovoracaceae bacterium
AAGAACTCAGATCAAGGAGCGCATCGCCGTGGATCACGCGCTCACACCCGAAGCGCAGATGCGCTACTACAGCACGTGGTACTACTCGGCGATTCATGTGGCGACGTCGATTCCCGCGTATCAGACGCGCGATGCGATCGCGGCGGGGCTAGGGATCGCGCCCGCACTGGTGAGCGAGTGCCTGGAGTTTTTGGTCGAGCACGGACTGGTCGTCATGAAGAAAGATCGGTATTTGATCGGCCCGGTGCGAATGCATCTGGGCGCGGATTCCGCGATGGTTTCGAGGCTTCATGCGAACTGGAGATTGCAGGCGCTGCAGTCTTTAGAGAGACCCGTGGCGAGAGCGAGCCATGACTTGCATTATTCGACCGTCCTGACCCTTTCTCATGAAGACGCGAAACGAGTTCGCGAAACCTTGCTTCGCGCGGTTGATGAGACCGAGAAGATCTTTCGGCCTTCGCCCGAAGAAGTCGTTTATTGCGTGGGGATGGATTGGTTTCGGATTTCGAGGGATGCTTAAAGAGATGGAGCTTTGAAGATTGGAGGTGATGATCATCCAATTGCAAGGGGCTGATTTACCTCTGCGAATAGAGGTTGCAAGGCCCCGAGGAGGAGGATTTGAAAAGAGAGGGCGAGCAGAATTACTTTTTTCCGCATTTTTTAAGGTCCTCGTATTTTTTCTTGAACCTGTTCATCAGTTCTTTTCCTCGCGAGAATATCTCCGCTGCTGATCGGTCGCAAGCGTGGGCAGATATTTTTTATCTGTGCCGTAGTAAACCTTTCGAGCAGCTGCTGTGTCCAGCAGTCGTTTTCCGGAGCTCACTTTAGAAAACTCCGGAGTTTTCCAAAGTCTGCTTAAGAAAACTACTGATGACGCTGATCTTTACTAGTGCAGAGAAAAAGCCGTTGCAGGCCCTGTTGCCATGGCAGGCACTCGACGTTTTTCGATTTTTTTGGGGTTGGGAACGAGCGACCAAATTTGCGCCTGACAAGTTTGATCAGAGCCGGAAAGCTCATTGAGGAAGGTAGACTTGCTGCATTCACGAGTCCCAAATAAAAGTAAGCTATTGGAATTACTTAACTTCTGAAGTCTGCCGACCATACTCCGAAATTGTCGTGCATATTCGGAGTATGCTCAAGCCGATCGCAGGCCAAAATGAAAAGTTGTTTAATTTTAACTGCTTGTGCAGTTACTTGACCATGTCCAATAATTGCACGCCATTTATTGGGTATGGTCAATAAATGGCGGAATGGTTTAGCTCAAAACCGGTACTTCCAGTTAAGAGCCAGGCTTTTCCCATCGCTAGCGACCGAAATCGGAACCGGCTTCTGATTTCGTGCATGAAAGAGAGGAATGAAAACGCCCTCGAGAGTTCCTGCGAGTGCGCCCATCATGACATCGGTGGGGAAGTGCCTCCCGGCGGCGACGCGCTGGTATGCGACGCTTCCGCCGACTGCGGCGACAATCGTCCAGGGCCAGATTCCGGTTTGGTAGCGAAGATGGAGAGTCATCGCCATCGTGGAAAGAGTCGCAAAGACCATTGAGACATGTCCGGAATAGAAGGACACGTATCCTCCCGGATCTTGATATGGAAGATCTCCTGAGTAGATGAGCGGAATCGGGCGTTGCACCGTATACTTTGCCGTCGTCACGAAAGCGCCGTTGACCGAAATGACTTCCGCGAAAACAACATAGTCTTCGAAAAGAGCGCGATTGGCGCCGATCGCAAAATAGTCGAGCAGAGGGGGCGCGAGCAGTGAAATTCCCAGCGTGACATCGCTGATGGTTGCTGCCGTCTTCGAATTATTTCCGATCGTAGGCCGATCGAAACCGTTCACCTCTCCGAGGTCGCACGGGCAACGGGGTGAGATGAGATGCGAGTTCAAAGCCTGCGGAATAATCGATCCTAAAGCGGTCACTCCGATGACAGGGCCATCGACCGCAGCAGAAACTGAGTAGACGGATTGCGAAGAGCTTTCCGCGAATGAAATCGACGAGGCTAAAATCGCATAAGTTAGTACGATGATCCGCGTTATTTGCAGGGGCGCACCACAAATCCGCCCAGAAAAGTACCGAGGGTTTTTCCTGATTCGTCGTGAGCTTCGACAATCGCGGCCATTCCCATTGATGCAGGTTCGCCGATAACGTAAACCTTCGCGGATCGTACTGCGTTCAGATCGAGGCCCGCGCTGAAAAACTCGCCGACATTCGGATCGGAGCTCAGCAAAATGGCGTGAGCAATCAGCCTCTCGCCCAAGTTCAATTCATCTGTATCGAAATCTTCGTTAGCGACAACGGAAGCCAAGCCGGCTCGGATGGAATGCTCTGAAAAGCTGGCGACGTCTTCGTAGCTACTCATTTCACCATTGAAAGTCTGCGAGACTTTCGCATGAAGAGTTCCTTCTTGAGAGAAAACTTCCATTGTCATTGCAATTGTTCTCAAGCCATCGAGCGATTTCATCACGGTCGAGCAGGTTTTCATCGGCGCCGAAACCGCTGCCATCGCCTGCACACCCCAAGACATTGCTAAGAATAGACTGACTACGACAATCGAGAGAGCTTTCATTTTAGTACCTGCTTTCTCGACGAGATCTATCTTTCGAGGCGGAATAAGTCAAAAGGCCCCTAGATGTTTGTAGGGAATTTCCTTCGTTGGTGAAGCAGGACCGTGGGGAGTTGCCTTCAAAGCTACTTTAAAGCGTGGGTGACGAAGCAAAATAAATAATAAGTATTGTAGCGTTTTTAAAGGGTTACCAATCTGTTCGCATGTGCGTCGTGAGTGGCATCGCCTCTGCACAAGGGGCTCGAAATGATCAACTCTATCATTAAACTGTTACGCCGACACCAGTACTATCGTTTTATCGTGATTGGGGCTTTGTTGAGTTCAATCGGTAGCGGACTCACTCAGGTCGCAATCTTTGGGACACTGAATCGGCTCAACGCTTCCACAATGGCATTCTCTTTCGCCTTTGTGCTGTCCGTGGTTCCTGGTTTGTTTTCCAGTCACTTAGGATTGCATGCGCTCGAAAGAGTGCGGCCGGTTGTTTTACTGGCTCTGGTTGAATTAGCAGGAGCCTTGAGCGTGTTGATTCCAATGACAGGGGCGGCCTTTCACAATTCGGCGCTCTTGCAATGTGCTCAGTTCGTGAGTGCTTTGCTTGCGGGTTTTGTCATTCCTGCTTCCAATGCGATTGTGTCTTCCTATTTTTCCGATGAGGAATTGCCCGCGGTTTCAGGCATTGGTACTTACGTTTTTTCGGCGAATGTCCTGCTTGGATATGGCTTAGGGACTTTGCTTTTCGGTTTCGTCACGCCGAATACCTACTTCATCATCGATATTTTAAGCTATCTGGCCGGCGCGGTTTTGATTTTTCGCGCCTATCGAGGGGACCAACGACTCGGTATCAAACCAGTGGCGAGTTCCAACGGGTTCCGGCAAAAAATCCGTTGGAACCAGCTTTCCGTAACTCAAAAGAAGGCATTCCTGCTTCTGCCCGCATTGACGCTGGCTGGAGTGCCGGCAGTTTCTCTTTTGCCAGCGATTGCTCGCGATTTTGGCAGTCAATTCACGTTGGGCGGAGTGCTCATTGATTCTGTCATGTTTTTTCTTTTTGCAAAAACTTTGGGTCAGATGATCGGTCCTCTGTGCGTTAAACCAGAGAGTTTCGACAGGCTGATTGAAAGTCCGCGCTCTTTCTTTTTTCTGGTGTGGGGATTTGGAGCGCTTTATTTGTTAGCCACTCAAGCGCCCTGGATTTCCGTAGCTTTCGGAGCTGTCGTTCTTGCGCACATTCTTTCCAACGTCATCTACGTCGTGGCGACTTATGCGTTGCCTCGTTACTTTAAGGGCGACGAAGCTGCAATTGTCTCGGCCAAGCAATATCAGATTCAAGTTCTGCTGATGGCTGTATGCGGGCTTGCAAGCGGATGGCTAGCCGAACAGAAATCGGTGACGTTTGTCATTGGAGTCAATCTTCTGATCTCGAGCGTATCGATCGCCTGGATTCTTCGAAGCCGATCAGAATAGAGAGTCTCTACTGCTTCCCGGTATTTCGTTCCGGAAACCTTTTACGGCTTTTTCGACCAGTTACCGTCGGAGTCCTGAATCCAAGTTCCAGATGGCGAGAGCGATTGGAAGGAGCGGGCGAAACTTTTTTCAACAGTGGTGACACCGCTGCCGCCTAATCCATTGATTTGAGCGACCTCTTTATAGAGGGCCAGCCGGTCGGCGTTGTCTTCGTCGACCAAGGTTTTGACCTTCTTCATAAGAAGGGGCGGAAGTCCCGTGGCTTTGAGGACAAGCTTGCCGTCATAGCTTTCGCCGATGGCGCCGGAGCGCTTTTGCGAGATCAGGTCGTCGAGGCGGCTTCGAAGGCGGGCTTTGATTTCGTCTGCCTTGGCGCTTTGGACTTTGAAGTCATCGGCATAGGCGACACTCACGAGAGAGAAGAACGATGAGACTTTGCTCGCAGGAGAAGTTCCTTGCTCAGTGCCTGGAGTGACTTTGCCTTTTTCTTTGGCGCGGTAAAGATCGCGAACGTAATCATCGGTCGCTTTTTGGACCGCGCTCTCGGGGAAGTTTACGTTCACTGTTACGCAAGCGGTTTGCGTGATGGCCACTGCTGTGATGCAGCTAAAGCCGAGACAAATCCGAAGGGATACAAGAAGCGGGTAGCGTGTCTGTTTCAGTTTGTTCTTCATTGTGCCCGTCATTTTGCCCGTCATGGCTTGTTTCCCCTTTTTTGCTTTTAGCGAGTTCCTGAATCCTCTCAAACATCCGGTGCACAAAATTTCCCATCGCGGGGGCATCCAGGATCAAAGGATAACGAGAACTCTTTAAAGGTATCTTAAACCTTCTGCCGTAAAGGATGAAATGCTTTTGATGAGAATTGTTCGAGCTGGATTCTGAAACAGGTTCCGCAGGATCTAATGTCTCAAGATGAATATAGCCGTCCTCTGATCGGAGATGGACTCCGGCGTAACTGATGTCGTAGCCCCCGAGCAGGCGAGAGGGCCAGCCGAAGGCGAGCCATTGGGCGTAACCTGGAATATTGTCGATGCCATCTGGCGTGAACAGCCGGGCAAAGTTTTTCATCGCCGTGGGCGAGAAAACCACATCGTCATGATGAAGCGGCTTCACTTTAATTTCGAAATCGTACTGAGTCGGAAGCGAGGACTGAAAAACCACATCGTGCGCGAATGCCGAGAGAGTTCCATCCATCTCGCCAAAACCAACCCAATCCCCGAGACCTTGAAGATCGATTCCTTCCATCTTTAGATTGAAATCAAACTCGGGAACAGCGCTAAGGAAATCGTACACTCCCATCTCGTCGATCTGGATGAAGCCTCCAAAGAGATCGGCGCGCACAAAACCGGTGAGATCCGTTCCGGCGGGAGTGATCTCGATTTTTGGAAGACTGAGGCGAACTTTTGCAGGCGGGACTTTGCTGCCTGGTTTGACTAGGCAGAGAGGCCCGACAATTTGCTCCACGGCCGTGGGCTCGAGTGAGGCGTGAGTTTCAAGATTGTACTCAAGTGGCAAAAGATTCGCGGTTCCTCCGATCGAATCGATCTTGAGAAGAAGACCGTCGAGATCGAGCGGGATTCGGCTGCCTTTTTCGCCGATTCGGAAAGTCGAGCGCTTTTGATTTTCTTGAAACGAGATTCGAGTGGGAAGAAGTCTGCCGCGAAGCTTACGAAAGCCAAAGCGGCCGACCGAGAGATTTCCCTCAAATCCTTTATGAGAAGTATAAGGAAGACTTAAGTGAAGCTTTTTGACGGCAAGTTGGTGAGCGGGCCAGAGAAAGCTGACGTCTTCCAGCTGCGCGTTCGCTTCGGTGATTTTTCCTTCAGTGGAAATGCGCGAAAAATCGGGAAGGCGAGCGGAGTCGAGTGGAATCGTACCTTGCGCTGAAACGGAGAGCTTTCCTTCTTTGAGATCGATTTCTTGTAGAAAGCTAAGATTTGTAAAAGGCGCGCCGGCATTGGAGGTGGAGTTCAAAAAGACTGGAATCGCATCTTTCAGAGAAAGAGCGTTTAGCTCGAGACTGATTTGTGCTGAGCTCGCGCGAGGGATGACTTGCAGGCGAAGTGGATGCTCCCGCGATTTGCCGATGGCGAGCTTAAGCGCTGACCATTTTGAGTTTCTCAGGCTGAGCTCGGCTTCTCCGTGCAGCAGATCATTTGCGGCGGCTGGGGCCGCGCCTTGGGGCGCGGCTACTGAGAAATAACGATCTCCCAACAAGGCTTCGCCGCTTTCCGCTTTCCAGTTCAGCGCAATCTGATTGCCAATAGCAAAAGGCTTGAGCCAAAGCGGGGCTTGTAAATCGATTTGCGGGCGAACTAAGCGAGCGGCATCTTTGTACGCGAAAGAAGCCGCTTTGAATTCGGCATGGAGCAAACTGTTATCTGAATCAGTTCCTGCCTTCGGCCACTCGAGCTCGAGGCGAGGAGTTTGGATTTCGATGCCCATCGATTTCCAGTGCCAGGCGGGCTCGTTGTGAAGCGAAGTGAGGATGAGCTTGATTCTTTGAAGCTCGTTGATTTCGCCGGAGAGCCCGACTTGAAGGTTCGCGGCAACCGCATCTGGAAGCTTGGCGCGCTCGGATGCGCGCAGAGCCTCAAAGGTAACAACGGGCGAGTATTCGAGCTCGATGGCATCGTCCGCATGTTCGAGCGGAAGTTCGCGCAATTTTCTGTAGAGCTGCTTAAAGGTGGCCCAGCGAATGGAGGGAAAGCGAAGCGGACCTTCGAGATGGATTCGCAAATCGTCTTTTTTCAAAGTGATGGCGACACGATCGAGGCGGCCGAGAGTGAGATCGGTCCAGCTGCGATGATATTCGATTTTTTCGACTTGGAAGGGAAGCTGGTTGCGGAGCTTTTGGTTATAGAATTGAACGATGGCGCCTTCGGCTTTACCCAAAACCCATGCTTGGAGCACGCCATGGCGCCAAAGCCCATAGCCGACCGAAGCCGCGGCCAAAGTGAAGAGAGATGCTGTGAGAAAAAAGCGCCGCAAGATCGCGTTCATCGGGTCAGAGCTAGTCTAGACCTAATTGCCGGGAACGAAAACCACGAATGTAAAGCCGCGCGACTTGAGCTCTTCAATCAGGGCGCGCAAAACACCGACCGTGGCTTCTTCTGTTTCGTGAAGGATGAGGACTCCGCCCTTTTCTCTCTCGATCGCTTTCAATAAGTTGTCATAGAGGGCGCTTTCGTCCCGGATCTTCCAGTCCAAGCTGTCGATGTTCCCTTGGAAGACGGGCATCTTTCGTCTTTTCAGAATATCTCGGACCTCGTTGCTCAGAAGACCGTAGGGCGGACGGAAGAAGGGGGCGTCCACGCCTGAGGCGGCTTCCGCTTCTTCTCGGCCTTTGAGAATCTGTTTATCGGCTTTCTTGAGATCCGCTCGGACCAAGTCGATGTGACTGAAAGTGTGGGTGCCCAGGGTGTGGCCGTCGTCCACCAGTCGATGGTCGATCTCGGGTTTGGCGCGAATATGTTCGCCAATGTGAAAAAAGGTCGCGCGGATTTTTGCGGACCTGAGGATATCTAGGACTCTAGGAGTCCGATTTGCGTCAGGCCCGTCATTAAAGGTGAGGGCGATTTCACTTTCCTTGACCTCAGCGCGATTGACGGTGGGGGATTCGGAGATCGAGATTTTGCGTTCCTCTACCAAGTGCACGGAAGCGGGTCTTCGCGCCCTAGGTTTGCGCGAAATCTGAGCTAAATGTTGGCGAAATCGGGTGCCGTTTTCTTGCCAGTATTGGGAAAGCTTGCCGCGAAGAGTGGGGGCGCATGAAAGCTGGCTTAGGTTGGGAGGAAGAATGATTTCGTTTTCAAAAAGAGCCAGATTTTCCGGAGGAAGCGCGTCCAAGACGAGGCAGAGAGCGGTCCAGCCGTTGGAGTCTCGAAGCGCGCGGACATTCGAAAAGACATCTTTTGCCGAATAGCCGCTGTTATTGTACTCGCCGTAGGTTTTGGCGGCGTAATTTCTTTCGATCGCGCTCATGACGTCGTTCTGGATTTGCGATTGAAGGATCTCGGGAACCCGAGCGAAGGCGGGAAGGCGCGCAGAGTCCGCCCCACTTTGTGTCGTGGGCAGGCCAAGTGACATCAGCATTCCTAGAATTAGAATATTTTTTCGCTGTTTTCTGCCGGATGCGCTCAACATGGTCTTCCTCGGGGAACCTTTTGGGGTCTCTCCTTCTTTTCTGATCGACATTTTTTTTGAGAACTTCAGATAAATTTTTTTGACGCAACGTTCGGTTTGGAAAATGATGATGGAACACAACAAGAGTCGTGTCATGATCAGGACAATCTACTTTTAAATTTTCCTGATCAGCGTTAAGACGATTAGGTTCGTCAAAATTTAGACAGGAAAGTTCCGTAAGCCTGAGAAGGCTACGTCAACGTTAAGTAAGAGTACTGAACGATGCATAAACACACGCCTACTTCTAATCAGCCTCAGGGAAACCAGTCTGGAGCAGCCAAACTGGGAATCCTCGTAGGGGTTGGGATTGCCTTGATCCTGGTCCTGACAGTGGTCATGAATTTTCCGACCGCTTCGAACCAAGATTATTCGCCTGAGCAACCCATTCCATTCAGCCATAAGCTCCATGCTGGTCAGTACAAGCTGCCCTGCCTTTACTGCCACTCCGCTGCAGATAAAAGCGCGCATGCGACCATCCCATCTTTGAATGTCTGTATGAACTGCCACTCGATCGTGAAGGGTGACAGTCCTTATATTCAGAGGATGAAGAAGGCATTCGCCGAAGGCCGCCCTATCGAATGGGTTCGCATTCATGAGCTTCCTGACCATGCTCACTTCACGCACAAGCGCCACGTTCAAAAAGGCGTTGCTTGCCAAACCTGTCACGGACCTGTGCAGGAGATGGAGCGAGTTTATCAGTACGCACCGCTCACCATGGGCTGGTGTATGGAATGTCACCGCGGAGAGACAACGCCTAAGAACGTGTTGAAGGCTGTCTATCCGAAGATGAAGGATCCGCACGGGCCGGTTGCTCCTACAAACTGCAGCACCTGCCACTATTAATTCACGTACTAGAGCGACTAAAAGTATGGACAAACATTTGAACGATTCTTCTGAAGTTAAAGGGAATGCCGATTTTGTTCCGCCTCGCCATTGGGTGGGGCCGGAAGAGCTTGAGGCTAGCTACTGGAGCGACTCCAAGGCGCAAGAGCGCCGTGGACAAGAGTTCCATGACAAGCCCATTGAAACGATTTCGATGATCGAACGCATGGATCAGAGCGGAATGCGCCGCCGTGACTTCCTCACCGTGATGGGAGCAAGTATGGCGATGGCGACGTTCTCTTGCGCCCGTCGCCCGGTTCACAAAATCATTCCTTATGTTGTGAAGCCTGAAAACATCGTTCCAGGCGTTCCAAATTATTACGCGTCGACGGAACCTGAGACTGGCTACGGTCTTTTGGTCAAGACCCGCGAAGGTCGTCCAATCAAGCTCGAAGGAAATCCAGATCACCCGCTCAATCGCGGTGCTTTGAGCGCTCGCATTCAAGCTGCGGTTCTCGATCTTTATGATGTGGATCGTTTGCATGCTCCTGGTGCTCGCACTCGTGGTGGCGAGCTGAAAGACAGCAAGTGGGAAGCGGTGGATGCTGCGATCTCTGCGAAGCTCAAGGGCGCAAGCCGTGTTCGCGTTCTCTCGGGCGAAATGGTCAGCGAGTCGACTTCACGCTTGGTTCGTGAATTCTTGGCGGCTTTCTCGAGCGGCGCGCACGTTCAGTACGATGCTTTGGCTGCAGACGAAATCGTCGAAGCACAGGGCCTTTCTTACGGCACGTCCGTCGTTCCTCATTACGCCTTTGATCAGGCTGAAATGATCGTTTCGTTGGGCGCTGACTTCCTTGGAACCTGGGTGTCGCCGGTTGAATTCAATCGTGACTGGGTGAAGGGACGTAAGCTGGACGATGCGAAGAATGCAAAGCATGCCAAGCTTTCGAAGATGGTCGTTTACGAGCCAAACTTGACGATCACCGGCGGTAACGCGGATGAGCGTTATTCGATTCGTCCAGGCGATGAGCTCAAGGTCGCGCTTGCGATCGCTTATGAAATCATCGTGAATCAAAAGGCATCTCGCTATGCGAGCGACTCTGCCGTCAGTTCGGCTCTCTCCGGCTATAAGCCAGAAGTCGTCGCTGACGAGATCGGTCTCAACGTCGAGTCCTTGAAGAAAGTCGCGCATGAGCTTTGGGCAGCACGCGGCAAGGGCCTCGTGGTCGGCGGTGGTATTCAGTCCAAGACCAAAGACGCAGTGGCTCTGCAAGTCGCTGTCAACCTCCTGAACTCCGCTCTCGAAAACGAAGGTGTGACGGTGGACGGTACTGCAAGCCCTCGCGAGCTGAAGAGCTCGTTCTCTGGTCTTGCTAAGCTTGTCGAAGAATTGAAGGCAGGTCAGGTCGACGTCCTCATTATCTATCGCTCGAATCCGACTTTCGTCGCTCCAAAGACGCTCGGTTTTACCGATGCTCTTCGCAACGTCAAGACGGTGATCGTGGTGGATAGCCATGACACAGAAACGGCTCAACAGGCTGATTTCGTTCTTCCAGTTCATCACTTCTTGGAAAACTGGGGTGATGCAAGTCCTCGCAAGGGAATTTACAGCCTTCAACAGCCAACGATCGCGCCGATTCACGAATCCCGCGCTTTCGAAGACATGCTTCTCGGCTGGGCAAAGAGCGCTGGACTTCGTGCTTCGGCTCTGATGACTCAGTCCGCGGATTGGCATGCTTATTTGATGGGCTGCTGGAAGGATTCGCACTTTAAAGGCGGCGGATCGTTTGACGCTTTCTGGGAAAATGCTCTGAAAGTGGGCGCGCTCCCTGCTGCGACGGCGCATCCAAGCGCTCGTGCTTTCCGCTCCGCTTCGGTTGCGGCTCTTCCAAAGTATACGGCTCAGCCGAAAAACGGCTTGGTCCTGGCTCTCTATGAAACCGTCGCCCTTCGCGATGGACGCCAAGCAAACAACGCTTGGTTGCAAGAAATGCCGGATCCGGTTTCGTCGATTACTTGGGATAACTATCTCAACGTTGGAACCCAGACTGCAGCTCATCTCGGCGTGAAGGAAAACGATGTCGTCGAAGTGAAAGCAGGCGATGTGACTGTCCAATTGCCAGTCCATGTTCAACCTGGAATGCATCCAAACGCGGTTAGCGTCGCCGTAGGTTACGGCCGCCGTTCGATCGGCAAGGTTGGAAATCTCACCGGTGTCGATGTTTTCCCAATGACTCGCATCGAAGGTGGACGCGTCGTTTTCTCGGGCATGCCGGTCACGGTCGCGAAGACGGGCCGTTTCTATCAGCTTGCTTCGACTCAATGGCACACGGTCACGGAAAATCGTCCGGTCATCAACGATATTACTCTGGCTGAGTACCGCCAGAAGCCAGATGCCGCGATGGAAACCGAGCCTGAGCTTCGCCTCGAAAAGGTGCCTACGATGTGGCCTCGCCACGAGTACAAGGGCTACCGTTGGGGCATGAGCATCGACCTCAACTCTTGCACGGGTTGCGGCGCTTGCGTCATTGCTTGCCAGGCGGAAAACAACATCCCAGTCGTCGGTCGCGACCAGGTTCGCGTCAGCCGTCAAATGCACTGGATCCGTATCGATCGTTACTATGCGGGCTCGTCTGAAAACCCAGAAATGGTCTTCCAACCGATGCTCTGCCAGCACTGCGAAAACGCTCCTTGCGAGACGGTTTGCCCGGTGCTTGCGACGGTTCACGACGACGAAGGCTTGAACGTTCAAGCTTACAATCGTTGCGTGGGTACCCGTTATTGCCAAAACAACTGCCCATACAAGGTTCGTCGCTTCAACTTCTTCGATCACTGGAAGTCTTACGAAGGCACGATGAACCTTGCTTGGAATCCCGATGTCACGGTTCGTAGCCGCGGGATTATGGAAAAGTGCACGTTCTGCGTACAGCGTCTCCAAGAAGTGAAGAGCCACGCGAAGGACGAGCATCGCAAGGTTCGCGACGGCGAAATTCAGACGGCATGTCAGCAGACCTGCCCGACGAATGCGATCGTTTTCGGCGATATCAACGATCAGGAATCTACCGTGTCGAAGTTCCGAGAGCACCCACGTGCTTTCCGCGTCCTGGAGAACCTGGCAACGATGCCAGTGATTTCCTATCAGACGAAAGTCAGAAACGTGGAACGAGCGGAAGAGCACGGACATGGACACGAAAACGGGCACGCGAGCGGTGAGAAGAAGTCCCACGCGGAAACGCCGGTACATTCTTAATTCGAGAAAGGCAGCTTGAGTTATGGCCAATACGACTGATGCTGTGAGTTATACTCCAGAAATTTTCGTCACCGGTGGGAAGACGAATACTGACATCACCAACGACGTCAGCCGCCCTCTCGAGAAGTTTCCCGAGAAGCGCTGGTGGATTTGCATGGGTGTGGTCGGTCTTGCACTGACCATCTGGGCTTTTTCCGTTGGATCCTTCGTCCTGAAAGGTCAGGGCATGCTGGGTCTGAACCAACCGAGCGGTTGGGGTACTGACATCACGAACTTCGTGTTCTGGGTCGGTATCGGTCACGCCGGTACCCTGATTTCGGCAATTCTTTTCTTGTTCCGTCAAAAATGGCGTACGGGCATTAACCGTTCCGCAGAAGCGATGACGATCTTCGCGGTCATTACCGCGTTGACCTTTCCGCTGCTTCATACAGGGCGTCCTTGGTACGCTGCTTTCTGGCTCTTGCCTTATCCGAACCAACGTCACTTGTGGGTGAACTTCCGTTCGCCTCTTCTTTGGGACGTTTTCGCTGTCAGTACCTATTTCACGATTTCTCTCGTGTTCTGGTACATCGGCTTGATTCCAGACTTGGCAACGGTTCGTGACCGCGCCAAGAACAAGATTCGCAAAGCGGCCTATACCGTTCTGTCTTTGGGATGGCGCGGATCGAACAAGAACTGGTCGCATTACGAAATGGCTTATCTGCTTCTCGCTGGCCTTTCGACGCCTCTGGTTCTCTCGGTTCACACGATCGTTTCGTTCGACTTCGCTGTGTCGCAAGTCCCAGGCTGGCATACGACAATCTTCCCGCCGTACTTCGTTGCTGGCGCTATCTTCTCCGGTTTCGCGATGGTGCTGACGCTCCTCGTGATCATGCGTGAAGTCTTTAACTTCAAGGACTACATCACGTTGAACCACCTCGAGAAGATGAACATGATCATCATGGCGACTGGGATGATGGTCGGTTACGCTTACGCGAGCGAGTTTTTCATCGCATGGTATAGCGGCAGCTCTTTCGAAAGCTTCACGTTCATTAACCGCGCCTTCGGCCCGTACTGGTGGGCTTACTGGATCATGGTTTCCTGCAACGTGTTCATTCCTCAGATTTTCTGGTTCAAGAAAATGCGTCGTAACATCGCTGTGATGTTCGTCGTTTCCTTGTTCGTCAACATCGGTATGTGGTTCGAGCGTTACGTTATCGTCGTGACCTCCCTCCATCGTGACTTCTTGCCGTCGAGCTGGAAGTACTACATCCCAACTTGGTATGACTGGGGTTGGACAGGTGGAAGCTTCGGCGTGTTCTTCTTGTTGTTCCTGCTTTTTGTCCGTGCATTCCCGACGATTGCCATGGCGGAAGTGAAGAGCGTTCGTCACAACGCGCACCCGCACTGAGTAAGGAGACCTCAAAATTATGAAACCAACTCTGGCTGGAGTCATTGGGTACTTCGATAGTCCGGACACGCTGATCAAAGCGACCCGGCAAGTCCGGGATGCCCGTTATCAATACTTCGACGTTTTCTCTCCTTATCCGATTCACGGAATGGACGCCGCTCAAGGTTTGAAGCGTTCGCCGATTCCATTCGTGACGTTCATTGCTGGACTCACGGGGGGGAGCTTGGCGTTCATGTTCCAATTCTGGACGTCGGCGGTGGATTGGCCTCTGAACGTCGGTGGTAAGCCGTTCAATTCGTGGCCGGCATTTATCCCGATCACGTTCGAATTGACGGTTCTCTTCGCAGGTCTTGCAACAGCAGGCGCGATGTTCCTGTTCAACGGACTTCCAAATACGCGCCGTAAGGCATTTGATCCTCAATTGACAAACGACCGTTTCGCCCTTGTGATCGAAGCTCCGCTGCCGATCTCTGAAGATGATACGGCTGCTCAGCGCAAGGCCCTTCAGTTCAAGAAATTTGAAGAAGCTGACGCTGCGGATTTTCTCCGTAAGCTCGGCGCTCAGGATGTGAGAACGGTTTATACCGAAGGATGGTTCGGAACATGAGAACATATAGGATTGCACTCGCTGCAGCCACCTGGGCTATGAGCCTGCTCGCACTCAGTGCTTGCAAGCATAGCTCGCCTAACTTCATCTATATGCCGGACATGGTTTACACTCCGGCGGTGAAGGCTCAACAAGGCCAGATGCGAATGCCTGTGTCTGGCACGGTGGATCGTCTGCAGGAAGTTTATCATTACCTCTCGCCAGAGGAAGCCGCTGCTTTGAAGAATCCTCTGCCACGCACAAAGGAAGTCCTGTTGCGCGGTCAGACGATGTTCAATACTTACTGCATCGTCTGCCACGGCCCGAACGGCGAGGGTGACGGTTTTGTCGTTCCAAAGATTCCTCGTCCGCCATCGCTTCAGTCTGACAAGATCATGAAGTACGCGGACGGCTCGATCTATCATATTATTATGCGCGGCCAGAACATCATGCCGAGCTACGCCTCTCAGATCGCGATCAATGATCGTTGGGCGATTATCCATTATTTGCGCGCCCTGCAACGTTCGAAGCACCCGACGCCTGAAGATGTGAAGGCGTACGAAGCTTCCCAGGGACAATAGGAGAGAGCCATGAGTCACTCAAACGATCATGCACACGAAATTAGAAACCCGGGTCCTTATAAGGTCCCAGGAAGTTTGACCCTCGCATTTTTGGCGATGGCAGCGGTAGGTATCGCGATTTTCGCGATGGGTGTTTCGGTCAATCCGATTCGCGCCTGGTCCGCTTTTGTCGTGAATCACTTTTTCTTCCTGAGCCTGGGCTTGGGCGGGATCTTTTTCGCGACGATCCAGTGGTTGACGGGCGCAATGTGGAGTTCGCCTATTCGCCGTCTTTCAGAATCGCTTTCGGCGTATTTGCCGGTCGCAGTTCTGACCTTCATCGTTTTACTCTTTGGCCTGCATCATCTCTATCAGTGGACGGACTTGAATCATGTCGCCTCTGATCCTGTCCTTCAGGCTCGCGCAGGCTACTTCGGCTTCAAGTTTTTCACGATCCGGAATCTTTTGGGTCTCTTGATCTTGATCTTCTTGACCTGGAAGCTGGTCAAGAACTCCATCGCGCAAGATAGTGATGGCTCTTATTCCTGGACCCTGCGGAACAGAGCTTTGGCTCCCGGATTCCTCATTCTCTTTGGCGTACTCTTCACAATGATGAGCTTTGACCAAATGATGTCGATGGATACCCATTTCTTCAGCACGATGTTCGGTGTTTATATGTTCGCCGGCGCGTTCTACTCGACTTTGGCGATGACCTGCCTTTTGGCGCTCCACTTCCGTGGAAACGGCCAGCTCGAAGGAATCGTGAATGACAACCATATTCACGACATCGGCAAGTTCATGTTCGGCATGACCGTTTTCTGGGCGTATGTCGGGTTCTCGCAGTTCATGCTGATTTGGTACGCCAACTTGACCGAAGAAACGGGATTCTTCATCACCCGTATGCACGGAAGCTGGATGTATGTCTCGGCTTTCCTGGCTTTCGGCAAGTTCATGTTGCCTTTCTTCCTGCTCTTGCCACGCGATGCAAAGCGCGATCCTAAGCTTTTGACCTTTACCGCGCTTTTCATGCTCGTTGCGCACTGGATCGACCTTTTCTGGGTGGTTCAACCGAACTTCTTCAAAGAAGGCCCTGTGTTTGGATGGATTGAGCTCGGCGAGACGATTGGATTTATCGGACTCTTCGGCTTTATGGTGACGCGCTTCTTGGGTCGCTTCAACCTCGTTGCGATCGGCGATCCTCGCCTGCCAGAAGCAGTGTTTCATCATCACCAGTAGTAGACCAGACGCCGTTAGGCGGATGGGCAACGAAAAAACAAAAGGCCTTCGCAGAAATGCGAGGGCTTTTTTGTTTTTCGAGATCCGAACAGAACAAAGCACAGAGCGTATTCGATTCAGTTAAAAAGCCTCGCTGCGACTTCCTGTCGCAGTTTCCGTACGGCATCCTGCCTGAAACGGCTCGGTTTTTAACTGAATCGAATACACTCTGTGCTTTGTTCACGGATGATTGTCAGTGAAACACTGATTTTGGCTACGGTTTTGTTGGGACGGCCGACAGGATGTCGCAGCGAGGTTTTTTAATAAACCTTAGCTTCTTTTTGATTTGTTATTTCGTCCATACCGGCGTCATCAGGTGCAAGTGCCAAATATCGAGCGCTGCAGCCGCTATGAAGATAATCAGGCTGAAGTTGACCCAGAGAAAGAACCCCAGCCAAGCTTTGCCGCTCGTTTTGGCTTCGGCATGAACGAAGATTCTAAGTTTCCAGAGCAGCCACACGCACATTGGAATGGTGATCGCGAGATAGATGATTCGTATGGGTAAGAAGAGCGGGCCGACTAGGGCTAAGCCGATATAGGCTAGGCACCAAAGGACGATTTGAAGAACTGTGACGTCCTCGCCGAGCGCAACGGGGAGGGTCGGGAAGTTGCCTAAGGCGTAGTCCTTTTGATAGCGAAGGGCGAGAACCCAGAAATGAGGCATCTGCCAAAAGAAGAGAATGGCGAAGAGATAGATTCCGCCTGGGGTCCAGACATTTCCGCTCGCCGCCGTGTAGCCCATGAGAATCGGAATGGCGCCCGGAATGGCGCCCGGAATCGCTGCGTATGCCCAGCGTCTCTTCCACCACATCGTATAAAATCCATTATAGAAGACGACGGCTGCGGCGCCTAGGGCGAGTAACTTTCCATCGAGCCAGTCTAGAATGATCAATCCCAGGCCTAACGAAATCGCGACAAAAGCCAGCACTTGATGAGGTTTCATTCTCCCACTGGGGAGGGGACGCCCGGAGGTTCGTGGCATCGAAGCGTCTTCGGCTTGCTCTTGAAACTGATTCAGAGCCGAAGATCCTGATGCCAAAAACAGTACGCCCAGCAGGGTCCAGAGCATCCGAGGCGGCGAGAAGGGGAGCTCCATGGGCTGCCCGATGAGATAGCCCCCGAGCACGCTGATGAGAACCAGCGTGACGATTCCCGACTTGGAGAGCTCTAAGTATGTCCGAAAAGTTTGCTTCATGTGCGAATGATTTCCCCTTAACAGAAAATGGTCCTAAAATCATTGAGCGACCTCTCGAACTGTAATATGAATTAATAAAGCCCCATGCATTTAATTTCTGTTTTCTTCACTTTATTGGCCTTGGCGTTCTCCGCTTCGTTCACTCCGAATGCGTATGGCGAGGATATTCCTGCTCCTCTTCAGGATGTAGGGATCAAGGAACATTTGGGCGCGCAGGTCTCGGCAGCATCGCTTCAATTCAAAAATGAGAAGGGCGAGACGGTCACGATTAAGGATTATCTCGGTTCTCATCGGCCTGTTCTTCTGACGCTGGTTTACTTTGAATGCCCCAACCTCTGTAACTTGGTCCTCAATGGTCTTGTGAAAGGCCTGCAGGAGCTGGAGTGGGTGCCTGGCAAGCAGTTCGATATTGTTGCGGTCAGCATCAATCCATCCGAAAAACCTGAGCTCGCGGCGGCTAAAAAAGAAGCGTATCTTAAGCTTTATGGCAAACCTGAGTCTGCTGCTGGGTGGCATTTTTTGACGGGTGATGAAGCCCAGATTCGCCAACTCGCTTCGGAAGTGGGTTTTCTTTATAAAAAAGACGGCACGCAGTACGCGCATTCGGCCGCACTTTATTCTTTGACACCTGAAGGCAAGATTTCTCGATACCTTTACGGCATCGAGTTCAAGCCAACCGATCTGAAGATGGCTCTGCTTGAAGCATCCAACGGTAAGATTGGAACCGTGATTGATAGAATTCTTTTGTTCTGTTACCACTATGATCCTGTAACCAGAAAATACTCGATTTACCTGTCCAGGGTGATGACGGGAGGCATGGCTGGGACTGCTTTGTTTTTCGGAGCATATCTCGCTGTGTTCTGGAGTCGGGAGCGCCGTCGGCGTCCCGAAGCAGATCTAACGAAGACTCATTAGAGACCGATCGATAAAGAAAGGACCGAGATCTCCATGTTTTTCACCGAAGCCTATGCAGGAACCCTTCCCTTAGCCGGGTCGGATATTGCCGCCCGCTGGGATACTCTCTATCTCTTTCTGGTTTGGATCAGCGTCTTCTTCTTTGTCGCTGTCATCGGAGCGATGGTTTACTTCGTCATAAAGTATTCGCACCGTTCGGGACTCAAACCAAAGTACATCACGGGCAATCACCTTCTTGAAGGCGTGTTTGTCGTGGTGCCGACGCTCTTGCTTCTGATGATTTTCGGCTGGGGCTACTCGGTTTACCATCAAATGACTGCGGCTCCATCTGACGCCTATGAGATTCGCGTCATTGGCAAGCAGTGGCTCTGGCAGTTTCAATATGACAACGGCCGTACGACGACCGCTGAGCTTTATGTTCCGCTCAATCGTCCGGTGAAGCTGATCATGACGTCGCAAGACGTGCTTCACTCGTTCTTTATTCCAAACCTTCGTATCAAGCAGGACGTTGTGCCTGGCATGTACACCAGCATCTGGTTCGAAGCGAAGGTTCCAGGCCGTCACCAAGTTTTCTGCGCGGAGTACTGCGGTACCACGCACTCTGGAATGCTCGCTCAAGTCATCGTTTTGGATGATGACCAATGGAAGGCATGGAACGCCGGCAAGAAATTGCCTCCAATTCCTGACGCGCGTGAGCTTGCGGAAAGCGACTCGGCATCTGCTGAGCGCAAAACTGCGGAAGCTTCGGTCGACGCCGTTTCCGGATCGCAAGCCGCTCCGACTTCGGCTCAGCTGACCCTGGCTGAACAAGGAAAGAAACTTTTTGAGGTGAAAGGCTGTACCTCTTGCCACTCCATCAATGGAGAGCAGAAGGTCGGTCCATCCGCTCAGGGAATTTATGGTCAAGAGGTTGAGTTCTCGAATGGGACCCGTCTGGTTCGTGATGATAACTACCTTCACGAGTCGATCGTAAAGCCCAATGCTAAAATCGTCCGAGGCTATCAGGCTGTGATGCCGACCTATCAAGGTCAGCTGACTGAACTCGAGATGAACTCAATCATCGCTTACATCAAGAGCTTGAAATAATAGGAGATGACAAATGTCGCATTCATCTGCTGACGTCGCGGCTCACGCCGAACATAATTACCTGAATCATGGAAAAGGCATCTGGTCTTGGATGACCACTGTCGACCACAAGCGAATTGGCTTGATGTACCTTTTCAGTGTTCTGACCTTCTTTCTTTTGGGCGGGATTTTCGCTCTCATGATCCGTATGGAGCTCTTTCACTGGGGCACTGCTGGACATGTGAACCACTTGGTGGACGCAAACCATTATAATCGCCTGTTCACTTACCACGGCGCGATCATGGTTTTCTTGGTTGTGATTCCAGCGATTCCTGGCGCTCTCGGAAACTTCATTCTTCCGATGATGTTGGGAGCCAAGGACGTCGCGTTCCCGAAGCTCAACCTGGCTTCTTATTATATTTTCATCGCGGGCGCGATCTTCGCCATGGCTGCTCTTTTCTTCAACGGAGCAGACACGGGCTGGACATTCTATACGCCTTACTCGATTCGTTCCAATTCGACCGTGATCTTGGTTTTGACGGGAGCATTCATCGCAGGTTTCTCGTCGATTTTGACGGCACTGAACTTCATCGTCACGATTCATAAGCTTCGTGCTCCAGGACTTTCCTGGTCACGTTTGCCGCTTTTCGTCTGGGCATCCTATGCAACGAGCATCATCCAGATCTTGGCGACTCCAGTTCTTGCGATCACTCTGGCACTTCTCTGCATGGAGCGTTTGATCGGAATCGGTATCTTCGACCCAGCTTTGGGCGGCGACCCAGTGTTGTTCCAACACTTCTTCTGGTTCTACTCGCATCCTGCGGTGTACATCATGATCTTGCCAGCTTTCGGCGTGATCTCGGAAGTCATTCCAGTTTTCTCTCGCAAGCCGATTTTCGGATATAAAGCGATTGCTTACTCTTCGTTCGGCATCGCGCTGATCGCCTTCATCGTGTGGGGCCACCACATGTTTGTCAGCGGTCAATCTGAGCTTGCGAATTTCGTCTTCTCGCTTCTCACCATGTTCGTTGCAGTTCCGACGGGTATTAAGGTGTTCAGCTGGGTTCTGACGATGTACCGCGGATCCATTCACTTCAACGCCCCGATGCTTTATGCGTTGGGCTTCCTTGAGATCTTCACGATCGGTGGTTTGACGGGCGTGTTCCTGGCAACTCTTTCGATCGACGTGCATCTGACCGACACTTACTTCGTGGTGGCGCATTTCCATTACGTCATGGTCGGCGGCACGTTGATGGGCCTCATGGCGGGCATCCATTACTGGTTCCCGAAAATGTTCGGAAAAATGTACTGTGAAGCTTCCGCTCGCATCGGCTTCTTGCTGGTGGTTCTGGGCTTCAACGTGACTTTCTTCCCGCAATTCATCTTGGGCGCGCAAGGCATGCCTCGCCGTTACTGGGATTACTTGCCTGAGTTCACGATGCTCAATCGGATCTCGACGGTGGGTTCTTGGTTGATCGGTCTCGGATTCCTCTGGAGCGCTGTCTATCTGGGTCGCGCTTTGATGAGCGGAGTTCGCGCTCCTTCCAATCCATGGCAGGCGCTGACTCTCGAGTGGCAGACGCCTTCGCCTCCGCCGCATGACAACTTCCCGATCACTCCGATCGTGAACAACTGGCCTTACGAATATCGTCCAGAAGGCGGCGTGGTTCCGCTGCAATCGAAAGCCTAAGGGTAACTGAATATGTCGACACCTACGAATACGACACTCACTGCTGACGGTTTTAAACCGCATCACCATGCGCATCACTTTGATAGCGCGGACCATGAGTTTGAGGCCGCCAAGCAAGGGATGTGGTTGTTCCTGGTGACCGAAGTTCTGATGTTCGGTGGATTGTTTGTGGCTTACGGAATTTTCCGCGGTCTTTATCCGGAAATGTTCCATGCTGCTCATAAAGAGCTCGCTGTGAATCTCGGCGCGATCAACACGATTGTTCTGATTACCAGCAGCTTGACGATGGCCGCAGCCGTAACCGCCACGCAAAAGGGACGTCGCGATCTTGCGATCGTGAACCTGATTCTGACCTTTATGTGCGCCTGCGGATTCTTGTTCATCAAGTATCTGGAGTACTCGCATAAGTTCCACGACGGCCTCCTTCCAGGGAAGCATTTCAGCAATGCAGAGCTTTTGGCTCATTACCCGAAGTCTCCTTTGTTTTTCTCGCTCTATTTCTTGATGACGGGACTCCACGGGATCCACGTATTGATCGGAATGGGACTGATCTCCTGGATGCTGGTCCGGACGTTGAAAAACGAGTTCAGCCCTTACTGGTATACTCCAGTCGAGCTGACCGGATTCTACTGGCACTTTGTGGACTTGGTTTGGATTTATCTTTTCCCGCTTCTGTACCTCGTGGGATAACTGGAAAGAATTCTAAAATATGTCAAATCACGGACAGACTCATTCACAGCACGGGCATTCTTCCCATCACCACATCTTGCCGTTTAAGATGATTGCGACCATCGGCGCATGCCTGATGGTTCTCACGGTCATCACGGTTTGGGTGGCCGGAATCGATCTTGGTCGATTGAACTTCGTGGTCGCCATGGCCGTCGCTTCGACGAAGGCGCTTTTGGTTGCCTTGTTCTTCATGAACTTGAAATACGACCGAGCTGAAAACGGAGTGATTTTTGGAACTTCGTTTCTTTTTCTGGCGATCTTCATCGTCCTGACCGCAACCGACCTCTTTTTCCGCGGCGACGTCTACGTGAAGCCAGGCGATCTGACGGCAAGCGCTGCAAGCTCGAAGTCCAAGCTGAAAGATCCTTGGGTTTCGACGCCTGAATTGATCGCTCACGGAAAGCAGCTCTTTGAAGTGAACTGCATCAGCTGCCACGGTCCCGAAGGGAAGGGCAATGGTCCTGCTGCTGCAGCTCTCAATCCTCCTCCTCGTAATTTCACCGCGGACGTAGGTTGGAAGAATGGTCGCGCAGTTCCAGCTGTTTTCAAAACTTTGAGAGAAGGCGTTCCAGGCTCTTCGATGGCATCGTTTGCGACGCTTCCAACGGATGATCGCTGGGCGCTGGTCCACTTCGTTCTATCCCTTGGACCGACGAAGGTTCCAACTCCTTCGGCTGCTGATCTTGCTAAGGTCGGTATTTCCACGACGGGTGAGGCGGAGAAAGAAGCTCCAAGCATTCCGGTGGATTTCGCGATTGAGCGAATGGCGCAATAAAAAAGGTGTCCGCCGGAAGCTCCACTGGAGCTTCTCGGTTTGGTTCAGAAGTGCGTCATAGCCAGTTGATCGCGAACCAAATGCCGAGCTGAATTAAACAGCAGAATTTGAAGCTGTTCAGGCAGGATGCCGTGTTGAACAGTGACAGGATGTCACCGCGCCAAATTCGGCTGTTTAATTCAGCTCGGCATTTTGTTCGATTCTCAGATTTTTGACGCACTTCTGAGCCAAAAGTAGCCGGATGTTTTTACCTTTTGGAAGGAAAAACCCAGCCGCTGTCTTGTACGACACAACGGACGGAGTGCTCGTCGTGTTCCCGAAAGCCGATACTCATTTCATGGTCATCGGTTTGAAAGATGTAACCGTAGATGCCGGGAGACATGAAATTGTAGTCGATCGAAGAAGTCCAAAAGCTCGAGTTTTTCATATGAGGCAGGGCTTCACGAAATCCATCAGCCTCTCCTCTCGAAAATTCGTATGCTGAAGGAAGGCTGCCGCCCACGCGTTTGCATATTTTTACCGCATCATATTGGTTGCCGGTTCCAATTTGATCGCTCCAAATCAGTCCATCCGGTCCCTTCCACGCTTTTCCAAAGTCTTTCTGCTCGATTCGTTCAAAAATCTTACCCTTGGACGTCATGCATGTCATTCCAACTGGTATCGGTTTTGAGACGTCGAGAGTGGAGCAAAGTCCTGATGGGGGGATCCCTACGGCAAGTTTTTTCACGACTTCATCTACAAGGAAACCCGAGATCTGGTTGGAAACACCGTAGTTTGAGTCTTCTCCGTTATTGATCTCGATTCCGCTGAGGCCAGCATACTCGTGGTGAACGAGAATGTACTGAGCGGACTCATCCGTGCCGAGAAATTTTTTAGCGTCACAGAGGACACGAGGAACGTCATTATCTATGAAGTTCTTGCAGGTTTTTTCGGCATGTCCGACGGTAATGACTTCGTCAGTACAGCTCACTTTTGCTTGAATGATAGCGTTTAGCATGGATGCTTCGTACTGCTTGGCATCGATTCCATGGGGTAGTTTTAATCCGGAGGATCCGCCTTTTTTTATCCAAGATGCAATGTCGTCACGCACGATTTTGATTCGATCTTCGCAGATGTCGCCGCCATTGCCAGCACCTGCGTCCTTACCGGCTAAGGCTGGCGAAACAGAAAGCAAAAGCGAGCTCAAAACAAGGGCTCTTAACGTTGAATTAGACATACGTTTTCTCCGTAAGTTGAAAAAAATGCAAATTGACTTGATATACATCGTCCCCGTCGCTTTCAGCTCCGACGGCCTGAACGAATTGGGAACGAAATCTTCGAATCATTTCCTTAGCCAACAAAAGCTTGTCGTGGCGAATCGCCATGGTGAAAGACTGAAATTCTCGTCGATCAAGCGGGACTCCGTGAATAGCCTGCGTGGAAGCTTCGATAGAAGCTTGGTGATACTTTTTTGCTCCTTCATTAGCGATATCGTCTCGAGTCGTAATTCGATCGTAGGTCGCTTGAAGCTTTCCATCGGGAGACCTTGTGATCAGCTTTAAATCGATGAGGCGTTCAAGCGCCGCCTGCGCCTCGATCGGAGAAATGCGCCCCTTCAGTAGTCTTGAGATTTCCTGGCCTGTTCCAGAGAATTCTTTAAGCTCTGTCATCATAATGATGGCAGTGTAAATCCAGTGGGAAATGACAAGGAACTCGTCCATTTCCTTCGTCTTAAAACGGGTGCCAGGATTGAGCTCCGAGAGCCAAACTGAGCAGAGGTGCTTTTCTTCGGCGGAGTACCGCCGTTTTGCGGCCGGTGCAGCCCGTTCGACTTCGCTCAGGGCGAGTCTTGCAGAGGCCGCAGTCGGGGCCGTGACGGTGGAGTTGGTCGAAGCGATGGCGAAGGGAGGCACCGTCACATCGTTGGCGGGGATCGGGGGGCGGGAAGACAAGGTCGGGCTGGAGCCCGACCCTCCAGTGGCGTCGCCGGCGTGGCCGCGGAC
>CAZCBS010000008.1:0-27948 GCA_964496965.1 uncultured Bacteriovoracaceae bacterium
CAGTCCCGTTGCAATCCGAAATGCATGGTGAAACATTGAGCGGATTCCGGCGCGCAAATCAGTTCTTTTACCGCCGAACAAATCCCTGCATTGGATGACGATTGCGAGAATGACCTCAAGGTGATTCGCGATTAATTCGAATCAACCCTTTTCAAACGAACGCACCCACTGCTCCGATTGGGTATCGCCACGATATGCAATCCAGGCAACAGAAGTCACAACGAGAAAAACAATCATCGCCCAAAAGCTGTACTGCATACGAAATTTTCTTCGGCGAAAATGCAGCCCGAGCTGCCCCATGACGAGAGCCAAGGGAAGAGCCCAATACGGATAAATGCGCATGAAGAAATAAACGTGATGCATGGATTAATTCAGTTTATCTCGTCGCCGCCGAAATTGCGAAGAGCGAAATGACATCCTGACATAAAGAAAAAGGGCAGTCCTCGCAATGAGGAGCTGCCCTTTGAACTTAATTCATCTAACCTAGCTAACTGTCAGGTTTATTTCAGACTGCGCAGTGCAGAAACCTGATCCGTACGCTCCCAAGTAAAATCAGGATCATTGCGACCAAAGTGTCCGTAAGCTGCCGTTTTGGAATAAATTGGACGGAGCAAGTTCAGCGACTCAATGATTCCGGCTGGACGAAGATGGAATACTTCACGAGCTGCTGCTTCGAGCTTCTTCGTGTCCACTTTCTCGGTACCGAAACCGTTCACCATGACGCTGACAGGCTCTGCGACGCCGATGGCGTACGCAAGCTGAACCAAGCACTTATCAACCAGTCCCGCAGCAACCAGATTCTTGGCAACATAGCGACCCATGTAGCAAGCCGAGCGATCGACTTTAGATGGATCCTTGCCAGAGAAAGCTCCGCCGCCGTGCGCGCCGTGTCCGCCGTAAGTATCGACAATGATCTTGCGTCCCGTCAGGCCGCAGTCACCCATTGGACCACCCACCACGAAACGTCCGGTTGGATTGATGTA
Organism: uncultured Bacteriovoracaceae bacterium; assembly: GCA_964496965.1. Classification (GTDB taxonomy): domain Bacteria; phylum Bdellovibrionota; class UBA1018; order UBA1018; family UBA1018; genus CAZCBS01. Next base: position 984 of record CAZCBS010000008.1, read on the forward strand.
AAACTTGGTTTTGCTGTCGAGATACTGAGCTGGAATCGTCTTCTTCACGACTTCTTCAATCAGTGCTTCTTGGATCTGCTTATGCGAGATGTTCTCGTCGTGTTGAGAGCTGACGACGACTGCATCCACGCGCTTAGGCTGACCGTTTTCGTATTCAACCGTCACCTGAGTCTTGCCGTCTGGGCGCAACCAAGGAAGCGTTCCATCTTTACGAACTTGGGAAAGACGAAGCGCCATCTTATGAGAAAGATCGATCGTCAATGGCATCAAGTTTTCAGACTCACGAACGGCATAGCCGAACATGATGCCTTGGTCGCCTGCTCCTTGTTCCTTCTGATTATGAAGGCCTTCACCCACGCTCACGCCTTGGGAAATATCTGGAGATTGACGATCCAACGTCACGATCACGCCGCAGGTTTTATAATCAAAACCTTTATCAGACGAATCGTAGCCAATCTTCTTCACCGTTTCGCGAGCGATGTCCGCATAATCCACGCGCGCATTGGTCGTCACTTCACCAGCAACCACGATCAAACCGGTGGTCACGAGAGTTTCGCAGGCAACGCGAGAGCGCGGGTCCTGAGTCAACAAAGCATCAAGAACAGCATCGGAGATTTGATCCGCGATTTTGTCTGGATGCCCTTCTGTAACAGACTCAGAAGTGAAGAGATAATGATTGGCCATGAGAATCGGTTCCTTATGATTGAAACGACGTCTTAGTCGATATGGATTGGGAACTTAGGCGTCGTGCCTTTGTTTTGTTCCTTACGCTTGCGGACCTTGCCCTTGCGAGCTTGGCGAATCTTGCGTGCGGTTTTGGTCTTCATCATACGAGATGGCATAAAGTACTCCTAATAAAATGACTCTGTTTACCCAAAAATTTTTTAGCTAAAAAGCCGCTAAAACTGGCTCGTTTTGTACCCGCTCGGTTCATTCAAGAACCGGCTCAAACCGATTCCATCTTTGCCACTTGCGGAGACATCTTCCAATTTTCGACACGAAATCTAGATGGATAGATTGGAAACTCGAACCCAAACCCATCGGCCTCTAAACGCGCGTTTCGCCTTGGAATTAAAAGCAATCTTGTAGCTTTGGGGTGAGCGCTTGTCAACGCATCTTTAAGACGCTCTTAGCGTGGCACCCAGGGGACTAGGCACCGTTTCTCCCTCTTTTCTCGCTGGCTCGGACCTTGCCTATGCGCGCCAGCATGAGCGATCTCAAGTACCGATTCATTGCCGTCCTTTACGTTCTTTCATTGCCTCTGATTGCCCGAGCAGACGCCGAAAAGCCTCCCATCTATCTCCAACTGGGTGAGCAGCGCCTTTTAAAAATCCAAGACTTAGCCCGCTTTTCGCTAGGCGATGCGGCCGTTCGAGCTGTTCCTCTGCCTAAAAGCAGCCCAAAGGGGGACGGAAAGACCGGTTCTATTTTGATCAAGGCCATCCATCCAGGACCTTCAGATCTTTGGATCTGGAAAACCGACGGGTCAGCCGAACATCGCGTGATCCGGGTCGACAAAACGGCCTCCTCACCCTTAACGCCCAAGCTCGCCGAGGCTTTAAGCCAGCTCAGCGAAGTCGAAATCTTTTACTCAACGGCGGGCGTGATTCTTCGAGGCGAGATCCAATCCCTGAACGAAGCGGAGCGAATTGGCACCCTCACTCAGGGATTTCCGCAAGAGGTTCGAGACGAAACCGAGCCATCGGACGCGCTGCTGGAGCGCGCGCAAGCTCAGCTTGAGAATTGGCTGCTGAAATCGCCTTATTCCAAGCGTCTTAAAATCATTCGCGAAGATAAAATGCTCGCTGTTCAGCTGGTGGAGGGAAATATCGGAAGCCCCTCCGAAAAGACTCGCATCGAGAAACGAGCCAGGTCGATCTTCCCCCTGGTTCAATCTCATTTCGACTCCCTTCCGGACGCATCCCCTACGGTTCACTTCAAAGTATTTTTGCTCGAGCTGAAGAAAACCAAATTTCATTCGCTCGGACTGGGTTGGCCCGCTTTTCAAGAAAGCGCGTTTCGAGTCACCTCTTCGGGAATCCAGGATTTGCTGCAACTGGATCTGACGCTGCAAATTTTAGAAGGGGAAGGATCGCTTAAAATTCTTTCCAATCCGGAGCTCGTCGTGCGGGCGCCAGGCGACGCGGAGCTTTTATCCGGAGGCGAAATCCCCATTGAAAGCAAATCGGCGTATTTTTCTTCGGTCACCTGGAAAAACTTCGGTCTTCTTCTTCAGCTTCACGTCACGCACTCGGCGGGCGATCGAGTTCGACTCGACATCACGACCGAAGTGAGCCATCTCGATCCGTCGATCGCGATCGATAAAGTTCCGGGTATCCAAGCTAATCGAATGAAAACGCAAGTGGATGCGCAGTACGGCCGCCCGCTTCTTCTTTCCGGCCTTCTTCAACAAAACGTACGGAAAATTTCCCGAGGACTTCCCGGCCTCAGCCGAATTCCTGTCCTCGGCGCGCTTTTTGGCTCGGAGGATTATCAAAACGACAAATCTGAACTGGTCGCGATCTTGGTTCCTTCAAACGAGCTTCCAAGAAATCCGATGGAACGCATCACTCGCATCCTTCCGAGAGGCCCGATTCCGGCGCCGCGCGGCCCGGCAGATCCCGAGAAAGAGCACGCGCTTCAGCAATCCAGCGAATATCCTTGGAACGTGCTGCAATGACTCCGCCATGGCTCGCGCAAGCAATGGAGACGCCCGAGATCACGGATCTCCTTCTCAATGGTCACGATCAAATTTTCATGGATCGTGGAAAAGGGCTTGAGCCGCTGTCGCACGACGAGTGGGGCGCGGAGGATATGCGTATCTGGGTTTTGGAGCAAATCACCGCCGCGGGCCGTACATGGGATGCGCGCCATCCGTTCATCGACGCCACTCTGCCGAGTGGACATCGGTTGCATGTGGCCTTTCCTCCTTTATCTCGAAATGGGATTTTGGTTTCGCTCCGGCGCCTCCCCCGCCCTCGAAAAGCGAGCGGAGAGCGTTGGTCGACAACACCCCGAAGCGCTCGGTACTTCGAAATTCTAAAAGATGCCTGTCGCTCGGGCGAATCGATTTTGATCGCGGGCTCCACTGGCGCGGGTAAAACCACGCTTGCCACGGACCTTCTCTCATTCGTACCTGCTCACGAGAGAATCGTCGCACTCGAAGACACGCCCGAGCTTGCTCCTTTTCATCCGCATTTCTTAAGCCTCGTGAGTCGCCCTCCCAATGCGGACGGCTTTGGCGAAGTCACTTTGCGGGCGCTCTTAAGGCAAGCGCTTCGAATGCGACCAGACCGAATTGTTTTGGGCGAATGCCGAGGCCCTGAGGTCTTAGATCTTCTTCAAGCCATGAACACCGGCCATCGCGGGCTCCTCGCGACGCTTCATGCTCATCATCCACGAGATACGCTTCGAAGAATTGAGCTTCTTTGTCTTCTATCGGGAGCAGCCAACCTTCCATTAACCGCGATCCGCGAGCTGATGGCCGTTGGAGTGCAGTGGATCGCTCAGGTTTCGCGCGTGGGCTCAAACCGCGAGATTGTTGAGCTATCCAAGATCGAAGGGCGCGAAGGCGATACAATCCTTCTTCGACCGATTGGGACCGATTGGCATTCAATAGAATCTATGGGAGACTGCTTCCAGCATGAATCTCAATAGTCCCGCTTGGAAAAAACACCCTGCTCAAACATTAAAGATTTCTGGCGCAATTCCCGGCTCCGATTCGCCCTCTCGCGCCTACACGGATCCTGTGACAGGGACCACTTTTCCTCAAGGCCCTTACCAAGAGTCTTGGTACCTGAGTCTTCGTGACCCATCGACGCTTCGCGCGCTCGATCTGAGATTTTCTCTTTTGATCAGCAATAACGGCTTTCGCCGCCTTTCCGAAGCTTGGGGCGTTTTCTTCCAGAAAAATCCCGGCGGAGAAGCGAACAAAGTCGCTTTGAAAGAAAGCTTCGATCTCAAGAATTTCACGACGGTGATGAACAAAGAAGGCTTTCAGATCGCTGACTGCGAATTCTCCGATACAAGCACACGCGGTAAAGTCCAATCCAAAGGACGAAGCATCGAATGGGAGCTGACGATGGAGCCCCGTCAAACCGCCGAGTTTGATTTGATTCCAAACTCCGTCAAGAAGACTCGCTTGGTCCGCCACATGATCGTGACGCCGCAGCCAGACCTCGCTTTCACGGGCGTGGTACGAGTCAATGGCGAAGAGTTTCGCTTTCAGCGCGCGCCCGGAATGCAAGGACATCAAGGCGGTCCTCGCAGCGCGCACTCCTGGATTCACGGCCATTGCAATGTCTTCACGAACGAGCAAGGCGTTCCGGTTCCTTTTGTTTTCGAGGGGCTGAGCATGAGAAGCCATCTTCTCGGCGGAATTCCGAGCCCGAAAATCTCGTCTTTTTATTTTCTCTATCAAGGTCAACAGCATCACTTCAACAATATCCGCGATGCGATTCGCCTTCAGTCCAAGCACACTCTGAACGAATGGACTTTCCAAGCCGAGCGCGGCGATCTTCTTTTTCGCGGACGCGCATCCGTCGAACATAAAGACTTCGCGGGAATCACGCTCGAGGATACGAATGGTTCGCTGATTTATTGCGCGAACTCGAAATTTTCCGACCTCGAGATCCATGTTTACAACCGCGGCAAGCTCGAGTCCGCGCTTCGCGCGAACCAGACGGCTTCCGTTGAGATTGCTTCGCGGAAGAAAAATCCTTACGTCCCGATTCTGATCTAACGGGTCGCTCGATCCAATATTTTCCCTGAGCAGGAAATACCCAAGCCGTTCCGCCTAGGGCGAGCGCGAAGAGCAGGCTGGCGATCGCCCCTTCGATCAGCTTCTGCGCGCTCACGAGAACAGACCTCCCCCGAGCTCCTGGCTCGAGGCCGCAAGGCAGAGCAGAAAACCGGCTCCCAGCAAAATGAAAATGCCTGGCGCCACACAGAGAAAAAGAGGCTTGAGCGCGCGAGTGGACAAAAGAGTGAGCTCCGCTTCGACTCGCGCTTTCAATTCATGAGAAAGCGAAGATAGCGCGGCTTCGACTCGATCCGAACAAGGCCTCCCTTCCATCAGGCTGACTTGCACTGCCCTTCGGAGAGCTTCCCCTGTTTCCACGAAAAGGCGCGAGGCAGGATTTGCAACCGTGCTCGAATCCAACGGAGCCGATTTCCAGACCGAGTGCCCCCAGAGAAGCGCAAGCGAGGGGGCTTCGCGAGAAAGAATCTCCGTAGCTCGTCCCCATGCGAGATCCGCCGGACTCCCGGCTCGCACCAACGCTAAAAATCGCTCACCCGCGCATTGCGACGCCAAGACCCAAGATCTCGCGTTTTTCGGGAGCCCCGCCCAGCGCGCTTCCTGCGCCATCGACAAGAGCCACAACGCCCCTCCCCCCGCGATCACCAGAGAAAGCCCGCACAGCAAGATCCACAAAAGAGCATGATCGCTCACTCCTGGCAGAAGCCAATAGAGAACCCCGCCAAACGCCGGGATCAAAAGCATACAGACAATCGCTTGCGCGAGGGCCTGCGATGAGCGCGCCCGAGCATCCGCCAATGCTCTGAGCTGTCCGGTCGCGAGATCCTTGAGCCTGCGCAAGGTCGGCAAGATCGCGCCTCCACTGGATCTCAGCTCTTGAAGACTGTCATGCGCCAGCGAGCCCCAGGGCGCAGCAAGTGCTTCTAGGCTCTGCCAATGCTCGCGTGAGGGAAGCATTCCCGCTCCCAAGAGCTCTTCGATCTCCTGCAAAAGATGATGAACCTTCTGAATCTCGAGTCGCTGTCGCTCAATTCCAAATCCCAGATTGAAGTCCTTTAATCCTTCTTTGTACAGAATCCGGACTCCAAAAAACAAAGAGATCAGAGCCAGAAAGTAATAGAACATGGCTTGCGCATGAGACTGAGAATAAGAATTTGTCATGCGCCGGTGCAGAGCAAGTTCCATGCCCCGGAATCAAGTCCCGGACTAGCGTCAAATTTCAATCGCTCTCTTTGATTTCATGAACCATCTCGCCCAGGCTCTTCAGCAGGCCATCGACATCGTCCACGAAGTCAGGCGGAATCCTGAGCTCCAAGTCGCGATGAAGATCCCCGGGCTTATGCTCCAGGGTGGAGTAGCTGGTGATTCCCTCGCTGGCTTCCAGGATAAAGTAGACGAAAGCCGAATCCTGTTTCCTGACCCGGATCTTCCTAAAGACAGAACGCATGAGTAGCATCATATCATATCTCGCGGCTTGGGCTTGCCCAATTCTCCGAGGGCTCTTAGAATTGTAATTATCGCTATGAAGAAGACATTGCTCTCAGCCTCTGCCCTGCTCTTGGTTTGCACCAGCTGTTCCTCGATTTCGAAAAGAAATCAGGAGGCGGAAACTCCTCAAGAGACGGATGCCCAAAAAATCGAGCGCCTGCAGTCGCAAAACCAGGAGCTTTCGAAATCGCTTTCCGCGATCTCATCGAAGCTCGAGCTCGTTGAAACGAAACTGGTCTCCATGAGCGAAAAGATCGAATCCTCCACGCGCCGCATGGACACGATGGTGGATAACCAACGTGCAAAGCCAGGACCGGTCAAAACCGTTCCGACTGAGAGCGCAGCGCCCCTTCCTCCCGCTGGAGACGACGAGGCGGAGTCCGCTTTCACCTCCAACGAAGCCGTGCGCAAGTACCGCCAGGCGATGATTCTTCTTCAATCGCATAATTACTCGGACGCCTCGCTGGGCTTCTCGGCGTTTGTCGATCAATACCCTGATCATGCCCTCGCGGGATCGGCGCAGTACTATCTGGGCGAGTCCTACTTTAAACAAAAAGAATATAAACTCGCGGCACGTGAGCTCGGCCGCGTGATCACGACTTACGACCGAAGCCCGCATATCGCCGAGACGCTTCGCGACCTTTCGATTTCCGAAGAGAAGATCGGTCAAAAAGAAGAGGCCATGCGCCATCGCCAGCTTTTGACTTCGCTTTTCCCGCACTCGCCTGCGGCTCACTCGTCGAATGATGCCGAAGCGACGAACGAGGACCATGCGGCTCCACAAAAAGCTCCAGATCCTGCTCCAACTCCAGCCTCTGCGACTGAGGCCACGACTGCGACTGCGGCTGCGCCTGCGCCTGCGACCGCCCCGGCGATCGACGCTCCTCCTCCCACCGCCCCTATGGCCCCGAGCGGCTCCGCGGAGCATGAGACCCAATGAGCATCCTGATTCGCCGCCAGTTTCTGAGTCGAGCTTACCTGATCAGCCTAGCAGCGGCACTTTGGGTGTCGAATCCCGCGTTCGCCGTGCCCACAGAAAGTCCGGAGCTCGAAACGCTCCGAATCGCCAAAAACCTCCGCCCCATCTCGGATGAAGCCTGGAAACAAATCGCGGGCGAGCAAATCACCGGTAAGTACGACATCTCTCGCGGCGATACGCTTTACGACATCTCCAAACGCCTCTTCGGAGACTCGCGCTATTGGCCGAAAATCTGGGCGATGAACAACGGCGCCATTCTCAACCCTCATCTGATCCGTCCCGGCAATCGCATTGCGTTCATGCCAGGCACGGGATCCTCTCTGCCTTCAGTATCGATCGAGTCCGGGGACGGAAACGTCGTCAGCAAGACTCCTGAGCACGGCGCCACCCTAACCGACGCCGATCGGAACGATCCATCGATTCCAAAACTCCCTCCACGAAGCCAAGAATGGCGAATGCTTCCCGAGCAGTCGTGGGAAGCGACTCGCATCGAAGCCGAGCAAGCCGCGAAAAAAGAGATCGCCGTCATGGGCAGCCTAGACAAGGTCCACACCTTGAGTCCGACCCGGGAGCTTTCTTTGTTTGCTGCTTCGCAGCCCATTCCTTATCTGGGCGAGATCGTATCCTCGCCGAGCATGACGACTTATCTGAAAGTCGGCGATCAATTCTTGATTCACGGATTGAGCGATGAAATGAAGCCGGGCGAGACCTATGCGATCGTCCATGAACCGCTCCTGATCGAAAATAACCCGAAAAGACGCCAAGGCTACGGCTACCATGTGGATGGCGAGATTCAGATCATCGGCGTCCAAAGCGGTCTTTGGATCGGAGTGATCAAGCAGGGCCGCGGCTTGATCGATCGCGGTTCCAAGCTGATCGCGCCTCTACCACGAATCAAGCAAGTCGAGCCGATTCCCGCGCCTGCCGTTCAAGAAGGACTTTTCTACGTTGATAAAACCTCAACCAGCTTCATGGCGGGGCAACACGGTTTTGGATTCGTCAATTTGGGATCCGAAGACGGCCTGCAAGAGGGAATGGTCTTCGAAACATTCCAAACTCAAGACATGAGCAACGGAAAGCGCCTCGATTTTCCTGAGCTTTTTCATGTCGCCGACATGCAAGTCGTGCAAGTCAGCGAGCGATACAGCACTGTTCAAATTATTTATGGCGCCACTGAAGTCTACGACGGACTTCCTGTTCGTCTCGTGACGGACCTCTCTCGCTTGCGTAAATATGGAGCATTGCCTTCCAATTCGAACGAATTGCCTCCTCCAGCTCCGGCAGATTCGGGCAATACCCCGCCTGCGCCGGAGCCCGAGCCATCTTCAACAGATTCCCCAGTACAAACGATCGACGAGGAGCCACCCTCTCCTGTCGCTGAGCTTTCACCTTCTCCGGCGCCTTCTCCGGCACCGACTCCGTCTGCGTCTCCATCTTCAGCGCCTTCTGCCGTACCTTCGCCGGCCCCCGAAGCAACGAGCTCTGCGGTCGATGAGAAACAAGCGCCTCCGCCACCGCCTCCTGCGCCTGCGGAAACTCCTCATCCCGCTCCGACTCATAACGAGCTCGACGCCCTGGACGGAGAAGACAAGCTCAACCCAGCTGACGAACGCGAGCTCAAGCAGCTGGAGACCTATAAGGCAACCACTCCGAGCGAGCCTGCGAGCCCCACAGGAATCGAAACGGCGCCTGCCGCGCCTCCGGCTCCAGCTCCAGCTGACAGCAGCGGCGTTCAAGAGTTCTGATCTGGAAATAGGACTTTCCGTTCGGTTTTTTTAGCGAAGACTCGCTAAAATGGCCTTGAGCGAGCATCATTCGTGCCCAGCTGGATGGCATGAAACGCTTTCATTCTTCGTACCCTGTTCAGCACTTTCAAAATCCGAACTCGCAAACCCCGGCACCGGAATCGACAGCAAGCCCTGACGACACCCGACTCGCGGCCCTTTGGAATGTCACGCGACCACCGGCGCAGCTCTACGTTCAGGGAAAGCTTGAATCTTTAGAGATTCTTTCACATCTTCCCTCGCGCGGCCTCGCGATCGTTGGATCCCGCGAGTGTCAGCCGAGATCAAAAAATGAGATCAGTTCCGCGCTGTCAGCCCTTCAGGGCTTTGATCTTGTGATTGTCTCGGGACTTGCCCGCGGCATCGATGCGCATGCGCATTTTCGCGCGCTCGAAGAAGGCTTTCCGACCGTGGCCATCTTAGGCTGTGGAATCGAATGGTCCTACCCCGAGGAAAACGATGAGCTCAGAAACCGGATCTTAGAATGCGGGGGCTTAGTGATCTCCGAGTTCGCGCCAGACGCTAGCGCGAAGCCGGATCACTTTATCCGAAGAAATCGTCTGATCGCCGGCTGGACTTCGGCAACCTGGGTTGTTGAAGCAGGGCGCAGGTCCGGAGCGATCAACACTGCAACGTGGACCAAGCAGCAGGATCGTCCTTGTTTTGTGACTCCTTGCTATCCAGGCGATCCCACTCTTGAGGGAAACCAAAGACTTCTAGAATGCCGGCAGGTCAGCGAAGGACTGGTTCGCCCCTTTTGGAGCGCTCGGAGCTTGGGAGAGGTCTGGCTAGAACTGGAAAGTTTCTTTGTACACGTAGGGAAACAGACGAGCTTCTCGTTTCCGCCCCAACGCGTAGGCCGCTCGCCCAAAGCCCGAACATTGGGCGATGAAATTCGACATGAAGTCCTGAAGCAAACGTTCTTAAGCGGAGGAATTTCGGTGGATGATCTCGTGACTTGGAGCAAAAATCGCGGAGAAAACCCTGAACTATTTTACAGAGAATTGCGGACAGCCATTGAATCAGGAGAATTGCTGCTCCGTGGTGCCTCACTCATCGCGCCCTCCTTATAATACGATTTTTTCTTTTCGAGGTGAGATAGAAAGTTTTATGATTTCAATACGATTCTGCAATGCATCAAAGCCTGACTCGCTCCTTGTTCAGGATGCGCCCTTGAAAAACCGTCCCAAACCCCTTTAAAGTGTCCATCATGGCATCTCCGAAGAAGGCATCCAAAGCCGCCCCAAAAACGACCGCCAAGGCTAAAAAGGCTCTCGTAATTGTCGAGTCTCCGTCGAAGGCAAAAACCATACAGAAGTATTTGGGACGGGAATACATCGTCAAGGCAAGCGTTGGGCACATCAAAGATCTACCCAAGAGCAAGCTAGGCGTGGATCCTAAGAAAGGCTTTGAGCCGGACTATCAAGTGATTCCCGCCAAAGTGAAAGTGATCGACGAGCTTCGCGAAGCCTCAGCCCGAGTGCCTGAACTTTATCTCGCAACCGACCCTGACCGCGAGGGCGAAGCGATTGCATGGCATATCAACGAAGAGCTCAAAGCCAAGGGCAAAAAAGTTCATCGCGTTTTGTTTAACGCGATCACCAAGCCCGCCATTCTGGAAGCGATGGGAGCTCCAACCAAGCTCAATGCCGATAAGTACCATGCGCAACAAGCGCGTCGCGTGCTCGATCGCTTAGTGGGCTATAAAATCTCTCCCCTGCTCTGGGACAAAGTTCGTCGCGGGATTTCCGCGGGCCGCGTGCAATCCGTCGCGCTTCGCCTGGTTGTTGATCGCGAAGCCGAGATCAAAGCATTCAAGCCCGAAGAATATTGGACACTCGAAGGCACGTTCGTTAAAGACGGCATCGAGTTCAACGCTAATTATTTCAAGGTCAACGGCAAAGACCCCGAGCTCCCGAACCGCGCTTCGATTGATTCGCTTCTCGGAAATCTGAAGGGCGCTCGTTGGCAGATCTCTTCGATCGAGCAAAAAGAGCGTTCACGCAAACCGCAAGCTCCGTTCATCACGTCTCGTCTTCAACAAGACGCGGCTCGAAAGCTAGGCTTTAGCGCCAAGAAAACCATGACTCTTGCGCAGCAGCTTTACGAAGGGATCGACTTGGGCGATCTGGGCACTCACGGCTTGATCACCTATATGCGTACGGACTCCGTGCGAATCGAGCCTGGAGCGATCCAATCCGTTCGCGAATATATCACCACGGAGTACGGCAAAAACTATCTTCCTGCCGAGCCGAACGTTTATAAATCGAAGAAAAGCGCGCAAGAAGCGCACGAAGCGATTCGCCCGACTTCCCTTGAATTCACTCCTGAGAAAGTCCAGCACTTCGTCGAGCGCGACATGTTCCGCCTCTATCAGCTGATCTGGAATCGCTTTGTCGCATCTCAAATGGTGCCGGCAGTGTACGATCAGACCGCGATCGACACCGAAGCTAAAGACAAAGCCGGCAATACCCAGACGTTCCGTACAACCGGATCGGTCATCAAGTTCGCGGGATTCACGGCCGTCTATCAAGAAGCCGCTGAAGACGACAAGTCGGATGAGAACGCCGAAAAAGCGCTGAAACTTCCTGCTTTGAAAGAAGGCGACTCGATTCAAAACAAGGATCTCAATCCTTCACAGCATTTTACGCAACCGCCTCCTCGCTACACGGATGCGTCGTTGATTCGCGAACTGGAAGACAAAGGGATTGGCCGTCCGTCGACCTACGCGACGATTCTCTCCAATCTCCAAGATCGCGAGTACGTGGAAAAACGCGAACAGCGTTATTATCCGAGCGAGCTCGGCACAGTGGTCACCGAGCTTCTGGTTCAATCCTTTCCGGATATCTTGAACTCCGAGTTCACAGCCGGAATGGAAGACCAGCTCGACGAAATCGAAGAAGGAAAGTCGGACTGGCAGAAAACGCTCGGCGCGTTCTGGACGCCTTTCGAGAAAACTCTCGAAAAAGCCAAAGAAACGATGAAGAACGTCAAGCGCCAGGAAGTCCCAACCAACGTGAAGTGCGAGAAATGCGCGCACACGATGGTGATCAAATGGGGCAAAATGGGCTCCTTCCTCGCCTGCTCGAATTATCCTGAGTGCAAGAACACGCAGGATTTCAAGAAGGACGACAAAGGCGAAATCGTCATCGTTCCAAAAGAATATACCGATAAAAAATGCGAAAAGTGCTCGCAACCACTGGTCGTGAAGAGCGGCAAGTTCGGCAAGTTCCTCGCCTGCAGTGATTATCCAAACTGCAAGTTCACGGCTCCTGTCACGATCGGCATCGCATGCCCGGACTGCAAGGAAGGCGAAATCGCGCAAAAGCAGTCTCGCTACGGCAGGCTCTTTTACAGCTGCAATCGCTGGCCGAACTGCAACTTCGCGTGCTGGGACAAGCCTTTGCAGAAGGAATGCCCGCAGTGCAAATATCCGATCTTGTCCGAGAAGATCACCAAGCGCGCAGGTCTCATGCATAAATGCGTGAAGAAGGAATGCGGCTTTGTCGACATCATCGATCCGGATGCTGGCAAGGCTCCTCCTGTCGAGCAAAAGGGCGAAGAAGTCGCATAATTGGCATAAACCCTGCGTTCGATCAGGGTGTATGCTGCGCTTATTCAAAAAAAAGAAGATCGAGGAAAAGCTTGAGTCGATCGACGTCAAAGCCGTTAGTCCTCTCCTTTTGCCGCCCGAAGTGCCGAAAGAAGAAAAACTCGCCTATCATCCCGAAAACACGGTGATGGACGAAGACATCGCCATGGCTCGCTCGATCGCGAGCGGAGCAGGAACGTCAGGCGGCTTCGGGGCTTTTCAGCCGTTCTTATCCGAAAAAGAAATCGAGGAACGCGAGCATCCCGAGTCTTGGCAACACGATGAGGCGCCCAATACGGATGCTCCTCAGCGAGATTAACCTTTATGCGAATGGACGGTCTGATCCTTAGCGAGCTGCTCGGAATCGGGAGAAATCGCAGGGAGATGGCGAACCATGTTTGACCACCATTTTTTCACTGCCGATCGCGCTGTGGTGCATTGCTCTTGAGTGATGACTTTCGAATTATTGTAGATGATCGCGTTCATCACGTCTGTGTTTTCGTTTGCATGATAGAGATTGAGGTAATGGCCGAGCTCGTGAGCAATGATATTTGGAAAAGCCCCGACCTTCTGTTCGAGAATCACTCCGTAAAGGCCGCTCCCCGGCATTTTAGTCCAAGCATTGGCCGGCGTATGCCCTAAGTTTCCGTCCCTCTTCCATTTATAGGTTGTCACGACTAAAAGACTCGAGCTCTCATTAAAAGCCTGGCGAATTCGATCAAGATCCGAAAAGTCCGCCGTATCCGCTGGTAGCCCCGCGGATTCCGGATTCTTCAAGACCAGCTCGTCGATTTGAAATCCAATCTTGCATTGTCGCCAGATGGAGTTGATCACCGAGAAATTATTTTCCGCGACATCCGGGCTAATGACCGGTTGTGACGATGCATCCAAGTAAAGCACGTACTTCACGCCAAGGCACAGGAAGTCCGGGTCATTGCTCTCGCATGTTTTATTGGGACGCGCCTGCTCACGCGACGACTGAGCTTGGACTTCCAAAGACTTGGCTGTAGCAGCAACCGCATCTGAAGAGCTCGCCGAGCTCAAACCCGCCACAAGCGCGAATGCGAATGCGATCCCCGTAAAAAAACCGGAATATCTCAGTCGATCCATGACTCTCTCAACTCTCTATAAGACTTTTCAGTAAGCCTTGAAGCTCTCTCTCATCCCTGAGAAAGCAAACACCGGAACGGCTTCCGGGAAAGTAGCATCTCTTAAATCCAGTTTTGAGCCAAGTATTTTTTATCTTTTTTAAGTTTACAATAACAAACAAAGAACTCTCTCGAGAGACCGAGCACGGATATCTTCATGAAATCAGGGACACTTTCCAAAGCCCTCAGCCGGCTGCGCCCAATGGGCCAAAATAGCGTTCGGCTTCAAAGAGATTATGTTGCGAACAAAGCAATCTCAGATTAGAAAATTCGGTTTTTCCACCGAGCGCAAAAGGCTCGATATGATCGATTTGCAGCTTGTAAGTCGCCCCGCATTTTCGCCCTGTCTTTGAATCAACCCAAGTACACTTGCTTTCGTCTCTTTTCCAAACCGCTCTTACGAGCGCGCGAGGAATATATCTGGATCTGGATCTGGATGTTGATGTTACCGAGCTGCTTGAGCGAGGGCTCTGACGCACTGATTCGTTCGGCGCCGGAGTAGCCTGTTTTGTCTCTTGCATAGCCGGATCAAGTTCCTTCAGTCCAAGCTTAGCAAGATAAGCAACGAGTTGAGCCGTCGTCATTCCGGGATGAGAATGAGCAAGAAGACCTTTGAGCTTTTCAAGATCTTGAAGCAACTCATCGGTCGCATAAAACTTCACCTCAGATAACTCAGGCGTGACAGGTTTCACTCGTTCATGAAAATGCGCCTCAGGGGTCGATGAGAGACTCAGTAACTCTTTTTCAACTTGGCGAGTGCTCTTGTTTTCGAGCTTAGCCATGATTTCTTTTTTATCGATCTGAGAGACGGGCTTGTCTGGACTAGCGCTCTGTTCTTTTTTGAAGAAGCTTTGCGCTCTCGCCACGGCACTGAGACTTAGCGAGCCTTCTTGGATTTTTTCTTCCAGCTCCGGAATTTCCTTCAAAAGCCGCATGGCATCGATCCGTCTGCAAGCGGATGCGGGACAGTAGCCAAGCTCGCGTGTAACATATTCAAAAAGACTTGAATAACTAAGAGACGCAAAAAGTCTGCGACGTTCTACTTCTTTGAGATGATGCAGAACCTGCAACGTCATTTCTTTTTCACGCTGCACGTAGTGTCTGGTTTGGGAGAGAAGGACTTCGTTCGATATATTTTTCAAAAACATGCTTCGCTTGTAGCACGGGATTTTCGGCCCTCTATAAAGCGCGCTATTGACCTAGGTTGAGCTGTTTTTGAAAAGTGATTGAAAAGAAGACTTTTTGAGGAGGGGCTTTACGGTGAGCGAGAGAGCTTGCTTAGGACTTGAAATAAATAGCACCGCTTGAAAAAGCGCCATTTTCAACTTGAATACCGTCAAGACATAAACTACTGTTTTGTGGCTATTTTTCGTCTTTTTTGAGATTTTTTTCAGTTATCTTTTTTGCCTTTGAATTGATCGCGTTTATGAGAAATTTCAGTTTGCCGCTTTTTACTCCGGCGCCGAACACTTAACTGCGCAACATATCAACCCACCAATAGCTGGCCGCCGCGCGAGCGGATGCGCACTGAGAGGAATCCAATTGCGTGGAATTCGAATAAATAATCGGATTCATTACATTGCTTGTATCGGATGCATGCCCCAGGTTCAGATAATGGCCCAATTCATGCGCGATGATATTGGGATACGCTCCAACCGGCTGCTCCATCGCAACTCCCATGACATAGCTGCCCGGCATATTGGTCCAGGCATTGGCTCCGGTATTTCCCAAGGTTCCGCTTCGATTCCACGTGCCCGTGGTGATCACCAGCAAGAGATCGTTCGCTGAAAACGCGGATCTTGCTTGATCCAGCTCCGAGTCGTTGGCTGGACTGAAGTTCAAACCGTAACTTTGAGGATCCGCGATCACCAGCTGGTCGATCTGAAATCCCAAATTGCATTGACTCCAAATCATATCAACCGCGGCAATGTCATTGACGATCGCATCGTTCGAGATCATCTGATTTCCGGACGAATCAGCATAAACGACGTACTTCAGCCCCAAGCAGAGGTGATTCGAATCTCCTGCGATGCAACTCATTCCAATCATGGGGTCTACATGGCTTCCACGACTCGAACCACTGGGACCTGTCGGAATGACAATCGGCACTCCGCTAACAACATCCGTTCCCTGAGGACTACTGCAGCCGGTCAATGCCCCCGCCACTGCGCTTACGACAAAAACGAATAACAACCTGACAAAAACTTCCACGCTCCACACCCCGCGCTCCACCTCTCCCCCCACCTTCCCACCTCAGCCGAGACCTCTGTCTCTGTCTCTGCCTTGGCGGCGTACGACGGCATACGACTCGGCGGCATACGAGCGAGTATCAGGATTTGTTTCTATTTATTTTATATAAAAATTCTTCTTGCCGAGAATCTCAGTCCGTATATTCTCTACATCCTATGTTTAATTTGAACCTGAGAAAAAAAGACGCGAAAGATCGCGCCGTCACGATCGACCCACAAACCGCCAGGAGATTCCACATCGGCGAGTGCGACGCTTTCACGGAAATCTACAATGCCTTCAAAGCGCCGGTATTCAGCTTTTTGCTCCGCAGAACGGAAAGCGTGAACGCAGCGGAGGACCTGTCACACGACATTTTCCTGAAGGTCCTGAAATCCAGAGGACTCTATGATCCGACTCAAGAGTTCGCTCCGTGGTTCTGGACTGTCGCGCGCAACACTCTCAATGATCATCTGCGCCGTAAGATCCATATGTCGATTAACGTACCCGTAGAAGGACCTGAGGCGGAAGCAGAGGGAGTCCCTGCGTTAGTTTCGACGGCGGATATCGAAACACTCGTAGTCAAGAACTCAGACCGCGCGGTCCTCATGAAATTTCTCGAACAACTGACTAAGCTTCAGCGCGAAGCCCTCAGCATGCGACTTGTTCATAAGCTTTCGTACGCTGAGATCTCAAAGCGAATGAGCCTCAGTTTATCCGCGGTAAAATCGCTGATTCATCGCGCTCAAGGCTCCATCAAAACCGCATTCCGCAAAGAGCATAAACGCTCACTTCGAGTACTCGAGGCCAACGACGCTTAAGCAAAAGCGACAGAAAAAACCCCAGGTCCAAGTCCGGCATTCAGACTCTCTCACCAAAAATAGAACACCTTTATCGCGAAAACACCGGGAATTCGCAGGCATAGAACTTTCATAACAGCCTGCCCCATGAACGACAAAAACACAGCTGAACAAGGCCCCATTCTCTATAAAAAACTCGGCATCGAAGAACTGCTGAGACAAGCCCACACTGCGGTCGCGAACGAACGCGCACTTCAAGCGGAGGTCATCCGGCTTCTCGCGGAAGTCGATCGACGACGTTTATATGCCTCGCTCGGATATCGATCGCTTTTCGATTTCTGCGTGAAAAAGCTGCGATACTCGGAATCCGCCGCATGGAGGCGAATCTCGGCCATGAAGCTGATCAAGGATCTTCCCACTGCCGAAGCCAAGCTGATCAGCGGAGAGCTCAGCCTCAAAGCGCTGACTAGCGTGCAAAACTTCCTGGCAACCGAAGAAAAGCTGCTGAACCATAACTTTACCTTGGAACAGAAGAACCAGATTCTACAATCGGTCGAAAACAAATCCGGCCGGGAAACAGATTCCATTCTTGCATCCATCTCCCCCACTCCCGCGTCTCCCTACGAAAAAGAGCGCCCGCTCAATGGCGTGGATGTAGAAATTCGATTTGTGGCCAATGTGCCGCTTGTGGGAAAGCTTCATCGTTTGAAGGACCTCAACAGCCACCGAGACCCTTCACGGAGCTATCGGGGGCTTTTCGAATGGCTGTCGGATCTCGGACTCAAAACCGCTGACCCGCTCACCAAGAGCGCGGCTGCGGCCAGACCCCTCAAAACGGCTGCGACACAGCCTGCATCTTCCACTCTGCGCTACATCCCAAACGATCTCAGAATCAAAGTCTGGCAACGCGACCATGGTACGTGCACCTACAGGGATCCGAAAAGCGGACGACGTTGCGACGCGACTTCATTCATCGAAATGGATCACATCGTCCCGCACGCCCTTGGCGGCGAAACGACTCTCGATAACTTAAGGCTTCTTTGCAAAACGCATAACCTCGAGGCCGCGCGCAGAGCGTACGGAACCAGCAAGATCGACGCGGAAATCCGAAAAAGCAAAAAGTTCAGCTCTGATGAAAATCGCGAATCAGAGCCCGCTTCCGCGAGTGACGAGAAATCGCCAGATCAATCAAGCGCGTGAGCAGCTCTTGGTATCCGATTCCGGATGCTTCCCACATCTTGGGGTACATGCTGATCGAGGTAAAGCCTGGCATCGTGTTCACTTCATTGAAGTAGAACTCGCCTGTCGTCTTATCCAGGAAAAGATCGACACGGGCCAGGCCTTCGCATTCGAGAGCACGAAATGCTTCGCGCGCGATCCACTGAGCTCGCGTCGCCTGCTCCGGCGCGAGCTTGGCTGGAATCATCAGTGCGGCGCCGTTTTCGTCGAGATACTTGGCTTCATACGAATAAAACTCATGGCCGGTCGGAGCGACTTCGCCAGGAACGCTGACCAAGGGATCCAAACCTGGATCCGGGTTCTCGAGAACCGCAAGTTCGATCTCGCGAGCGGAGACTGCTTTCTCAACCAAAACTTTTGTATCGAAACGGAAAGCATCCTGGAGGGCCGCATCGAGCTCTTGAGGAGTTTTCACTTTATGAACGCCCACGCTGGAACCGAGGTTCGCAGGCTTCACGAAAACAGGATAGCCAAGTTCGGTCGCGACTTTTTGCGCGGCAGATTGAGGGTTCTTCTTCCAAGGCTCGTGCTTCAATGCGACCGCAGGAACAACCGGCAATCCAGCCGCATGAATCAAGCGCTTGGCAATGTCTTTATCCATTCCCACTGCCGACGATAAAGTATTGCATCCGACATAAGGAACATCCGCGAGCTCCAAAAATCCTTGAATCGTTCCATCTTCGCATAAAGGCCCGTGCATCACAGGAAACACGACATCAATCGATGTCATGGGAGCCATTTGACCAGAAGCATTACTGCGAAGCGGCATCAGCTGACTTTGGCCGTCCGCCGGATTGGGAGGAAGAACGACTGGCGGCAAATTCTTATCCATCGGCAAAGATTGAGCGTTTTTCTCAATCAGCGAAACGTCATTGAGAAGCCATCGACCTTGCTTATCAATTGCGACCGGAACGACCTCAAACCGCTCTGGGTCGAGATTTCGGATCACGGACGCCGCTGAGCGTAATGAAATCTCATGCTCGCCCGATCGACCGCCATAGAGAACCGCAACTCTCAGCTTTTTTTTCGACATCCTTGTTCCTCCTCAATCAGCGTAACAAAGCTCTTTTCTTGATTCACTCGGAAAAGCTGAGTAGAGTCCCCCTATTGGACAAATTTTTCGACAAAATTATTCGAAAGGATCTTGTGCTATGTCCACAAAGCATACCCATGGCTCGCTGAGCTCGCACCTCTGGGACTCGAGCGATCTTTACCGCAACGCCGTCATGCAGCTTGAAGAAGCCGCGACGACCATGAAGCTTGACCCGAATATCGCTGAGCGCCTCAAAGTACCCAAGCGCGCACTCATCGTGAGCGTACCGATTCGCTTGGACGACGGAAGCATCCGTGTGTTCGAAGGCTATCGCGTTCAGCACAACATGACCCTCGGGCCAGGAAAGGGCGGCATTCGCTTCCATCCGGAAGTGAATCTCTCTGAAGTGGCCGGTCTCGCCATGTTGATGACCTTTAAGTGCTCTCTCGTGGGCCTCCCACTCGGCGGCGCTAAAGGCGGCATCCGCGTTGATCCAAACCAGCTCTCTCGTCAAGAAGCTCAAGCCCTCACCCGTCGTTACACGACCGAAATCAATATGATCATCGGTCCGGATAAAGACATTCCGGCGCCAGACGTCGGAACCGATGGCCAGCACATGGCGTGGATGATGGATACCTTCTCGCAGGAACGCGGCTTCGCGATTCCTGGCGTCGTCACCGGCAAACCGATTGAAATCGGTGGATCGTTGGGACGCGCGGAAAGCACCGGACGCGGCGTCGTTTACACCGTTCAGCACGCAGCCAAGCATCTTGCTCAAATGGGCAAGCCAGGTCCAAAAATGGACAGCTCAACGACCGTTGCCGTTCACGGCTTCGGTAAAGTGGGCGCGGTTGCGGCGCTTGAGATCTATCACTTGGGAACCAAAGTGGTCGGTGTCAGCGATTTCAACGGCGGCATCTATAACAAGAACGGCTTGAACATCCCGGATGTCATCAAGTACTTCAACGCCCACCGCACTCTCGTCGGCTATCCAGAAGCAGAAGCCATCTCGAACGAAGACTTGCTCGCGCTTCCAGTAGACGTTTTGATTCCGGCGGCAATCGACGGCGTCATCACGAAAGCCAACGTCAAGAACGTGAAAGCTCGCATCATCGCTGAAGGCGCCAACGGCCCTGTCACGACCGAGGCGATCAACGAACTTGAAGAGCGTGGCGTGTTCATCATTCCGGACGTTCTCTGTAACGCCGGCGGCGTGATCGTGTCTTACTTCGAATGGGTCCAAGGTCTTCAGAACTTCTTCTGGACCGAAAGCGAAGTGAACGCAAAGCTTGCCGAAGTCATGGCCACGGCTTTCAAGAAAGTCATGGACATCCAAGCACGCTATCGTTGCGGCATGAAAACAGCGGCGCTCATCGCCGGTGTGGATCGCCTCAACCGCGCAATGCTGCTTCGCGGCCTCTTTCCATAAGCGCTGTGTATTGAGTTGGAACGAATACGAAATCGCAGGTCGAGATTTTCGGCCTGCGATTTTTCGTTTTCGCTATGGCCGTGGTTGCCTAACTAACCGGAACCCGAAGCCCGAGTGGCGATTGCCGGGGTGGTCCCTATCGCGCTCGGCGGACCGCAGGTTCTGGGCAACGCTGTTCCAGCTGCCGCCCCGGTACACCCGGTAGGAGCCGCGTGGAGGCCCCGTGGGATCTTTGACGTCAGTGCCCCCTTTAGGCGTATCTTCATACCGGTCCTGTACCCATTCCCAGACATTTCCGTGAACATCATAGAGCCCTGCCGGATTAGGCTTGAGGCTCGCCACATCGTGGGTCTGATTTCCTGAATTGCCCGAATGCCATCCGTATTCCGAGAGATCAGAGGAATTGTCACCAAATGAATACGCCGTGCTGGTCTCGGCCCGCGCGGCCACTTCCCACTCAGCTTCCGTGGGCAGGCGATAGGTGGAGTGGTCATCGAGTTTGTTCAGTTTCTCGATAAACTTCTGAACATCCTCCCACGACACCTTCTCCACAGGTCGATTCGGGTTCATCGGGATTCCGCCCACAACCTCTCCACCCTGCTTGAAGTTCGATGGATTCTCTCCCATCACGAGAGTCCACTGGGCTTGGGTGACGGGAGTCGCCTGCATTTCAAAGGGGTGGGTTAAAAGCACTTCGCGAATCGGCTCGTTTTTAGATCGCCCTGCCTCGGCGGCGGGGCTCCCGAGCGTGACCTTCTTACCACCCGGAGGCATCCGAAACGCGTGAAACTGAAAGCTCTCCGCTCGGGCGGCTCGTAAAAGGGCAAGCGTTGCCGTATTATTCTTTGCAAGCTTCTCAAAGACCGGAAGACTTGAGTTCTTCTCAAGATCCGATCTTAACCAAGCTTGTGCCGATTGACGATCGATCGGCTGATTCGGTTTTTCCTCTACGAGCTTTCGAAGCATTTGAATTTGATCTGACGGCCGTTCTTTTTCGGCAAAGGAGAGCGCCCGAAGTCCAAAAGCGCGAACATCGACCCGCGAAGAAGAAAGCGCGTTCTCGATCGCGCGATTACCAATGTCAGGCTTAAGATTTTTTAAAAGAGACGGGAGGTATTGCTTGTTCAATGTCACAAGCCCCTTTGTTTCTTGCCTTGGCCTTTTGAAAGTAGTGGGAAGCGCTTTGGACGATATTGGGATCCAGTTTCAAAGCCTTCAAGATGAGATGAATGTTATTTTGGATCGTATTCTCGAATTGAAGACCCATGACGGTCTCCCAGTTCGGAAGGGTTTCAAGGGATTTCAGCTGGTAGATCCCCTTCGAGATCTTAGATTCGTGGGGGCGGACATATTTCAGATAAAAGCGAAGAAAGTTGTCTCGCAAACGATATTTATTGAGCTTCGTTTGTTTGCCGTTCTTGATGTCGTAAACGTAATCCTGGGAAACGAGACCGGACATCTCTAGGTCATTTAAATATTCAAGCAGCCGACCGCTTTTGCCGAGCTTGGCTTTTTCGCTGATCTCCGGGAAAGTAAGACGTCCATCCGATAGAACCTCGACGATTTTTCGGTATGTCCCGGCTCGCCGATCAAAGACTTCGTTGAAGATTTTTTCGAAGTCCTTGAACAGAAATCCACCTGGAGAAAAGCAGATCCGTTGGATGTTTTGCTCGGCTGTTTGGGTGGGATTTATTTCCTCCAGATATTTTGGAACTCCTCCGGTCACACCAAGCACTTTAAGTTTTTCCATTGCGCTGATGTGCTGTCTTCGCTTTCCCCAGAACAAGTCGACGTGGGGAAGTTCAAGTTCCTCTATTGAAAGAGTCAGGTCGACCCTGCCCTCAAAATCGGTGTTTTTTAGGATGTTTTTCTCGATCCAAGAAGAAACCGATCCGCAAATGACGAGGATGAGATTGCGGTGTTTTTTAAATTTAGTGTCCCAAGCGACTTTCAATTTTCCGGCGAAATCCGGATCATTCCCTGCCATCCATGAGATCTCGTCGAGAAGAACGACCGTTCTTTTCTGGGTAATTTGACTGGCGAGGAGCGTGAAGGCCTGGTTCCAATTCTGGATCGCAAAGACTTCAGATTCGGTATTCTCGGCCAATTGTTCGGCGAAGTGGTCAAGTTGATTGTTGTTATTGATGCCGTCCCGGGGGGCTAAGCCTTGGAATTCGAGGAATCTCGCCCCTGATATTTTACTGAATTCTTCGATGAGCCTACTTTTACCGATACGGCGGCGCCCTTTGCACACGACAAATGAAGATCCACCCAGGTGCCAGCGTTCCTGGAGTTGCTCTAATTCTTTTTGTCTTCCGACGAGTTTCTCTAATTTCACAGTCGATATCGTATCACCAAATGTGCATTTTGCATATTTGGTGACGCGCTTAGTTTGTAAGTATTTGATTTTTAATTTGTTTTTAATTCAGCCTCTTTGATGCGGCCATTAAACTGAATGGGGGCGGCTTGATGGATGGATAAGGTTGGTCCCGTAATTGACCTTGATCCTGCCTTGATCGAAAAGAGAATCGCCGAAGAGCGGATCCTCCAACGGGTTTCTCTCGTGGGCGCGAGATAAAAGCTCAATTTGTCAATTTAGATAAACATATTTATTTAAATAGACAAAATTGAAAATAGTGCAAAAATAGCAGTAAGTGAATGCCGACGAAGCCCGATGATGACCTGAAAAAGTCGATTTTCTTTCAGCTTTTCCCAACTGTCCCGTCAAAAGGGGAGAGTAGGAAGTACGATATCATCGAGGCCGCCATTGATTGTTTCGTGAGCGAAGGGATTACTCAAACGACGTTGGAAGCCATTGGCAAAAGACTGGGGATCCGGCGGTCGCACGTCGCTTATCACTTCCCGACGCTCACCGCGGTGATCGAGCAGGCACTGCAATACGTCGCAAGCACGGCTCAGCACATGACAGTTGAAAAACTGAGGAGAGCTCAGACCTGGGAGGAGCAGGTGGATGCGTACGTTTCTGCTCCATTTGATTGGTGTAAGCAGTTTCCAAGCCACACCGAGTTTATGATGCTCTTTTTTCATTTAAGCACGGGAGATCGTGCCTTCAAGATGATCCATGACAAGGTTCGCGCGGCGGGGCGGGAGAGGATTCTATTGATTCTGAAATCCGGTATTCGATCCAAGGATGAAACCCCGCTTCTCCTGGCTGCGGTCGGAATTCAGAACTTGATTACCGGGGCAATGGTCGACCAAGTCACCACAGGACCTGTTCGGGGAGATTGTTCGAAGTCTGCAGCTGAAGGACTGATTTCCCTTGAGCAACGGAGAGAAGCCACCGTTTTCGGAGCCTGGGCAATTATTCGTTCGCATCAGGAGTAGCGGTTAATCGTTGAATGGTGCGCAAAATTTGGCGACGGCAGCGATGGGATTCCTCGAGAGATGCGCTCACTGCTTTTTCGATTTGAGGCGAATAGACTCCCATCGCCGTGTTTTCGAAGTATGTGGACCAACCTTTTGCGCGCACTTTTCTGAGCCAGTCCGTTTCCATCTGGACGTACTCTTCTCGGGTTTGTCTCATGATGTAATCGCCTTTGATTGGCTCGTCTTGAACATACTTGAAACCCATTCGTCGGTAGATGGGGCAAAGCTTTTGATCGCATCGGAGCGCATATTCGCTTGGCGCGAGTTGAAACTTCTGATGGGCCCAGAGAGGGTTGTTTCTTCCAAGATCGTTCGGCGGCAATGCTTTTTGCGGCACTTCGCGGATGGTTTGGGTACTCAGTTTGTCTCCTCGTAAGATCAACGCGGGCATCAGATCATGCGGATTTCCGGGGTCTATTACGAATCGTTTAAGCTCGATGACCCCCCACTGGAGCGTGTTGATTCGGTCGACCTTATTGAGCTGCCCATGCACATAGTCGAGGTAAGGATAGGGGGCGCGCTTGATGGGAGATCGTGGATACTCCCAATTCAGCGCTGTTTCGAGATCGATTTTTCCCGATCTTTCCGGATACGAGAGCAGCAAAGTTCCGGCCATTTTGTAGGGATCGTTGCCCTGAAACGCCATGATCAACGCTGAATTTTTATTAAACTGGATTCCCTTCGCGCGCATTTCTTCGAATTTTTCGCGCGGCACATCGGGGTGACGGTCAATATACCAATCGACGCTCCAATCGTTCGCGATCGAAACGAGGGCTCTTGCTAGTTTGATATGCTCGGGCGATTCGACGACAGATCGGCTTTTCGGCTGAATAATGGCGATCGTGTAAGTGACGTCCGGATTGCGCGCTTCGAGGAGGTCGAACGTCACCGTCAAATCTTGTGGCAAGTCTCGCGGTTTCTTGGCGGCGTGGTCGGCAGCGAAAGAGGGAAGGCCGCTCAAAAGCGTCAGCATGAGAAAAACCGCGATTCGCTTAGTCATCTTGTCTTTACTATAGCTATTTCATTGTCCTTGTTCAAAAAAACAATAAATTTGTCTTTTTCGACAATTTTATTGACTCGCTATGCCACCCGAGATAGCCACTGGCCCAACAAAGGAGCCCCCATGAAAAAAATGATGTTTGTGAGTTTTCTGTCCCTGATCGCATGTACAATCGCCCATGCTGCCCCGATCTCTGGCGCCTCTGCACTTCAGCAGGCCACGTCCACTCTCGGAGTTCAACCCCTGCGCGGCTACACCTCGACGGGGCGCCCATGTTTGCTGAGTTTCGAAGGAGCAAAAGGCGGCCTGATTCTGGGCCAACCGGTGCTTGGAACTTATTCTCTCCAAGTGAAACTTCCGAACGGAAGCGTGTCGTCGGTCGGATTTTACTTTTCGACTTCGATGGAAACCAGGAAAACGTCGAACGGATGGGCTCTGAGGCTTCCACTCGCTTACGATAACGAAGATCCTGAAACGGGCCACACCAGCGGTCGTGCCGACGCCTCGATGTATCTAGTCGTAGGTCAGACCGTCGGAACCTCGGTTAAGCCTCTTCTCTCGGTTTCGATCAGGAACGGTTACGAAACGACTTGTGTGTTCGCGAAATAACCTACCGAGTCGGCTCATCCGCACTGAAATCAAAAATGAGCTCGTTAGGAGCGGCGTAGCCGAGGACTCGGCGGATCTCGCGTTCTTGGGTGAGAGAGTGCTTCTCTAAGCGCATGGAGTCTTCTTGAAGAGCGATGAGCTGGTTCTCAGCGACATCGATTTGCTTCTGCTTGTGATTGAGAATGCGCTGAAGCTGGACCGACTGAAGCATGCCGGGAGAGCCGATGAACGGATTGAGGATGCCCGAGAGAAAAACCAGCCACACCGCAAAGACGCCGATCCAAATTTGATTGGGATTGATTCTGTTGCTGATGGTGTTCTCTCGGGCATTCCTCATGAATTTCCTCGGTGTTTAAATTCAACGTCCGCGCTTGAAAGTCGCGAGGCCGTTGAAGCGAGCGCGATCGCCGAGCTGCTCCTCGATGCGGAGGAGCTGATTGTACTTGGCGATGCGATCGGTGCGGGATGCCGAGCCGGTTTTGATTTGTCCGCAATCGGTTCCCACGGCGAGATCGGCGATGAACGTGTCTTCGCTTTCTCCGCTGCGATGGGAACTGATGGATGCATAACCTGCTTGGGCCGCCATATTCATCGTTTCTAAAGTTTCCGTCACCGTGCCGATCTGATTGAGCTTGATCAGAATCGCGTTGCCGACGTGTCTTTCGATTCCGCGCTTAAGATACGCAGGGTTGGTCACGAAAAGATCATCGCCGACAAGCTGACAGCGGCTTCCCATTTTGCTCGTCATTTGGGACCAGCCTTCCCAATCATGCTCGGAAAGACCGTCCTCAATAGAGATGATAGGATAAACCTCGGTCCATTGGCTATACTGAGCGATCATTTCTTGCGAAGATCTTTTCTTGCCTTCGAATTGGTAGAAAACTTCGCCGCCGGTCTTGCTGCTGCCTTCAGCGACGAATTCGCTCGCGGCACAGTCGAGCGCCAGGAAAATGTCGGTTCCAGCTTTGTAACCTGCGTCCTGAATCGCGGTCATGATCGCGGCAAGAGCTTGCTCATGTGGATGCTCGCCGGCGAAAACAGGGGCGAAGCCGCCCTCGTCGCCTACGCCGGTGGAGAGATTCTTATCGTGAAGGATTTTCTTCAGGCGATGAAAAATTTCGGTGCCTGCGCGAAGCGCGTCCGAGAACTTCTTGAACCCAGCCCGAACGATCATGAACTCTTGGATCGCAAGGCCGTTGTCCGCGTGCTTTCCGCCGTTCAGAATGTTCATCAGCGGAACAGGAAGAGTGACGCCGTTGCCGGCGGAGCTGTTCATGATTTTCGCGATATGGCGATAAGTCGGGACGCCTTCGGCTGCGGCTTGAGCGCGGCAAAAAGCCATGCTGACGGGAAGAATCGCGTTGGCGCCCAGCTTCGATTTGTTCGGTGTGCCGTCGATATCGCGAAGCGCATCATCGAGAAGAGATTGAAGAGGGAAGTCGCGGCCTACGATGGCTGGCGCGATTTTTTCGCGCACATTGGCGACCGCTTG
>CAZCBS010000009.1:0-4870 GCA_964496965.1 uncultured Bacteriovoracaceae bacterium
GGGCGGTGGGAAAATGTTCGATATTTGGTATGCGCGTAAGGGGGACTTCAAGCGGTCCGGGGACGTGGTTTATTTTATCGGCGGCCATCCGGTCGGGCTGTTGGGTTCTGAGTTCTTGTCGATGCTTCCGACGCACGCGAAAACCGCGCGTGCGGGCGAGCCGAACTGGACGGAGGCTCGTCGGATCTTCAGCTGGTTGGGAGGATCGACGGGGCAAGAGCATCGCAAGCTCCGATCGCTTCATGATATTTCCGAGGGAGGTCTCTTGGTTTCCGTCGCAGAGTGCTCGATCGCGAGAGGCCTGGGAGCGGCGTTGACGCTTCCGGCGGATGCGGATCCTTGGGAGTTCGCGTTCGGCGAAGGCTTCCATTCCTTCATCGCGTCGGCCCACGAGTCGGATGCTTCGGCGATCGAGGCCGAGATGACGACGCTTGCGATTCCGTTTGTGAAACTAGGCGTAGTCACGGCAACGGATCGGCTTGAAGTCGCGGCGACGCGGCCTTCCAACATGAAGGAAGCCTCTCCGGCGCGCTTTAGCGTGAGCGTGAAACAGCTGAGACTGGCTTGGCAAAAAGGCGGGTACTGGGAATGAGCACAAATAAACCCAAAGCCCTGGTCGTGACCGGGGATGGAATCAACTGTGAGACGGAAACCGCGCAAGCACTTCGGCTGGCGGGATTTGATGCGGAGATTCGGCATCTGAACGATTTGATTGTCGATCAGATGCGACTCGATGATCTGGCTCGTCGCTACACGACTCTCGCTCTTCCGGGTGGTTTTTCGTTCGGCGATGATCTGACCTCTGGCAAAGTTTTAGCGCTCAAGCTTCGCTATAAGCTGGGTTGGGAGCTGGATACATTCGCTCAGCGCGGCGGTCTGGTGATCGGGATCTGTAACGGATTTCAGGCATTGATTCGAATGGGAGTTTTCGGAAAAGATATTTCGATCACTCACAATGCGAAGGGCAAGTTTCTAGATACTTGGATCAAGACGACTCCGATGGGCACTCAGTGCATCTGGCTGAAAGGGTTGGGAGTGCTCGATCTTCCGATTCGACATGGAGAAGGCCGCGTGGTTGTTGCGCCGTCTCGCCGCACCGAGGTGCTGAGCAAGATGAACCGACTTGGAATGACCTGCCTGAAATACGACAGCGATCCAAACGGAAGCGATGAGCAGCTTGCGGGGCTTTGCGATGCTTCAGGCCGTATTTTCGGTTTGATGCCGCACCCGGAGGCGTTTGTTCGTTGGACTTCGCATCCGGAGTGGACGCAACAGCCAGGTCGCGCCAATTCGCCAGGACAAGGTCTTGCGATTTTCGAAAACGCTTACAAAGAGGCACTGAGCGCGAAGTAGATTGAGTTTTATCTGAAAGGGGCACCGCTTGCGAAAGGAGCAGACGATGAGGGGACTGAAGATTCGGAGAGCGCTGCTGAGCGTTTCCGATAAGACCGGAGTCGTGGAGTTAGGCAGAGCGCTTGCGAGCGCGGGCGCCGAGCTGGTGGCAACCGGAAGGACTGCGAAAGTCTTGTTGGATGCGGGACTGAAGATCACGCCGATTGAGCATGTCTCCGGCAGTCCCGAAGCCTTTCAAGGCCGGATGAAAACTCTTTCGTTTCCGGTTTGCAGCGGGATTCTCTATCGTCGAGGCGATGCGAGCGATGAAGCGGATTTAAAGAAGCTCGGAATTGTTCCCATGGATTGCGTGGTGGTGAATTTTTATCCTTTCGAAGCCGCGGCTGCAAAAGAAGGAATCTCGCGCAAGGAGCTGATTGAAGAAGTCGATATTGGCGGACCGACGATGGTTCGCGCGGCCGCAAAGAATGCGCCGGATGTCTTGGTGCTGACTGATCCTTCTCAATATGAAGCCGTGATCGGCGAGCTTTCGAAGGGCGGCGCAGTGAGCTCTGAAACCGCGCACGCTTGCGCAAGTCGCGCGTGGCAAAGAGTTTGGGAATACGATACGGCGATCGCATCGGAGCTCGGCGAGGTAAAAAAACGAGTCCTGCGTTACGGTGAAAATCCTCATCAGAAGGGACATCTCGAGTTTGATCCTAACGGTCCGATTGATTGGGCCGCGGAGCTGACTCCGACGGAGCTTTCTTATAACAATATCTTGGACCTTTCGTCAGCCTATGCGTTGGCCAGCGATCTGATCGAAATCGATTCGGGCTGCACTTCCGTCGTCATCATCAAGCATAATAATCCGTGTGGCGTCGCGATGATTCCGCGCGGGCCAGGCGCGCAGATGAAAGCGCTGGAGAAGGCCTGGGAAGGCGATCCGGTTTCGGCTTTTGGCGGCGTTCTTGTTTTCTCGGATCCGATTGAAAGCGATGTGGCGAGCTGGCTTTCCGAGCGATTTGTCGAGCTGGTGGCGGCTCCAGGGCTTGCGCCAGAAAACGCGTCGCTCAAGACTCTTCTTGCGCGACGAAAAAATCTCAAGGCCGTTTCGATCCGTCGCTTTGGCGAGTTGCCTCGACAATCGGCGGTTGCCGTTCCGGGCGGCAGGCTTTTTCAGTCCACGGATACTGGCGTGAATGAAACTTTGAAGTCGGTGACCAAGACCGCTTGGCCGAAAAATTTTGATCGGCTTTCGCGCTTTGGAATTTCGGTTTGCCGCGCCTTGAAGTCGAACGCGATCGCATTGGTGCGAGAGATTCCCGGCATTCCAGGAGCCTCTCAGCTCGTTGGCGCAGGCCAAGGCCAACCGAACCGAATCGAGGCGTTGAAGGCGCTTGCTGTTCCGCGCGCGCATTCGGTGATCGGAAAAGATCTTTCGAGTTGCGTGATGGTCAGCGATGCGTTCTTTCCGTTTCGCGACACTGTCGATACGGCGCACGAGGCTGGAATTCGTTACATCATTCAGCCTGGCGGAAGCTTAAAAGACGGGGACAGTATCGCGGCGTGCGATCAGCACGGAATCGCGATGGCGTTTACTGGCGTCAGGCATTTCAAACACTAGAGGCAAATCAAAATGGCAGCGCTGGATAGCTCGAAAAAGATCAATTATGCACAAGCGGGAGTCGATCGCGCGGCAGCCGACCGGCTTGTCGAAAAAATCTCCGGTCTGGCTCGCACAACGCTGAACAAGAAAGTCAAAGGCGCTGTAGGCGGATATGCTTCGCTTTACGAGCTCGATAAAAAGCGCTGGCTCGCGGCTTCGACCGATGGAGTGGGGACCAAGCTCAAGCTTGCGTTTCGCCTGAAAGAGCATTCGACGGTGGGAATCGATCTGGTGGCGATGTCGGTCAACGATCTTCTTTGCGTCGGGGCGGAGCCGCTTTTCTTTCTCGATTATCTGGCGACAGGAAAACTCGAAGCCGGCACAGCGGAGCAAGTTTTGAAGGGAATCGTGGAAGGCTGCCGCCAAGCCAAATGCGCGCTGGTGGGCGGAGAAACCGCTCAAATGCCAGAGTTTTACCAAGAAGGCGAATATGATCTCGGTGGTTTTGCCGTAGGCCAGCTTTCGCCCAAAGACGCTCTTCCTCGCAAGGACATCAAGCCTGGCGATGCGCTGATCGGAATCGCATCGAGCGGTCCTCACAGCAATGGCTACAGTCTTTTGAGAAAACTCCTGGCGCAGGATGATCCGGAAGACGATGCAGACGCGCGGGCTCGCGAGCTTTTGACTCCGACGCGGATTTACGCCAAGGCGTTGGTGCCGTTGATTCAGGCGCGCGCGTTCAAAGGCCTTGCTCATATCACCGGGTCCGCGTTTTTAAATGTACCTCGAATGTCCGGCAAGGTGAGTTACGAGATTCGATTGCCAGAGGCCAAAGACGCGCCGCCGATCTTTCAATGGATTCGTGAGCGCTCGGGGCTTCCGCTCTCCGAGCTTTCTCAGACCTTTAATATGGGCATCGGAATGGTCGCGGTGGTCGATCCTCGCAAGGAATCTGAAGTTCTCAAAAAACTCAAACGCGCTGGCGAGCGTGCCTGGGTGATCGGAGAAGTTCGGAAAACCAGAAAAGGCGCTCCGGAGTCCGAAGTCCTCGTGCATGACGGCGATCAAAGCGTCGTCATCAGTTAAGAGTCTCTCCATGATCTCGCGTCTAGCTTATCTTCAGGAAATTCCCACCGAAGCGATGGTGGGACTTCGCCCGCAGGCTTGGCTTTGCGTGGGGCCTGGATTTTCGCGAGAGGACATCAAAGCGGAGATTTTGAATCAAGGAGTAGGCTTCGTCGGCGAGGCGATCACAAGCCTTGAGGACATCGCGGGTCGGATTGTCTCGGCTGAAAATGTTCTGGGGCCGCTGGCTCGCCAGGAAATCCTGCGAATGCTTCTTTCGGATCGCAAGATCGCGGCTGTTGCGGAAGGTTTTCTTGAGCTGAAAAAGCTGAGGCGCCAAACGGGATTTTTTAGAAAGCTCGATTCCGCTATTCAATCCGGAAGAATGGCTTTTGCGCATGCGGAGGAAGAGCAGGTTTATCTGGAGCGATTGGAGCAGCGTTTAGGAGCGGGCGCAAATCGTTGAGTTAGAACCGAAGTGCGAATTCTGGCCGTCGCTTATGAGGCATGGCTTCAAGGCTCAAAGCTTTGGGATCTCCCGCTTCTTTACTCGGAAGCCACGCGCATTCTCAACGAAATAGGCTGGCCCGAAGGCGCGAAGCGGCCCCGGTCGATTTACATTCTATCCAATCAGCATCCCGAGAGCCGCGAAAGAGATTTCTGCGACGCCTTGAAGGCGCATGTTGAGCTCAGTCGGACGGGGTTAGTCGAGGCGGGCGGAGACGCCCGCTATGCTGATGAAGATCGCTCGATCGAGAGAAAAATCAATCGCTGGCATTCGTGGGATGATGCCGCTGAAGGATTAGCTGACGCGATTTTAGAAGAAGTCGGCGAAAGTGGCGATTTGAGCGGACATGTGATCTT
>CAZCBS010000009.1:4880-27754 GCA_964496965.1 uncultured Bacteriovoracaceae bacterium
TGTGATCTTGATTTCCGATCAAGCCCAGGTTCGAAGGACTTTGAATCGGGTTCTTGCCGAACGAGGCATTCCACAAGCCGATCCTCGAGATCCCACGCGCGTGCGCTGGGATGAGGGAATCAAATGGGCGATGTTGCCCTTCGAAGTTTTAGGTCGTGATTATGAGCGATCGAAAGTCATTGCTTGGCTCAGAGCCTATCTCTACGGGCCTGAGTTTCAGACTTGGGTTTCAGAAATCAATTCACGCGGTGTAAGACAAGGCCTTTCCGCTTATCAGGGCGGGCTTCTGGCACCGGTGCATTCTTTTTTGAAAGAGCTTGAGTCCGAACTGGGCGGGAGAAAAACCGCGGCTGAGCTTGCGGATGCGCATCTTGGGATTTTGCGCCGGGCGATCGGCGTTGACCCCGAGCGAATGTGGATTCTTTCGTTCTTCGAGCAGATCTGGAAAGCTTACACACGAGATATGCAGATTCTGGAGCGCTCGGATGCCCGCGCGCCGCTTCGTTTCTGGCTTGAAAGACTTCAGGCGCGAATTCAAGAAACACCTTCGCCCGTCGAACCTTTGAAAGCCGCGGGCGGTATCGCGGTGTATCGGCTTCAGCAAGCGCCTTGCGTTCCGCCGAAAAAGATCTGGATCTTGGGGCTTCCGCCAGATTGGCTTTCTGGACAGGGAGCAGGGGATTACTGGTTTTCCGAGCGCGAGCGCGAGATTTTAGGCGCGGAGTTTCCAGTGCGGTCGGGAATCCAAGTTCGCGCCGAACGACTTGCGGCTTTCGCGAGATGGACAGCGCAAGCCGAGCGGATCGTGATTTTCGATGCGCTTTATGATCCCGATGGACGCGAGCGAGAGTCGCTTTCGACTTTGTTTCGCGAGCTTTCTCCTGCATTTGCGGAGACTGCCGTCGAAGAGTGCGGCGCTCATTCGCGTTGGCTCAAAAGCTACGGAGCGCTCAGGCCAATTCCGCCTCAAGAGGTGGCGCTTTCGAAAATGTCGCTTCGGATGGGAGCCGAAAAACCTGAAATCAGCGCGACGGCGCTGGATCGCTACAGTCGATGCTCGTTTCAGGGGCTTGCGTTTCATCGTTGGAAGCTGAGAGATTTGCGCGATCCGGACACAGAGCTCTGGCCGGAGGTCCGCGGAAATATTCTTCACCAAGCGGTGAAACATCTTTTGCAGTCGCGGGATAGCGAGGGCCAGTTCACGTTGGGCGTTGAGCAGGCGCTTGAGCGGGCTTGGAAAGAAATTCCTCCGAAAGGCTTGCTGAAGAGCCAGCGGGTCGAGCGCTATGTCCGCTCCAGAATGCTTCGGGTTCTTTCTGTTTTTTGCGAGAAAGAGCGAGACTATTTTTCGCGAGCGCGAGCTCGGATCGTGAGTCTTGATGATCAAAAGCTTGCGTTGGACTATCCGGAGTTTCGATTGATCGGGACGCCTGACCGAATCGATGTCACGGACGACGGACTTTTCATCATCGATTACAAAACCTCCAGCGCGCTTCCGAACGGAACGGATATGCTGGAGCTTGGCTATCGATTGCAGCTTCCGTTCTATGCTTTGGCCGCAAGCAAGCAAATGCAAAAGCCCGTTGCGGGCGTTCAGTTTGTTGAGCTGACGACCAAGGGCGGTCGCGGCAGCGGAATGTTCTTTAAGAAGTTTAACGGAAAAGAGACCGGAAAGTTCACGCAAGTCAGAGCGAATTCGAAGAGTTTGCTCTCCATGGAGCCTGACGACGCTTGGTCGCGAATGGAAGAGCAGATCGTTCTTCAAGCACAGGCCTTGGTTTCAGGGCAGTTTTCAGCGCGCCCTAAAAAACAGGAAAAAGAGTGCAATACTTGCCAGCTGAGTGACCTTTGCGGGCTCAGGCGAAAAATCGAGGAGTCTTCCGAAGAGTAAGTTTATGAGCACGAGTGGAAAACGCCTCCCTACAGTTGATGATCTCACTCCTGAGCAACGCGCGGTCGCGCTTTCCTGGGGAAAGAGTCTTGCCGTTCTTGCTGGAGCAGGTTCGGGAAAAACGACGACGCTTGTCGTGAAATGCCAAGAGCTTTTGAAAAAGAATCCTGAGGCAAGATTCGCGGCCGTTTCGTTCACGGAAAAATCAGCCAGCGATCTTCGCGCCAAGCTTTCCGAGCGCCTTCCGCTTCGCGGCGAGGGCGGCGCGCTCAGTGGGCATTGGGTGATGACGATTCACGGCCTCTGTAACGCGATTCTGCGCGACTATCCGCGCGAAGCGGGCTTTGATGGCGAAGAGTCGATGCTCTCTGAGCCGGAAGCCCAGCTGCTTTGGGAGCAAGCCATTCAGGGGCTTTGGTTTGATGAGCTTCCGCCTGAGACTCGAGTCGCCGTTGATCAGATGCTTTTGCGCGAAAGCCGCGATAGTCTTCATGCGCTTCTGAAACGCTCGCGAGAGCTGGCGTCGTTTGGTGCGCTCGATTTTCTCTCGCGCGCCGAAGACCCGGATTCAAAGGCGCTCGCTCGAGTGGCCCGATTTGTTTTGGATCGCTATGAAAGGCTCAAGCGTCGGCGCGGCGCTCTGGACTTCAATGATCTTGAAAGAGGCGCTGACCGCGCGCTGGAGCATGAGGCGATTCGACAAGCCTATCATTCGCGGTTTGCTCTGGTGATGGTCGACGAGTTTCAGGACACGAATCCGCTTCAGGCGAGTATCATCCGAAGATTTTGCAAGCCCGATGGCTCCAATCTCTGCGTGGTCGGAGATCCCAAGCAGTCCATCTATCGTTTTCGCGACGCCGATGTGAGCGTGTTCGAGGAGTTTTGCTCGAAGCTTTCGGAGCGCCATTCGTTGACTTGGAATTTCAGATCGCGACCGGGAATTATTGATTACGCCAATGCGCTTTGCGCGCCCGCTTTTATGAGCTCGCAAATGGCGTACGAAGCGCTGACGCCCAAGCGAGAGCCGCACGAAAGCTTGCAGCCTGTGATTCGACTGGATGTCACGCAGCCGTCCGAGCTTGGAAAATGGATTGTCAGCGAAATGGAAAAAGGAGTGCCGCTTCAGGATATGGCGCTTCTTCTTCGCAAGATTCGCGGCAACGAGAAGTGGCTCAAGGCGCTGACCGCTTCCGGAATTCCTATCGCGGTGGGAAGTGGCGGGCTTTTTTGGGAAGATGCGCGCGTTCGTGAGATGACCGCGTTTCTGAAATGGTGGGATAATCCTGGAAATACTCTTTCCGGCGCGGTGTTTTTGCGCGCTCCTTGGGTAGGTATTGCGGACTCGATGCTGGATGAGTGGGTCAGGCAGGATCCCACGTTTGTCGAGCCCTTTATCGCTAGCGAGCATCCGCTGGCAAAGCGACTCGCTCCATTGAGAAACAAAGTGGTTCGCCCCGGAGAGCTTCTCTTGGCTCTTCTCGTGGATGAGCGCATGGAAGATGAGCTGGGCGCGCCTCTTTTAGGTCTTTGGCATCGAGTGGAAGAACTCTCTTCTCGCGGTTTGGATTTTCATTCCGTCGTCACCGAACTTGGTCACGCGCTGGAAGAGAGCCGGCGAGAGCGAGATGTTCCGCCTCCTCGCAACCGCGGGCAGCTCTCCGTGCTGACGCTTCATGCTTCAAAGGGTCTCGAGTTTCCGCATGTGATTTTGGTGGATTTGGGACCCAAGGGACGTGCGCCGGATGCCCCGCTTTTGTTCTGGGATCGGGAAAAAGGCGCGTTTTTGGGAGTGCGCGATTCGGACGGTGATCGTGATAAGGATCATCCAGTCGAATCGGTTTGGCGATCTCGCGAAAAAGAGAAAGCGCTCGCCGAGAGTAAACGAGTTTTCTATGTGGCGCTGACTCGCGCGCAGGAGCGCTTGGTTTTGGTTTGTCCGGAGCTTCCAGAGCGAAAGAGCGCGCCGCCCGAGGATCCCTTTTCGCAAGACGATTGGCGAGCTTGGGTGGAGAACTCTCCAATTGCGGCGGAGGCCGTGTCGCTGAGTATGAAAGAAGCGAGCGTTCTCTCGAAGGCTGAAGAGTCCGTGAATGCGGGGGCGTTTCGTCAGTCTCTGACTTTCGCGAAGACTCCTGTTATGCGAAGGCCTCGCCATAGCGTGACGGAATGGACGCTTCTTTCGCGTTGTCCTCGCGCTTATGAATGGTCGTTCATTCGACCAAGGCCAGTGGCCGACGGGATTGCGGAAGCCCAGCTTTTTTCGGGAGCGGAAGTCGAGCGCACTTCCGTGCGCGAGATTTCACAACAAGAGCTTGGAAGTCGAGTGCATGCCTGTTTGGAGCGAGGAGATCACGAAGGACTGAAGAAGCTCGAAGCAGAAGTGGGGCAGGATCGTTTTCAGGCGGAGCCTCTCATCAGCTGGGCATTGAGCTCGGAATGGATGATCCCAGCCCGAGGCGAGCGCGAAGTCTGGTCCGAGCTTGCATTTGAAATTCCGATCGGGAGCGAGATTTTGGTGGGCTCGATGGATCGAGTCGTGCTTGAGCCGGGGCGCGCAAGCATCGTGGATTTCAAGGTCACCGAGAAAGCTAAATCCGTCGAAGCCCTGATCGAAGCTTATTTTACGCAGCTGGAGCTTTACGCTTACGCGCTCAAGCGGCTGCTATCTGAAGAAGAGGTGAGAACCACTCGTTTTGAAGCCTTGTTGGTCAATATCTCGCCCAAGTCGATTCAGGCTGTTCCGGTTTCCGTTGGCGCTCTGCCTGTCGAAAATTTGGCGCTCGACGCCGCTGAAATCGTTTCAGGACGGAGCGGAGATCCGCGTCCAGGGCCTCTCTGCCGGTTTTGCGAGTTCCGGTCGCAATGCCCGGAGGCGCGTGCTTAAAAAATCGAAAAAAAACATTTTGGACACACTTGCGGCTCTGAGAATTGAATTGTTACACTTTAATTGTGAAATCTCAGAATCAGAAAGCAATGGCCGCAAGTCAACCTTCCCATATCGATCGGATCCCCGAAAGGGTCCTGACTCAGGTCTTTTGCGTGGGGCTCGTGGTCTTCGCTTTTGCTTGGCTGATCATCGTCGGTTCTAGCTGGGCATCGAACTGAGATTCACAGTAAACTTGCCGTCAAGGTTTTGACGTCTCTCGCTCTTGACGGTTCCCGACATAAAACTTGCCGCCTGCGAAATCTCCCTGTTACACTGATTTAAAGCAGTGAAAAGCCACGGAATTAGGCTCAACTCAGCTCCATTTAAAAGGGGACGCAAGTGGAAGGCAACACCCTGCAGGTCATGCGCAATGACGCAGACTCCATCAAGAAAAGCGTAGCGGGCTCCGCCCGCCTCGACAAAACGGCAAACTTAGCACCTGTACGCGAACTTCGCGTGGCTGAAAAAACTGAGCGTGATCCTTGGTCCGCTCGGATCAGAATCGGCGTCGTTCTCTTCGCGCTTTTTTGGCTCTTTATGGTGGGCGCGATGTGGTCTCGCGCCGCGAACGCCGATGAAGGCGCTAGCTCAGGTTCGTCAGGATCAAATGACGAGTACAGCTTTAAATGGCTCGATCCCGAGAAGAAAATCTATGTTCTTCAAAATCGTCGCTATACCAAGACTAACCGAGTTCTCCTGAGCCTGCTCACGGGACCTGGTTTTTCGAACGCTTATCGAAGCACATGGTCGCTTCAGCCTCGCGCTGCTTATTATTTCAGCGAAGAATGGGGTTTTGAGGTTTTCTACAGCAAGGTTTTCAATTGGCAGAACAACACTTACAAGGCGTTGAGCTCAACAGGCACCACTCTTTATCCGGTGATTAATGAGATCCGCGGCGAGTTCGGAGCGCTTGTTCACTGGGTGCCTTGGTACGCCAAGATCAATGTCTTCAATTCGATCATTTATTTTGACTGGTATTTCGCCGGTGGCCTGGGGGCGGTCAATCATTCGATGACCACCAGCACCACCAATGTGAACAGCTTCACTTCAAGCGATGACCTAGGTCTCTACTTGGCGACGGGGCATCAATACCATTTGTCTGAAACTTTCACGGTGCGGCTTGATTTCATGGGAACGTATTATCGCGCTCCACTGACCGTTCAAACAGGGGATAAAGTGTGGTTCTCCAACTACGACTTCACATTCGGCTTGGGCGTTCGCTTGTGATGCGGACTCAGGCAAGGTTGGTTCTTGCGGCGGTTCTGTCGTCGTGTTTGGCGCTTTCGGCGCAATCCGCCTATGCCGCGGGATCCCCCGGATCCGATGGACAGAGCCAAAACTACTTAGCGAACGCTCGCCAGTACTACAAGCAAGGACAGTTCTTCCGGGCTGCGCGCTATGCATTCGCCGCGATCGAAAACGGCAACGACCGGCCTGAGAGCGAGAAAGCTGAAGCTTATTCCTGGGTGACGCTTGGACTCTCTCACGCGCATCTTTACAACTCGGCTTCTTACTTTTTCATCAAGACCCTGCAGACGGGGAACAAGGATGCGATTCGCCGAGTCTTGGGTGAGACACAAAATCTTTTGATCAGCGTCGGACCGGATCTGATTCGAAAGTACCTGGTTCGTCATACGCAGTATGAGGACTACGACGCCGCAAACCGAAACGCGTTTCTGTACTCCATGGGAAAAGACGCGCTTCTGGCTCATCAAGAAGATCGCGCGATCGGGTATCTGAACGGAATTCAAAAAAGCAGCCCGCTCTGGCCATTCGCTTTGCAGCTTCGGGGCTCCGCTTACGCGATTCACGGAAATGCGGACAAGGCGGTCGAGGACTTCGAGCTTTGCGTGAACAACTCGGATCGAGTCACGCAGGGCGTGAAGTCGGATAGCACGCGATATCGCGAGCTCAAAAGCGAGGGCGAAGACTTGAAGGCTCGCTGCATGGCGGGCGTTGCGCGATCGTACTATCAGGCCGATAAGTTCGAAGATGCCGATCGTGCCTATGATCGGATCCAGAAAACAAGCTTGGTTTGGCCGGATATTCTGTTTGAGCAGGCCTGGAACGCATTTGCTCGACAGGAGTACAATCGCACGCTTGGAAAGTTGGTTTCGTATAAAAGCCCTGCGCTGAGCTTCGTTTTCGATCCCGAGATCGACGTGCTTCGCGCTCAGTCTTATTTGGCGCTCTGTTTGTACTCGGACGCCAACGAGGTGAACAACGAGTTCAACGGGCGCTATAGCAAAATCGGCGAGCAAGTGAAGCAATTCGTCGAAAGCAACTCAAGGAATCTTGACGCGTTTTACGTGGTCGGAAAGCAGGCTCTCAAAGATTCCATTTACTCGAAAGAAAGCTTCAGGCCGATGCTCAATCGTTTTGTGCGTGGTCCTTATTTCGCGAAGCTGGCTCGTTCGGAGCGCGATATCAATTCTGAGCTTGAAGCCGTGAGGCGCTTTGGCGGCGCGGCCGAGTATCAGAACTTAGGCCGTGGTTTTCCAGGGTTTTTGCTTCAGGTCCTCAATTGGCGGATCAAGTCCGTTCACGTGCTTGGAGGCATGTTCGTCAAGAACAGCCTGATCGACTATCATGCGCAGCTGATCGCCAATTTCGAGAAAATGGCGTTCATCAAATTGGAGATGCTCAAGCGCGCGAAGGACCAATTGGTTTACAAGAACTCGAGTCACGGGGCCGGAGAAAGAGACTGGGGCAATCAAAGGCCTGAGCGCAAGGATTATCAATATTACTGGTCGTTCAACGGCGAGTTCTGGAACGATGAGCTCGGCGATTATGTCTTTGGTCTTGAGTCGCAGTGCGGGGGCAGCGGATGAAGGCGAGTTTGCGGCTGAAAGTAGCGCTGGGTTTGTCGCTTGCGGGAGCGATTGCTCCGCATTACGTGTTAGCGAAGGCCCCTTATTCGGATTCAGAGATTCAAGCCGTGGAAACCACCGATGAGGCACGGATTCGAGAGCTGCGGGATCAAGAGATCAATCAGCTTCGAATCGCGCTCGGGCGCCGTTTGCCCAATAATCGCCGAGCGGATCTGTATTATCGGTTGGCAGAGCTTTATCTCGAGGCTTATCGACAAGAGTATCTCTTGGAAGGCCGCGCTCACGATAAGCGAATCGAGCGTAAGCAAGCCGATCCATCGATCGATCATTCGCGCTCTCATCCTTATTTGTTGAGCGGCATCCAGGCATCGCAAGAGATCATCAAGCTGAAGATCTCATTTCAGCGCCTCGACCAGATCTATTACTTTTTGGCATTCAATACCAGCGAGCTTGGAGATCGCAAGCAAGGGCTTAGGTATTACGAAGAGCTGATGCGGCGCTTTCCGAGCAGCCCTTTCGTCGCTGAAGCCCAGCGCGAGCTTGCGGATGACGCCTACGCCCAAGCGAACTATCGCAAAGCCATCTCTTTGTACGAGCTTGCCGCGCGCCGAGCCACCGCGACTCAGCTTCCGCAAATCGATCATAAGCTGGCGTGGGGCTATTATCGCTTAAAGCAATACGACCAAGCGATCGCGAAACTCAAGGAATCCGTCACACTTGCGCAAAAGAGCGGTGAGAAGCTTCTCTCGGTTCGAGAAGAAGCGCTTCGCGACATGGCGGTTTTCATGACCGAGGCAGGAAGGGTCGACGAGGCCATCGCCTATTTTCAGGCTACCGTGCCTGACAAGTCTTTTTATCCAAGACTTCTTGAAAAGCTAGGCAAGCAGTATGAGCGAAACGTCGAGCCTGCCAAGGCGACGATGGTCTACGAGTCGCTTCTGAAGACTAATCCCGAGTCCGAAGCGGCATTTCGCGTTCTTGTGAAGCTCGTGGATCTTGATCTTCGTCGCGCAAGGTATCGAGAAGCGCTTACGCGCTTGAAAGATCTGCGCCAGGCGAAGTTTGCCGAAGACGATACTCAAGTCGCATCCCAAAATCTGCGCGCCATGATTCGCAGAACTGCGACGGAGCATCACGAGCTCTTTCGCAAGAAATCGGATCGCGCCGCGCTGGAGATCGCTGAAAGCTATTATACCGCCTATTTGACGCTGTTTTTGTCGAAAGACGATCCTCGCAAGGAAACCCAGGAAATCCAGATGTACCTGGCCGAGGTCAAGCGCGAGCTCGGCAAGTCGAAAGAAGCCTCGCAGCTTTACCGCAAGGTCGTCGACTCGCGCGATTCTCGTTACGCGAAAGAAGCGGGAGCGCTTTGGACGGCGAGCTTGTCCGAGGCGATCAAGCGCTCCAGTGAGGGAAGCGCATCTTCGAAAGCTACGGATCCGTCCGCTTTGGAAAAAGAATATGTCGAAGCAGCCGACGCTTTGCAGGCTTCGCTTGGAGACACAGCGGAAGGGCGCGAGGCGGCTCTTCGGGCCGCGCAAGTTCTTGCGGGCTACTCCGATACTCGCAAAGACGCTCTGAAACGCGTTCGTAAGATTCTTGAAAATTCTCCAAAGACGCCGCAAGCACTCACGGCCGCGCGTCTCTGGATCCAGCTTCAGGCCGAGAATCCCAAGGTCGACGAAGACGATATGAAGGATCTGATCGCTCAACTGCGCGAAAATGCGGCGTTGATGAGCGCGGATCAAGAGTTCGGCAAAGGCAAGCTCAAGTCCGCGATGCAAGAGCAAGAGACTCGCATCAAGGTCAGCACGATTTCCAAGCAAGAGAAAGACCATAAGTTCTCGGACGCGGCTCGCGGATACGAATCATTCGCTCAAGACGCGACTCAGAAAGAAGTGGCGGAGAAAGCCCTCTCGAGCGCCATCGCAACCTATCTCAAGACCGGCGATGCTGAAAGCGTCGAGCGCGTGTCTTTGGGTTGGTTCAAGCGGTTTCCAAAAAGCTCGAAAGCCATTGAGTCGACGCAGGCCGCAGCGACGTTTCTGTTGGTGCAGGGAAAATTTGAATCCGCAGGCAAGCTCTTCGAATCCATCGGTGGAGCGGGGGGCGATGCGGACTCGTTTGAGACCGCCGCTCGAATATTTGAAGGTCTAGGCGATCCACGAGCTCAAAGCGCTCGATTGAAGTATATCCAGACCGAGAAAAATCCTGCGCATCGAGGAACGGCGCTGCTCGCACTTGCGCGCTCTTATGAGTCGACTCAAAACGATCGCGAAGCTGTTCAAACCTATCGCGAGTGCATGACGATCTCTCCTGATTTTGAAGCCGAGTGCGGAGTGCGCCTTTCGGAGCTTTTCCATCGGTTGAAGAGCGATGATGATTCGCTGGCGCTTTTAAAGAAAGTGGCAGGCCAGGGGACGAAACATAGAGGCGAGGCGGTTTCGCCCTACGTTGGCTACGCTCGCTTTAAGCTCGCTGACAAACAGGAGCAGTCGCGCGCGTTCGAGCCGCTCGCGTTGCCCGAGGAAAAGCTCAAGAGATCGATGAACGAGCGCCTGGCTTATATGGAGTCCATTAGCCACGCTTATCAATCCGTTGTCGATGCCGGTGGACCTTGGGCGATTGCCGCGCTTGACCGACTGGCTCGTGCGGCTCTCGCCTTTGCCAACGAAGTGGATCAAATCTCGCCTCCCAATCAGTTGAGCGAGAAAGGTCTCGAGCAATTCCGAAAAAATCTGGCTTCAGTCAGCGCTCCGCTTCGAAAAAAAGCGCTCGATACTTGGATGGATGCTTATCGCAAGGCGGTGAGCGCTGAATCCCTCAGTCCGGTGATTCTGGAAATCGCGGATCGCTTGGCGGAAGACGGCGCTCGTGTTCCAGGGCGTGCTCAAGGATTTCACGGGGGATGGCGTCTTTCGGGAATCGCATCGGATGGCGGCACGGAAGGCGACAGCAAAGCGCTCGAGAAAACTCGAGACCGCTTGACTCGCAATCCGGCCGATTCGTCCGCGTGGGTGGATTATGGGAATCTCCTTTTGGGAATGAATAAG
Source organism: uncultured Bacteriovoracaceae bacterium (assembly GCA_964496965.1). Classification (GTDB taxonomy): domain Bacteria; phylum Bdellovibrionota; class UBA1018; order UBA1018; family UBA1018; genus CAZCBS01. The sequence goes on from CAZCBS010000009.1 coordinate 15,582, forward strand.
TCGCGGCTCTCGGGCTTGGCTTCCGATCGCGCTCTTCAGCTCAATCCCAAGAATACGGCGGCACTCAATAATCGCGCAGTCGTGCTTTTGATGTCGTCGGGCGGGCAAGAGGACGCGATGACCGTCTCCGAGGCGCATGCGATGTTTCAAAAAGCGCTGAAGGAAGACGAGTTCTTCGTCGCAGCTAAAGTGAACCGTGCTTTGCTTTTGAATTATTACCGGCTTTTCGAGCGCGCCAAGCCTCTTTTTGAGCAGGTTTTGGTGAGAAATCCGCTTTTGGAAGCACAGCTTGGACTGGCTGTCGCTCTTCAGGGAATGGGTGACCTCGACGGAGCGAATTCGGCATTCCAGAAAGCAAGCGCTCTGGGCGCTTCCGATTCGAGCTTTGCCTTGCTCTATCATCGGGCTGCGCGTGTCGGGCCGGCGAAGGCCTCCGAGTGCCTCGATGCGCTTTCGGATTTGAAGATCGATTCGATGACGGGCTTTGAACGCGATGCCTTTGAAAGGCTCAAGCAAGTTTGCACTTCGAGCAAGGGAGCGAAAAAATGAAGATGCGACTCTTTGTTTTTGTAACCATTCTCAGCGCGATCGGCGGGATCGCTTTTGCGGCGGGCATCGCCTGGGGAGTGCGAGGAGCGCATGCGGCTGAGCCTAAGCGCGGCGCCAAGGTCGTCTATCCGAAAAAGACAGAGCTCGACTTTGAGGGACTTGCGATCGAAGGCGAGGTCCGAAATCCTGGCGAGTTTTATTTTCAGCACCGCACTGAGGAGAAGTTCGATTCGCTCGTGCAGCGCCGAAAGAATTTTCACCGCGAAATGCTTCGAGACGCAGTTTTGAGCAAGTAATTAGGCCAGTAATTAGGCCAGTAATTAGGTTAGGGAAGACACACGATGGAAACACCAGAAAATCGCGGGCAAAACGAAACCTCGACTCTGCCGCAACCTGAATCGCGACTCAAGAAAGTGATCACTTTGGTTGCCGTCACTCCTCAAGAGGATGGTAGCAAGCCGGTTTTTCGCATTCACAAAGAGCGAATCGTTCTGGGATCCGTCGTCAGCGCTGACGTGCGTTTGGCGGGAGACGGGATTGCGCCGATTCACGCGGTCTTGGAGCTTGACTCCGGCGCGGCGACAGCGACGATTTACGATCTCGCGAGCGATTCCGGAGTTTTTGTCAACGGCGCTCGAGTCGTCACACAGGCTTTGAAAGCGGGCGATCGCGTTCGAGTCGGGCAGCAGGAGCTTCAGTTCACGGTCGATGATCTGGAGCAGCTCGTGCTTCGCGAAAGAACGCGCGAGACCGAAGGCCGCAGGCTTTTTCTCGATCCCAACGAGGATTTTTCCCCGCTCCTTCTCGAGGACGAAAGGCATGTCTCCCAGATCTTCGATTATCGGCCAGCTTCCAAGCGCGCCGTAGAAGTCGTGATGTCGTGGTACGGGACTATCCTGGATGTCGAGCACTTCGTAAAAGAGAAGGCCGTGACGATCGGAACCCGACGCGGAAGCGATTTCGGGATTCCTCCGCTGCTTTCCGGCAAGGATCATTCGATCGTGACCCGCGAAGGCAGTAATTACACGCTTCATATTGAACCGCAGATGCGGGGCGTGCTTCAGCGCAAGGGCAAGCTCAAGTCACTGGACGAGCTTCGTTCGGAGAATCGCTCGGGCCAGGGCGCGATGTCGATTCCCTTGACCGAGGAGGACTTCGCGAAAGTCAGCGTGGGAGACGTCGATTTCTACCTGAGCTTCACGGCGGCGCCGCCTCGCCTCAAAATGAGCCGAGTGATGGAGAGAGATCCTCTCTTCATGAAGGTCTTGGCGACTTCTTTGATCCTGAGCTCGGCGGTGGTCGGCGGATTGATCAGCACTTACAAGCCCCGTCCGATCGATGCCGAGGAAATTCCGGAGCGTTTGGCGACAATTCTCTATCAGCCTGAGAAGTTTCAGGCAAAGCCCGTGACTTACTATCAGACCGAACCGAATGATTCGAACGCGACCGCGCAAGAGGCTCAGGCGAAGCCGCAGCCGCCAAAGCCTGCGCCGCTTCCGACCGTTCAGGTTACGATCACTCCTCATGATCATGTTCAGAAAACGGTTCCAACCGAGTTCAATGCCGCTCCAAAGCCGGTGAAACAGCCAACGCATCCCGCGAAAACAGCGCAGAAAAAGGGTGGAAGCACTCAAAGACAAAGCGAGGCCAAAGAAGGCGAAGGCGCGCGCGCTCAAGGAGCGGAAGGCTCTCGCGGCAGCAAGAAATCCGCGGCGAGCACGGAGCATCAAAACACGGCAGTGAGAACCTCGGCCAACGGCGGCGAAGGCAAAGGTGGCGGAAACAGTCAGGTCGAGAATGTCGGCAATGTCGATATCCTGAAAGCCGCGACAGGCAAAATCCAGGATATCCTAGGAAATACCGCCGAAAAGCTCGGAAAAGGCGGCGAAAAGCTCAAAGGCTTCGGTGGGTTCACGACTGAAGGCAACGGAGGTCTCGCGCTTTCTGGAAAAGGCGCGGGCGGTGGCGGTGACGCGGAGGCCTTGGGCGGATTGGGCAAAAAAGGCACGGGCGGCGGATTGGTCGGCACCGGAAAAGGCGCCGCGGGCTCGGGTAACGGAATCATCGGCGGAAAAGCACGCGTGGCGATCCGTTCGGGCGGGCCAGAGGAAGCCGTTGTTATGGGCGCCATCGATGCGGATGCGATCGAAGCCGCGATGCTTGCTCATCGAGACGAGTTCCGTCGTTGCTATGAAAAGGAAATCAACGCGGATCATCCGGCTCGCGGAGGTCGCGTCGGCACGAACTTCGTGATCGGATCAACCGGTCGCGTGACCCATGCTTCGATCGAGTCCACGAGCCTGAATATCGAAGGAACCGAAAGTTGCATCATCGGGGTCATCAAGCGAATCGAGTTTCCGATTCCGCGCGGAGCCGGCGTGGTTCAAGTGGCTTATCCGTTCAAATTCAACGCAATCGGAAACAAGTAATCTTTGCGAAAGAGCGAGTCAGATGCACAAAATCTTGATCGTTGAAGATGAGGACGATCTCCGGCAAGTGCTGATGGAGACCTTATCTGATCTCGGTTTCGAAGCTCACGGCGTGAGCGATGCGACCACGGCTCTGCGCAAGATTGAGGGAGACTTGTTTCATCTCGTGCTCAGCGATATTCAAATGCCCGGAATGAACGGAATCGAGCTACTAGCGACTCTTCGACGGCGCCAGATCAATCTCCCAGTCATCATTTTGTCCGCCTATAGCGATAAGGAAAAAATCAAAGCGGCTTCTGAGTACGGGGTATTCGATTTTCTCGAAAAACCGTTCTCGATGTCAGCGCTCACGAATGCGATCGAGCGCGCGGTTCACGGTCGCGACTAGAGAATCGAATCAGGTTTCTTTCTTCATCGCGAGGAAGCGAAAGGTTTTGTATCCTGCGGCCGCGGCCGTATACATGATCTTTCGAATCGTATCGTACTGAACGCGCTTATCGGCTTGAATCGCGAGCACGCCTTCGAACGGCAGGGGCTTGCCCTGTTCGTCGCGGGCTTTGGACTTCGAGCGAAGAAGCTCGGCTTTTTCACGAGCCTTTGTCAAAGCATCGTAAAGAGGGACGATGCGGCGATTGCCTTCGTCCAGGTCGTTCGACTTGAACGCATAGCCAGTATCCGAGCTGCCCGCAGCTGCGGCGGTCTGGACAAAATCCAGGATGCGCTCGTTCTCGAAAGTCATCGCTTCGGGAGTGATGATGACGGCCAGGCTTTCGAGAGGATTGTCTTGGGACTTGGAGATCGGAAGCTTGATTCCAGGCACGCTGCTGAAATTGTTGAGCGAGGCCGAATAGCTTTTGAGCAAGAAGACGACGATGATGACGAGGACGTCCATCATGCTGGTGAGCTGAAGCTCAAATCCTGAGTGCAGTCTGCGGCGTCCGCGTCGATTTTTGATGGATCTCCGAGCAGGCATCAGTGCGCTCCCTGGTCGTTGTTGTTCTCAAGAAGATTCCCGAAGATGACTTCAGGGAAAAGGGTTTTGATGACTTCTTCGCTGCCCGAGGCGGTCTTGCGATAAATCGGCGAGTCGGTCGCTTCGACCGCGCGCACGTTATCCATCACCGAAATCAGCACGTCGTAGGTCGTTGCCGAGCCAGGGACGATGACCAGCTTGGTTTCTTCCATGAACTTTTGTTTGATGCCGATGAGCGCCTCATGGATTTTCCCGATATCCGGATTTCCTGGTCCGACGTTCGGAATATGCAGGCTCTGGATCTTTTCGAACGGGCTCCAGAGCTCAGCCTCGTTGTCGCGAAGAGTAAGGGTCAGCTGCAGAGGCTTTTCCTTGATCTTCTCGACCACTTCTTTGGGCGAAGCCATGGGGAATGGAGACTCAATGCTGACGAGCGACAGAAACGAGGTCGTAAAAAGCAGGAACCCGATCAGCGTCACCATGGTGTCCAGAATCGGAACCAGGTTCAGCTCGATCTGCTTTTGATCCCTTTTGCTGCGCGAAGTAGGGCGCTTCAGCATTTAGTCGGCTTTCTGGCCGCTTGCCTGGCGATACTTGCGTGCCGAGAGAAGGTCGAGAAGCTTCACGCCAAACTCGTCGATCTCTTCAAGAATCTTGTTCGAGCGATTGGTCAGGATGCTATGGGTGACCATCGCGAAAATCGCGGTGATCAGACCGAAAGCCGTCGCATTCATCGCGGAAGAAATGCCCGCTGAGAGCAGTGCCGAGCGTTGAGCAGGATCTGCTGCCGAGATCGCGGCGAAAGCTTGGATCAGACCGCTGATCGTTCCGAGCAGTCCGAGAAGGGTCGCGATGTTCGCGATCAGTGCGAGATAAGAAAGGCGTCTTTCCAGCTTAGGAATCACTTCGAGGCTTGCGGCGTCGATCGCGTTCTGAATCTGGTCTTCGGTGCGGGATGCGCGCTGAAGGCCTGCTTTAATGACTTTCGGCAGAGCCGCGCGGCCAGCGCCGTTGCAGAGGCGGATCGCGCCGTCGATATCGTTGGCCAGAATGTATTTCTGGACTTCGAACATGAAGGAAGGTCCGTCGACATTGTAATGAAAGAAAAGCCTGACGAATCGCTCCAGCATAAATGCGATTGCCAAAACCAAGGCTACAGCGATCAAGATGACGAAGAGATCGCCCTCTTTCATCATGTGGGTAATATTATCCAAAAATCCGGTGGATTGGGCTGCAGTCGCCACTCCATTGGCCATGCCGTTCATAGATCCGTTCCTCCGTGAAACTCTATTCTTAAATAGGATACCGGATTCGGCTAGGCGGTCAAATTTTTCTCAAACAATCCACCGGACTAAACTTAAAGATGTTTCTGGATCGCCTGAAGGATCACGTCCTTTGGCTGATTTCCAACCAATTGGTCCACCAATTGGCCATTCTTGAAGAGAATGACGGTCGGAATGCCGCGAATATGGAAGCGCGACGGAGTGTTTGGGTTCTCGTCGACGTTCATTTTATAGACCTTCATCTTGCCTTGGTACTCGCCGGCAATCTGGTCAATCGTTGGGCCAAGCATGCGGCAAGGGCCGCACCATTCCGCCCAAAAATCCACCAGGGCGAGCTGGGAGCTCTTCATGACGTCCGAGTCGAAGTTCGAGTCCGTTGCTGTCAAAGTATTGGGGTTAGCCATGGTTATGAGCTCCTATTTTGTCTTTAAGTTTGTCGCGTACCGATTTTGACAGTAAACTTAGATCAGAAACGTTTCAGGAACAAGTATGTGGATAGCCCTTCAGGTGAATGTTCTTAGCCGCGTCGCAGCAAAGATGATCGACTTGTTTTTAGTCGTCTTCATCAGTGCTGTATTGCCCTATCCACTGGGGCCACTCCTGGGCTTTGCTTACAGCCTTTTCGGAGATGGAATCCAAAAAGGGCCATTTTCGGGCCAAAGCATCGGAAAAAAGCTGATGAAGCTTCGTGTAGTCCGGAAAGGCACGCAGACTCCTGCTTCCTGGCGTGACTCGGCGCTTCGAAATGCGCCCGTCGGAGTCGCGACCTTTTTCGCGATCATTCCGGTTTGGGGCTGGATTATTTTGATCTTGATTGGGCTTCCCTTAATGATCATGGAAATCTATCTCATGCTCAGCGTCGAAACGGGGCAGCGATTAGGGGATGTTATGGGAGACACAGAAGTGATAGACGTACGGAATGTCTCTCACCGCAACTCCTCATGAGCGGGCTGGCCGGCTGGCTGATCCTGCGCACACCTTGTACTTGATCGATATCAGCTCTTTTATTTTTCGCGCTTACTACGCGATTCGACCGCTTCATACGAAACATAAAGAACCCGTCAACGCCGTCTACGGCGTCGCGCAAATGCTCTCGCGTCTCGCTGACGACGCTCGTCCTGAGTATCTAGCCGTTGTGTATGACTCGAAAGAGCCGTCGTTCCGAAAAGAAATTTACCCCGAATACAAAGCCAATCGCAGCGCCCCTCCGGATGATTTGATCCCGCAGTTTGCCCGGATCGAGCAGTTGATTCATACGTTTGAAATGCATTCCTACCGCCAGTCAGGCGTGGAAGCCGATGATCTGATCGCCACGCTGACGCGCCGTTGGTGCGCGCTTTCGCCTCAGAACAAAGCGGTCATCGTTTCCAGCGATAAAGATTTAATGCAGCTGGTGAACGATCGCGTCTCGATCTGGGACACGATGAAAAACGTGATCTACGGTCCTCCTGAGGTCGAAGAGAAGTTTGGCGTCCGACCCGATCAGATTCGCGACTATCTGGCTCTGGTAGGCGACAGCTCCGATAATATTCCCGGCGTGCCGAGCATTGGTCCCAAAAGCGCCGTGGATCTTTTGAAGGCGCACCAAACTCTTGAAGGGGTTTTGCAAGCGGCCGCAGGAGGCAAGATCTCCGGCAAAAAAGGCGAAGTCCTCGTCAAGCATGAGGAAGACGCAAGGCTATCCGCCGAGCTTGCAACCGTGCATGAAGAGCTGACGATCGAAGTCGCGCCCGAAAAACTCAAATATCATTTCCACATCACGGAGGCTTGCGCGAAGCTTCTGGGAGATCTCGACTTTCACACTCTTTTAAATCGTTGGACCGCCGAGAATAAATCTTATCTCTCGGCGCCTCAGCATGATGACTCTCATGCTCCTTCGATGCCTGCCGAACTAGAAAATGCAGAGGGTGCGGCACCTTTTTTTGAAGAACAGGCTCCAAATCCTCGACCGACACCGGTAATCGATCCGTCACAGTTCAAGGACACAAATCAAAAGGAAACTTTTGAAACGCTTCTACTAGAAGTCGAAAAAAAGAAAGCGTTTGGCTTTGATATCGAAACCACTTCGCTCAATCCAAGGCAAGCGGAGCTGGTCGGGATCGCGATTTGCGTGGATCCCAGCTATTCGACTTATATTCCGGTCGGTCATCGGGGAACGGAAGTTCCGCAGCTGGATCCTCAGTACGTGCTCGAAAAGCTGAAGCCGTATCTTGAAGACCCACGCTACAAAAAGATCGGTCAAAATCTAAAATACGACTGGTCCGTGCTCAGGCAGATGGGCGTGAACCCGGACGGCATCGGTGCGGATACAATGGTTGCGGCCTATGTGCTGGACCCCGAAGGTCGGCATAATCTTGAGACGCTTTCCGCTCATTATCTCAATTACACAGTCACGACTTACGAGCAGGTCTGCGGAAAAGGCAAGGATCAGCTCGGCTTTGATCAAGTGCCAATCGATCAAGCGACGCGCTACTCGGCCGAAGACGCCTGGGTTGCCGTCAAGCTTTGGGAGCAGCTCGAGCCGCGGCTTCGCGAGGAAAAGCTGATGGAAGTTTTCGCTCGCGTCGATCTTCCGCTCGTGGATGTTCTGTCTCGAATGGAAAGCGAGGGCGTATGCATCGATGTGGATTATCTGAAGGCGCTTTCCAAAGAATTTGAAACCGAGCTTCATGCGATTGAGAAAAAGATCTCGGCCTACACCAAGGGGCCCATCAATCTGAATTCGCCCAAGCAGCTTGGGCAGCTTTTGTTTGAAGAGCTCAAGCTTCCTGTTCAAGGCAAAACCAAAACCGGTTATTCGACGGATGCCCAGGTTTTGGGAGTGCTTGCCGAGTATCATGAAGTGCCGAGAATTCTTCTCGAGTATCGCGAGATTTCCAAGCTCAAGGGGACGTATGTCGACCCGCTCCCGCTGATGCGCGATGTGAAGACGGGAAAGATTCACGCGAGCTTTCATCAAACAGTCGCTGCGACTGGCCGGCTTTCGAGCTCGGATCCTAATCTTCAGAACATTCCGATTCGAAGCGTGCGTGGCCTAAAGATTCGACATGCGTTTGTTCCGAGTCATGGAAACAAGCTGGTTTCGGCTGACTATAGTCAGATCGAGCTCAGGCTTTTGGCGCATATGAGTGGTGATCCGGAGCTCGTCAATTCGTTCCGCAAGGACGAGGATGTGCATCGTCGGACTGCGAGCGAAATTTTTCGCGTGGCGCCTGAGCAGGTGAGCGATCGTCAGCGAAACATCGCCAAGGCGATTAACTTTGGTCTGATGTACGGAAAGACGGCGTTCGGGCTTTCGCAAGAGCTGAAGATCCCGCGCAAGGAAGCTGCCGATATTATCCATCGTTATTTTGAGCGCTACGCCGCGGTTAAAAAATTTCTGGATGGCCAGATCGAAGAGGCGCGCGACAGAGGATATGTTTGCACGCTGATGGGCCGCAAACGTTATCTCCCGGACATCGGCGCAAGAAACGCCGCGATTCGAGCCAATGCCGAGCGCATGGCGATGAACACTCCGATCCAAGGCACCGCCGCCGATTTGATGAAGATCGCGATGACCGAAATCGATCACGAGCTGATCCGCCGAAAAATGGCTTCCAAGCTCATCATTCAAGTGCATGACGAAGTGGTGCTCGATTGTCCACCCGATGAAGTCGAAGCGGCGAAGAAGCTGATCACCGAGGTGATGGAATCGGCTATGAAGCTGGATGTTCCTTTGCGGGTGAATTCGGCCTCGGGTGATAGCTGGATGGATCTTTAATCCTCAGTGCTCCAAATCAAACCGGCAAATCAAATCGGCAATATTGATCTGCGTCCAAAATCTTGGACGCACATTGTTTCCTAAATTATTGCGGGGCAAAAATCTTGAGCGTATAAGCCTTCTCCGTGAAGACGCAAACGATTCAATCTTACTTAGCCTCAGAACTCGCCAGACGATGTAAACGAAATCCAAAGTATTCGCTGCGGGCCTTTGCAAAGTCTTTGGACATGAGTTCTTCCTTTCTGTCCAAGCTTCTTCAAGGAAAGCGTCCCGTGACGAAGAAGGTTTTGAACAAACTCGCGGAGCGTCTCGAGTTCTCGCCTGTTCAGTTTGAGTCCTTCCGAGCGATGCTCCCTTCTTCAAAGTACGGTGACATCGAGTTTCAGCCACTTGAGCTGGATCTCTTTGAAGTGATTTCGGATTGGTATCACTACGCGATTCTTGAACTGATCACCGTGGAGAGTTTTGATGCTTCACCCACATGGATTGCGCGATGTTTGGGAATCACACAAGCTGAAGCGCGCGATGCTTTAGATCGTTTGATTCGTTTGGGACTTTTGGTTCGCGATGCCAAGACAGGATCAGTCAATCCAGGCGCGGTATCCAATTATAGCAATGCGGACTGCTTCAATCCCAACGGAGCACAAAAGAAACACCAGGGCCAAATTCTTAACCTTGCGATGCAGGCGCTTGAAGAGATTCCCGCCGAGGAGCGAGATCAAACTTCAGTGACGTTAGCAATTCCGCACGAAAGACTTGCTGAAGCAAGAGAGCGCATTACTCAGTTTCGACGAGAACTTTCAGCTCTTTTGCAGCGACCAGGAAAACGAGATTCAGTTTATCAACTTTCGATCTCGCTTTTTCCGCTCACAAGATCTCAGCTCGCATGTCGCGAATCTGAGAAAACCGCTCGCAATGCGCGGGCTATACGTAACAAGGAGAAATAAAATGAGAACCTGGATTCTGGTATTAACAATGCTCAGTCTGACTTCATCAATGGTGCCAACGGCCAATGCCGCACAGGAAGGCCGTGGAGTGGGAGAATACACTAAAGTCATGACTTGCTCGCATTTTGCGATTGCAGGTCGCGTAGTCGGAGGAGCTGGAACTCCTGCGCTCGTCATGGACTCAAAAGGAAATCCGTTTTTGGAGATTTCCGCTTTGTTGGCTCCATCGGCTCAGTCATCGACCTATATTCCGGCAAAGTTCATTTCTCGAGGCGCACTTCAGCACGGCAACAAAGCCCTTTATGATGCGGGTGACTATGTGATTGTCGTCTTAGAAACATTAGATGGCCGCGCTGTATCCGCCATGATTTCCAATGGCCGCGAAGTATCTAACTGCGTGCCTGTGAACGCGAGTGGACGGTAAGCGTTTGTTTTCTATTTGGATCAGCCAGGGATGGCTGTTCAATGATCCGGTCTGCTCTCTTCAGCGAGCACTCATTTTCTCTCATGTATGGACAGCTAACGCACGAGCCGATATATGACGGCTTTATGCTTTTCGAGATTCATAGCTATCGAGATTTTCTGAAGGGTGTTTTGGCGGAGAAAGCCAAAGACAGCCCGAGCTATTCCCTACGGGCGTTCTCCGAGAAAGTGGGTTTTTCTAACTCCTTCCTCTCTGAAGTCATGAATGGAAAAAAATCGCTCTCCGTCGAGGCCGCTTTCAAAATTGCGATCAAGCTCAATATGACCGAGGCTGAAAGCCAGTACTTTTGTCTTATGGTCCAATATGAGCAAGAAGAAGATCCTGTCTTTCGCGAAGAATTGGCAAGGCGCCTGAAAGCTCTTAACCCGCGTAGAGAGTCATTTGACCTCTCCGTGGATCTTTTTAAAGCGATTTCTGATTGGTATCATTTCGCGATTTTGGAACTTACTTATTTACCCGATTTTCGACTCGATGCCGGGATGATCTCGAAAAAGCTGGGCGTCACGAAAGTCGAGGTTGAGCTTGCGATCGAGAGACTCAAGCGCCTTGAGCTGATCGAGAAAGACCGTCAAGGACGCTATAAAAAAGCTCATAGTTATGTTCTCACTCAAACGAGTCTGCCCAATGAGGCGTTCAAGCTTCATCATCAGCAGGTTCTAGAGAAGGCGATTGAGAGTCTCAATAGCCAAGGCCCTCAAGAGAGAATGAGCGCGACGGATATCGTTGCTTTCGATTCTAAGTATATGCCGGAAATCGAGCGACTCTCTCGCGAATTCTCATCCGGAGTGATGAAATTTGCCGAAAAATCGAAAGTCAAAGACCGAGTGGGAGCTCTATCGGTTCATTTCTTTAACCTTGTTTCCAAAAGTCCAAAGGAAAGGTCCTAAGTCATGTCGGTTCTGAATCAAATATCTATCATTCTCGCATTGATTTTTATCGCGACAAACGCGAATGCCGCGGCCGAAGGTACGAGCGTGCGTGGCGGAGGCGATCCTTGCGAGAGCCGTTTTAAGCTTGTTCGAGATGATCTACGACTTTGGATCCATCAAGGTGGGGCAAGTACTTTAGATTTGCCAGTTTTCCTTTCCTCCGAGCGATACGCGCTTTTGATGCTCGAAAAAATTGAAAAGACTGGCGTCAGATGTGTTGCGCCTAACGATCCAGGCTATCCGGTGGCGATCAATGGAACGCCTAAGACTTGTAGATTCGAGAAGCGTCCAGATGGCGATCAGATTATTTGCGATTATAGAAAGTTTCTGGCTGCAAGCACTGCTGAGCAATACGTTTTGATTCATCACGAATATGCGGGAATTGCGGGCGTAGAAAAACCGAACCAAGATGATTCGCATTACGAGATTTCAAACCAAATCGTCGAGTTTATCTCGGATGGCGAGGTGCCGAAGCTTATGGTCAAGCCAACACCCGAAAACGGCGTTGCTTATCGAGCCATGGTTCTTTGTGAATATCCGAAAATTTCGAATTACACCGGTTTTGGCGTGGCGGTTCGACCAGACAAGATCAATAGCGACCTAAAGCCAGCTGTTGTTCTGCCCACAGACTTGAGAGACTACTCAATCACTCTGTCACGTTTTCAAGGCGCGATCGCAATGACTCTGAAAAATTTGGCCACTGGCGTGTCGGTCAAGGCGGCAAGCAGATACCTCAATTCTCAGATTTAGCTCTATTATGACCTTACTCCTGAGGAGGCGAAGCGGCTTCAGCTCTTTTACACGCAATCGATTCATATC
>CAZCBS010000010.1:0-1175 GCA_964496965.1 uncultured Bacteriovoracaceae bacterium
AGGATTTCGTGGATCATTCAAACCTGCCAATGGAAGCAAAATCCAAATTGATTTCGGCGTACATCTCCATGCTGGCTAATCAGTATCAACTGCATCGGGAAGACGCTGTCGCTGCAGTCTCCACTTATTACGGAATTTCAAAAGATGGCCTCCAAGAAGATTTCTATTCAACGCACAATATGGCCAAGTTCAGTAGCGTCGTTGCCCGCTTGCGATCCGAGATCGCAGCGGAAAATGGCATTGGGATCCCAGTCTCCGATGCATACAACTTCAAGTTAGTTTCTGACTCTAAGGCTATCGATTTGCTCCGAACCGATAATCTCCGACAAAGCCTTTTCAGTACGAAAGGACTACGGGATGAACAACTCAGACAGGGCGAAATTATTTTCAAGGCAATCGACGCCGAAGCGCAAAAGAGCGCGGACGCAATCATCTCCACCCTTCCTGGCGCAAGTGAGCAAAGTCCGAAGACGCTGGGAAGCCTGAATGAAATCATAAAAGATGCAGAGCAGACCAACGCGCTCCGTGCGGCTGCTCGAATAGCCGATGAAGTTGGCTCAAAATCCGGTGCTTCCGACGAGCAAAAGAAGGCCATGATGCCGTATTTTGCAAATTCTATTTTGAAATACGGATTGACCGCGAAGATTTCAAAAAGCGGCGATACGACTTCATTGCCCCTTAATGTCAGTGCTTCGCAAGTTTCATGGAACGCCGGAAGGCTGGCTAAGGCCTGTGGTGCTTTAAATAGATTTGCTAAAAACAGGTCATCCAAGCTCGCGAAAATCAGCGAGGAACTTACTAATTTTTCAAAAAACGGAAACGTTAAGCTCGACCTAAGCAAATTCATCAATCTGGATGATGTCAAAAAACTGCAAAATAAGGCTGCAAATATTGATACAAAAGTGAAAGAATACGCTGAAGATGTTCAGGACCTTGTTGAGATCGCTGCGAAGCTCGGCGTTGATCCAAAAGTCATCGCTGCTGCGAACAAGGGAATCCAAATCGCTCAAACAGGAGAGAAAGCGTTAGCTGCTTTTATTTCTCCCACTCCTTCCAATATCATTTCCGCAGTCGGATCGATCTTCGGCACGTCTTTAGGCATCGGCGACCATTATGATGAAGCGGTCTTGAATCGGTAGTTAGACACCTTTATCACTCTGGGAGCGAGGTAACTC
>CAZCBS010000010.1:1185-21168 GCA_964496965.1 uncultured Bacteriovoracaceae bacterium
AAGGCAAGTCGCAAGCAGCAGTCAAGCTCTCTATAAAGAACTGATTAATATTGAAGACGGTGTCCAGCAACTTGCAAAAATGGAACAGCGGCAAGAGCGAGAACTGACAGGAGCTACAGATTGCGCCACTCTGTCCTCCGCAATCTCTCGTGGCAGCCAAGATGACAAGTCTTCGGCGGTTAGATTTCAACTCAGAAAGGAACTGTTTTCTAGCCGAATCAGCCCATATCTCGAAGGCTGTTACAAATTCGTTGCCCTGATCAACCCTCAGACTGACGCGAGCAAGCAATTTCTGGACACCACTGAAATGGGAAGCGACAACGCGGCCGGGAAGATTTACGTCAATATCATTCAACTGTTGAATGGGCCGACAACTCCCAATTTATCGATTCTAGCGAGCAATCCGCTGACTAACATCTTCGATGCCTCGAAGGCGTTAGCCGCTAAAAGCACGGATGTTTTGAAGTCTAATATGGCCGCGGACGCGACGCTGCAGATGCTCCGGACAGAGTTTGCAGGAAAAGATGAGCTCCTGGATTCCCTTCTGGTCTCCCAATACGCCGATTTAGTGACGAAGGTTTCGCCTTTGGTAAGCCTGTATGAGCGCTATAAAGAATCAACGGATGACTCGGGTTCTTCGAATATCGAGGTATTAGAAAGAATGATGCAATCCGATAGTTCTTACCGTGAGTGGTTAGGAAATCTGATGCAGATCGTGAACATCAACATAGCTCAGCAATCGCTCTTATCGGGACTATCGGTGATCGGATCGGGACAGTTCAATGTCCAGGCTTTGAGCCCCGCTGACGATAGCAAGATTGATTGCAGCAAAACGGTTGATTCTCTCTTCTGCTTGCTGAATAGCGATCAGCAGGTTCGGTCTAATGTGTTGAAGTTCTCTCTCTACCGAGACTTGAAAAATAAGACACTTGGGACGATCTCATATAACTATGTGACGACTCTTCCTCGTTCTTCCGATCAAGACCTCGATGTCATTATCGCATCCCTTAAGTCTTCTTTGGCAAGTTCGTGGAACTTCACGAAAGGGAAGATGCCGGACGGTTCATCTTGGATTATTGCTCACTTCGCTAAGCAATCCGAGCCAATTCCGAGCGCAGAGGAAATGAATCATGGCTTAATCAAGTACAGCCCGGAGCTTAATTTCCTTCTTGCAACGCGTGAGAATCTTCTCGATCTCATGACGGAAACGCGTTTGAACGAGCTGAGCGATAGGAGTGCGAAAAATAGAATCTTCAGAGAAATTCTAAGGCATGCAATGTGATGTGATGTGATGTGAGATCACAGGCCGGCAAGAGAGGCTACTGGCAACCCGATTTTTCCGGATAACTTTTACAGTAATCGGTATCCCGAAGAATAATCGATAAATTCGTTGTATTTAATTTAAGCGCGATTGATCGGATTTGACTGGAGCTCAGCAGCTTTTCCGCGACACAAGCGATCAATCCGCTGTAAAGTGCGTTGCCGCAATAATCCGCCTTCGAGCCAATGCAAGCCTTGGCTTGCGCATGGTTCGGATCTGCACAATACTTCGGCACGGTGGCTACGCACGACGGTGCATCTTGATAGTTCGCATTGGAGCAATAAGAAGGTCCTGTTGCGAAACAAGAACCCGAAGTCGAGTAGTTTGCGCTTTCACAGTAGCTCGGATGGCTGCCAAAGCAGCTTCGTTTCGTCGAATAGAGGTCACTTTTGCAATAGGGCGGTTTTGATCCCGCACAAGCGAGCTTGTCTCCATTGTTCGAATCTTGGCAATACTGGGGTGCCGTGCCGTAGCAAGAAGGACTATCAGCATTGAGGAGATCTTCACAGCCTGCCGAGGCAAAGACTGTTTTTTCGCCGGAAGTAGAAAACAAGACAAAACTAGCGATGATACAGGCGAGAACGTTTCGCATATGTGAGCAGTTTAGCACTCGACTCGCTTTTATGAGAGAAATTGAACAAGCAAAAACGGCGCTGCCCCTACGAAGAAAACTTAAAAACATGATCAAATTTAAGTTTTTATGCAGTGCGCTACGATAATACTTGCAATGATTCTTTTCGTCATATAGTCACCACGCTATGCAAAAATTCATTTTCTCCGTTTTATTGGCTCTTTCTTTTTCCTCTTCTGCATTCGCTGGCTCCAGCATGTCCTATTGCCAAGCCGTTGCGTCTTGCCCAGTTTTTTGCCGGGGCCCATCGGGTCCTTCAGTTTCTGGGTGGTTCCGGGTCAGTTGGAACAAGTGTGCAGACTCGGATCGGGACGCTGCTTGCACCGGGGAAGCTTCTCCGGCCGTCGGCGTTCGTTGCACGGGCCTCACTGCTGAAGGCCTTTGGGATGTTGTTCAAGTTTCTTGCGGAATGTAAGACGAGATCTCGTTTTATAGACTGAAGAGGCGATCACTCTTTTCTGAGGGATCGCCTTTTTTATTTACAAGGACCTAGGGCGGGAAAACTCTCTGCTTTTTGATTTCTAGACAGGCGATTCAATCAGATTCAGACTGTATGACATGAGACAACCCCCGTCATACAATCGCTTTGCGTCGGCCTACTTACTCGAGAGATTTTCGTACTATAGCGTGCGGAGTCTTTTGATCTTGTCGTTGCTAAAAACTTTTCAACTTTCCCAAGAACAAGCCGGTCAGATCTATGTTTACATGACAGGCCTTATCTTGTTTTTGCCGGTGATCGGCGGAGCAATCGTCGATGTCTTTCTCCGCAAGCATCAGCCCTTACGGATCATCTGCGGAATGATCATGGCCGGCGCGGCCCTCTTGGGCTTATCGGTCATGATCAAATCCATTGCGCTCCTTTATATCGGCCTGATCGTGTTTGCGCTGGGCGAAGTCCTGTTTCGACCCACTCTCTACGCTCAGGTTAGCCATCTCTACGAGAACAAAACCTCGTATGATCTTGGAGCCGGATTTCTTTTGCTGACTGTCGCAGCGAACCTGAGTGCCTTTTTCGCCCCTCTCGTCGCAGGAACCTTGGACCAAGAAGTTCTGGCCGGAAGCGGATTTCTCATCTCAGCCTTAGCGATCAGCGCTGGTTTGGTCGTGATCAAAAATTTGCCGTTGGCAAATCAGACTGACGACAAAATGCTAAAGAACTTCAATTCGATCTTAGTGATCCTCGTAGCAATTGTGTTTCCGTACGAGCTGTTAAAAGGGATCTTCGGCTTGAAAATAGAAACACTGACGGATGGAATGACCGGCCTCCAGGCTTTAGTTCCAACCGCCGTGGGAATCGCTAGTGCTATTTTCCTCGCAGTTTATTGGTCTCGACAGGCTATCCACCGAACAGTCTCCATCACCCAACGGTTTTTTATTGGAAGCCTGCTCGGGCTTGTGGCGACCGTCGCTATCTACGGGGTCATGTCGGCCAAGAGTAGTGTGGCGAATCAAACCTTTTTAAATCTCACTCTCTTGCCATCCATTCTATTTGAAGTGACAGAGCTCTTCGTCACTCCATTGGCCCTCGCTTACGTTGCAAAGACATCCTCGGTTCGTTTTCGCACGCTTGTCATTGGCGGTTGGCTTACGACCATTCAAGTGATCGCGCTGCCCATCAGTTATTTATGCGGATACTTGAGCGTGAACACTACCTGGAATACCTCGGCACTCGCGGCAGCCGCCGCACTTTTCGTTGTCACTGCATTCTGCGTGGATAAAACAATTACGAAGAAATTTAGAACGCAACCCACCTTGAAGTGAGAAGAACCAGAACCGAAGAACCGAAGAACCGAAGAACCGAAGAATTAAAAATGGTGGCTGAGGGCGGGATCGAACCGCCGACCTGCGGGTTATGAATCCGCCGCTCTAACCATCTGAGCTACCCAGCCGTATCTAAAGAAATAAAGAGATGAGGTTAGAGTTGATACCGCTGAATGGCCGTTCTTTCAATAGAGAATTCCAGATAAAAAACGCCCGACTTAACCCCCTGAGTCAAGTCGGGCGATCCAAGGGCCTTAGTTCAATCGAGTCCCCCCTGAAAATGCCGACCCGATGTCATAGCCCTTGATGGCAACCGTCCCCGCGAACTCGACCTGAGGACTATAAGTCCGCACCTCTGGCGACTGAATCACCTGCCCATTCCAAAGACGAACCTCCTGCCCGCTCCTATATTTCACAGGGAATTGAATTCCATTCACCAGATGAAGCATGGGCTTGGACTTCATATCTGCCGTGAAAATCTGGCAGGTCGGATGATTCTCCAGGCGAACCGTCAGACTCTTTCCGTCTCCGTCGCGCTCGAAGATGTTCAACGGACACGACTTTTCGACCAGAGCCCCGTCCCGATCATTGCGCCAGGTGAATTTAAGAACCAGGCCATCAAAAATCTGCTGAAGCTGACCAATGGGCTCGTTCATCGCTTTGTACTGAGGTGCCGAATAACTATAGGTAGATGTCTCAGTCCAATGGTCTTCGGTCCGGGTGCAGCGATCACCGTCACTCGCCACGCAAACCGAGTGAGAAGCCCGTGAAGTCTTGATCTGATCAAACTCCCGCAATTCACGAATCAGAAACGAAGGCGTGATCTCAAGCAAATCTCCCGAAACCACCGTGAGGCCCGTTTCAATGCTGCTTCCATCGTTTTTTAGCGGGGGACGCTCCGCCTTGGCGCCAATATCGACGACTTTATCCGTCAGCGCCTTGAGCTTGGTCCAAGTGATGTAATTCTGCCCCGTCTGTGCGCTGGTGGATTGCTGCCAACCGACACTCAAGCTTTGCTCTTCTTTTGAATAGTTATAGTTTAATCGCAAGCAAACCAGAGCATCGCCGCAACTTTTCAAGCCTGACCTTGGATCAGGCGAAAAGCGCTCGAAGAACAAACCGACCGCTTGCGAGACAATGCCTTCCAAATGCGAATTCATATCGCCTTGAACCTGAACTTTCATCGCCTGTCTGCGAACCGCGTTCGTCACCTTGGCATGAACATCCGCATCCGCCCACGGTCCCGCATCGATACTGAGCTCGGACTCGATCTCGCGGAAAAGCTTCGACCTATCGAACTCGAGATTGAAGCGACTGACCGTGAAAGCAACGCGTGTCTCATAAACCGCGCGAATGTCCACGGCATTAGCGTACAAAGCCTTTTGGAGAATAAATCGAGCCTTCTCCTCGGGCACACGAATGCTCGCCGTAAAAGGCGTATTCATCTGACAGTAGTCTCCCTTGGCCAAATCGCGCGGAGTCGCATCGTACTCGGCATCATTCACTTTCACGATGATTTGCTTTGGACAGCCCGGCAAAGGAGCGAGTGAAGAAGAATAGCGTCGATAGATTTCCGTCCTGAGCTCATCAAACTGATGAATCGCAATCGTGTCCGGAAGATTGATTTTCTCTGAAGCACTCGGCGAGGTCACGTTCGCATCCGCGGCATCCGTCAAAACCACTGGAAAGGACAAAGTGACCGTTCCGTCCGGATTGCGCTCAGGAGCGATTCGTCCTTTTTCCGCGCTACCATAAGCAAAGAGCTTAGGCGCGATAAATACGGTATTTTCCCACTCCGAGACGTTTTTAATTTGAAAGAGCGAGACATTGTACTTGGGCGAAACTGGAATCGCGATCAGATCGGTCTGTCGATATTCTCTTCTCATCGTTTCGACCTGATCTTGCGGCATTTCCGATTTTTTCAGACGAACCGAATCGTCGGTCGCGCGGACTGAGCTGACACTCCATCCATTGCTGTCACGCTCGATCGGAGCGGGACTTTGCAGTCGTGAACCCGCTGAATTCTCAGCAGTAGCGTTCGAGCCAGGGCTGCCACAGCCCGAAAAAATTAAAGCGGTTGTCAGCCCGCTGAAGGCCATAAGGCCTAACATATAGGTAGATTGCCAATTCGATTTTACGGTTTTCATACATACTCCTCAGAATGTGCCGGCCCGTAGAGCAAGGAATGAGCCGCCTCAAGGCGCATGTGTTTTCGCGGACTTAGCGAGGTCCAAAATCCGGACTGTTGAGAATAGCCCACTCCCGGGTGTCGGCGATCGACGACACCCAGAGGTCCCCCAGCTGGAGAAGCCTCATTTTTTCGGCTGGGACGGGGGTCGAAAGCCCCATCCACTTTCGCGATACCGATTCAATCACCGCAAGCCCTTGGCAGATCCCTTGGGAGTCAATGACTCCACAGAGGCGATTTAACATCTCGCCATGATCTCGACGATCTCGGCGCTGCAGGATCAGATCTTGAGTTCTGACTCCCACCTCTCGCGCATCCTGAAAATATTCCGCCAAGGCGCGCTTTCTTGCCTCAGCTCGTATCTCCATGGATTTGCTACGCGCCATCGGCGCTGGCTCGAGCCGGATGATGTTGAGATGCCGATGCTCGTTCAGCACATGCTCGAGCTCCCCTCCCACTTCAATCGCGATAATCCAATCCGGACAAAGGGACTGATTGCGCCTACGAAATACATTCCTATCAAGTCGGCTCTTCCTAAACCTCTGCCCTGACCAAACAATCCGAGAGAGATCGTAGCAGGAGGCCCGATGTCTTTTTGTCCGATGTCCGCATCTAAGTAGCCGACACTCTGACCGCGCTCAAACAACTCTCTTGTCAAAAGCGCGCAAAAACTGCTTTTGCCCCGATCCGATTCTCCCAGAACAAGAATCCTTCTCCTTTTATCTTCGCCACCGTTATCCTCGGCAAAGATCGTATGGATTGCCTTAAGCCAGTCGCCCGGGGCCTCTATTTTTTCTTTCATGAGCAGGTCGATGCAAATGATCGCGATTTAAGCTCGACTTTTGCATCGACCATGCCCGGAAAGAAAGCTCTCAATCCGAGTTGAGTCACTCCGAATCGTTCATTCCGACGATACCGCCCCTTGCATCGCGAAAGAGCTGTGGATAACGAGAAAGCTCCTCACCCCCAAAGTATGCCGCAATACTGAAGCGAGCCACTTCTTTGCTATAATTTCCTTTGCCATCCGCTATCACTCCATCAACCGAATACTGAAGATTGAGCGAAATCGTGATCATTTTCTTGAACGAATCGCGAAGTACTCTTCTTCCCTGGTCGTTCAGCTCAAAAGAGCAAACCTGCTGCTGACCTACAACGCCAGCCTCGTGGCCGCAGTCTGATGCCACGATGAACGAATCCAAGGTCGTTCCCAAAACCATTTTCGACTCGACAAAAGGAACTGCCGTGAATCTTGCCCTGGGGTTCACACCTAAAATCCGTTTTTGTACCGCCACTAGCTCAGCGTCATCATATTTCGGAGCTAACACGGCTTGAACGATCGCATGATTGGAGAAAAACCCGCCCCGTTCGATATAACTGAAAAGTGGAGCGCCGTTGCTATCATGCTCGATCTGCATTGATGTCGGTGCAAGATAGTAGAGATCCGGATCCACGCTGTCGCGATAGACCGTGCTTTTTACAGCCCCCGGCGCATTGGAGTTCACCACCGGAGCTGCCTGCGCCGCGCAGACTCCGAACATCATAAGACCAACTAAGTATTTCATACCTTATTCCCCTTTCACTCTGCACGTATTTGCGTCGCAATAAAGATTCACTTTCCGATCAAGTATGTCAGCAAGCTCGTTTTCCTGAACATCCTCGCCTGCCGCCTCTCTCGACTCAACGAGCCGGGCCAGCGCTCCCAGCACCTCCTGAATACTTTCGCCATCGGTCGCTGCGATTCGTTGAGCTTCCTCGATCGAAAGTCCTGCTCCGACTCGAGCGCCTCTCTTCGCCTCATCCTGCTTCGCTGAGACGATCGGACCATCGCCGTTTCCGCTGCAGCCACTGAGCGACGTCAACAGAACAAGGCACACAAAACACCTGATCCTCACAAATTTTGACATCATGAGCTTCTCTCTCCCTGATTCAGTCGATCGTCTTTTGAACATCAAAGAGAAGCTCAATCTTTTGATCCGACTCAACATCTTGACGGGTTTCGCCCACGATTCTGACATCCGCGCTTCTCTGATTCACTCTCAGTCCCAGCAATTTCTTGAAAGAGTCCACGACTCCCACTTCACTGAGATCGACACAACGATCAAGAAGGGATCGTTGAAGCGCCTCTCGAGTCGAAGCGAACTGGATCTTCAGGCCCGCTAAAGACTTACTGACTTCCGTGAAGTTCTTCACAACCGAGTAAACCGTTCCATCACCCTTTAAGAGTCGATCGCAATACTCTCTGCCAAGCTCGAAGCGCTCCACGGTCTTCATGGTTGGCACCGTTGCGATAGCGTTTCCGAAAACCTGAATCGCATTCGCGTCGGAGGCCAAAGCTTTTCTCAACGCCGCGCTTTTCGAGCGACTTAGAAACACATCGTAGGTCATGTAAGGGCCTTCGCTTCCTGGCATCGTCTCGACCGACTGATCCACGCCCAATGCTGGAATAACGAGACGGTACTGATCAGACGACGATAATACCGCTCGACTCAGCTGATACTTAGGGTATTTCGCCTGTAGCTTGTCGATTTCCTCGGCAAGAGCAGGGTTCCTATAGGTCGTCTCAATCGTCAGGCGATCCCAGTAATCCTCTTCTGTGTGGATCGCGGTCAGCATGATTTTTAAAAGCGGTTTTGGGGCCACGAAAACCTGCTTGAGATCATCGCGAACCCATTGGGCGCTCATCAGTGCGCCTTCTGCCGCACGAGCGGCTTGAGAAAGAACCGGACTTACGATTAAAGCAAAAGCAATCAGATTTCTTGTTTTCATAGACCATCCGCATTTTTGACGAGTTGGTTTTTATAGTTATGAATTTCATTTAGGACGAGCGGGACACAGAACTCGCGATCCACTAAATCCCGGCGCTTCATGATCCAGTGCTCTTGTTTGAGCTCTTCACGACTGGTCAGCTTCAAGGAGTATCGACTAAAGCTCCATCCGCCACTTCCGCTTGAAGAAGTCGGTGTACTTTGAAGCTCCGGCACGAAGAGCTTCGTCACGATTTGATCGGCCACACCTTTGACGTATTCCTCGTCCTTCGCGTTGCCGCCATTGATCTCGATCTGGACGATGCGGTTTTCTCGCAGTTTTTCGACTTCGGCATCTATTGACCAACGATGCCAGAAACCGCCGGCCGAGGCGTGCGCCTGAAAGTCGTCATAGACTCTCTTCCAATCCACCGTGATGCTTGCGTCGAAATTAGGACCAAGGCCTTGCACTTTGTAGCAGTAATCCACTTTGAGTATGGCTGGATTTTCGTTAATGTTTTTCATACCTTTGGGGCCGGTTTTCGTGAGGACCGCTTTGACGCGGACTTCATCTTCTGCGCGACCTGCGCGATGGGAAAAGTGGAATTCATTGAAAAGCACGCCGAGCGGAACCCCTGCGCTTGTATTGGTCGATGTGATGCCGATGGTCGACTCTTGGACAGGCAAAACAGCGATCTGTTTTCCTGAAGCGATCGCTGCGTTCAATGCAATCTTTTGATCGGCATCCGATTGAAGGCGCATCGAGAAAACCATGTATCCGCCCGCGTCGGTATTTCTAGGGTCTTCAAGCCCCCAGTAAGTAAATCCAAAACTCGGAAGTCCGCTGCTTCGCTCTCGCGCGAACTCCGATGAGTTCGGCATGAAGTAAAATAGATTTGGATTTTCACTATCCGGATAAAGCGTCAGAGCATTGAGAACATTGAGGCCAGTACTTTGTGCCAAGAGCGGAAGCGCATACGAAACTCCGCTCCGTAGCGCAAACGCCCCCGCGAGTGCGACGTAGAACAATCGATTCATTTTCATAGACCAATCCCCCTTCTGCCATCAGGCATTCGATTTGAGGGACGGCGCAAAAGCAAACAGTAGGCCGAAATTGCTGCGCTTGAAATTTATGGGTTTTTCTCGGCAGAAGGATTTCAGCTTTTGTCGATTCCCAACAGTCGCTGTCGGCGGACGCCGACACTTCAGCGCCTTATTTCGATCGATGATTCAAATCGGAGTGAGATAACGGAGGGATAACTATCTCGCAACGCCCTGACTTCGTTCTTCGACTTTTTCGACAATCTCGCCAGCCTGGATCGCGGTTTTATTTCCACCGTGATCGAGGACTTCAGGCTGGCAATTTTTCCCTGAGAGAGCCGCGCCACCTGAGCTTTTAAGCGCTTTAATCAGAAGATCTTTCGACTTATTCTTTAGTTTTTGAATACTGATTTCTGTCTTGGCCAAATCGAAATTGATCTTTTCTATGGATTGCGGAACTAACGAAGGCTGTTCACTGACACTCTTGAGCAAAGCGGTTTTTATTTTCTGATATCGTTTGAGGGCGGCTTCTATGCTGATTTGGTTCTCCAATCCGCACTCTGGGCACTCCGAGTCGGAACGATAGACCATCTTCTCCCGCGTTTTATTCATTGAGTCTTTAAACTTCGAATAAGCCTTTTCCTCAGCGGGAGTCATCACCTCAGTGTATTCGTCGCTTCCCCTGACATCGCTTGAAAAAGCAAAGAGAAAGGGACTGAGAACGACAAAACCCCACAAAACTAGCGATCCCCGAGTGGCTTTCATCTTTTAGGTCCCTCACTACTATGCAGGCTAAAGCGGGCTTTACTGCCGAATCCCTTTATTCTTTAAAATCTGTTTAAACTCGTCGCTTCCGATAAAAGCCGTTACAACCTGATCGCGAGAAATCGTCTTCAGAGCGTCTGTCCAGTAATACCATTCGAAGTCTTTTGGGTAACGCTGAAGGATCGTATAATAAAGAATGCGGATGTAACCGCCGTCCGAGACATTCCCTAAATCATTGAGGTCGGAAAACTCCTTGCTCTTGAAGAAACTGAGATAGACGTCTTCCAGCGCGACGCCGTTTTTCAAGAGGCCGACAAAGTAATTCTTGCCTGCCGCATCCGGAGCGCGCTCCAATGCAATGCAGTAGCCGAAGTCGACTTGCGCGCCGAGGCTATTGTCGCCCTGAGGGAAGTTCTTCGCCACGCATCTGGAATTCGCGTCATTAGACGGATTTTCCGTTCGCGGATAGCCCGCAAGAGTGGTTCCCGCGATCCGGGCGTCGAATTCCGGCAAGCTTGAAAGCGCGCGGATCAGAACCCGGCTCTTGTTTCGGTAAACCGTCAGATACTCCGACCAATAGGATGAGTCATCCGCGCTTGGCAAATGCCCCAGCAGCGCAAGATAAACATCAGGTATGTAGTGATCGACCAAGACACTATAATGATTCGTGTCATCAGTGCTATTGATATCGCCAAAGCTCGACTTGAACTCGGAAGAGCCGAAATACATCATCAGCATCGTCTCGAGCGGTATCTTACGATCTTTCATCAAGCTCAACGCGTACTGCGCGCCGCCGACATCGTAGTCCCGGCGGAGAACGACATAGTATAAATCATTAACGAATTTCTCCATGGCGTCTTGGACATTGAGCCTGAAAGGTTGATCCAAATGAGCCTGAAGCCTGTCGGCAAGAATCGACAAGTTCAACACTCGACTGCCTTCCACGAAAGTATCGAGCCTCGAATCGACGACCGTTGCGCTTTTGAGCACGGACTCAACGTCCCAGGGAGTGTACGCGATCTTGTTCTTCTTGAGATAGCTGATGATCAATCCCATCGATCCCGCCACGATCGGAGTTGCCATGGAGGTCCCGCTCATCTTAACGTAACCGCCATCCTTCGAGGTCGAGAGCAATCCGTCGTAAAAGCCTCCTACGGAACTCGTCGCACCAGGTGCGGCGATCTCCACATAGTGGGAACCTCGATTGGAGAATGTGCTCAGGTTGCCGGTAGCAGCATCCAATGAAGCGACGGTCACCACTCCGGGCAGCGGGCCAAACATCCCGGGCCAGGACTGAGTGCCGTTCGGATCCAGCACCCCGCCGTCATTTCCAGCTGCGACTGCGACCGTGACGTTTTTGAGTAACGCGTAACGGAAAGCTTCGAGATCCATAGGCGCCATTCCCAGCACATTCAATGAGCGTCCCAAACTCAGATTGATCACGTCAGCACCATTGTCGACGGCCCAGAAAATCCCGTTATCAATATTCGAAGTGGACCCAGACCCGTGGGAATCCAAGACTTTGACGGGCATCACATAACAGCTCATGCCGCAAACGCCCGCGCCACCGAGGTTGTTATTGACTTCGGCCGCCGCAAGACCGGCCACATGAGAGCCATGGCCGAAATCATCCATAAAATCCGTCGTGCCCGTAACAAAGCTAGCACCTACGATTTTGCCGTTTTTCCGATACATGACCTTGGTCAGGTCCTCATGATTGTAATTGACGCCTGTATCCACCACCGCGATGACCGCGCGATTGGAATCCGGCATCGGAAGCCAGCTTGCTTTGGCGTAGAAATCCGCGGTGTGCAAAAATGGATGCTGAGTCTGCATAGAAAGCAGGGGGTCGGAAAAGGCCGCTGTTGTATGATATTCGGCCTCGTTTGATATCCCGATGATACAAGAGGATGCGTTCGCGAATTCTTCCAGGCGCTGACTGGAGACCGGCTTCAGCGTTTTCACTTTAAGAATTTTTCGATGCGTTTTGTACTGAGGGGTCGCATCCACGAGCGTCAATTCCTCGTCAAACTTTTCAAGCTCGCTGAGCCCTGTATTTTTGGAACAATCCATGTCCACCAAGGCGATCAGATCGTTCACGCGAGCGCTCGGAGTGATGACCGTCGATGCGGGCTGATTGAAGATGACTTTGCCCTTTTCGAACGGGCTCGGAGGAATCGGCAGATCCGATGCAAATACGTTGAAAGCGGTGAAAGATGCGATAGTGCCAAACATCCAGAACGTCTTCATAGTCCCCCCGACCATTTACGAACACTAGATCAACACTGATTGAGCGATACCGATTGAGCTATACTGACGAGAAGGCATTCGAGTCACAAGGAAATGCCTTCAAATAGGATCATTCAGCCTTGAGTTTTGGTCAATGCTTGAACAGCATGGGGATCACGATTTTCTTTAAAACCCGCTCTGAGAGCCCCCACAGCCAACGCGTCGCGGTATTGCGATTGCATAAAATTCAATTTGAAGAATAGGCATAAATCCACTAGCAGTTCCTATCATGACCGCAACGCGCATGTTTCAACCCGGGCAGTGCTGGATGAGTGAAACCGAGCCAGAGCTCGGAATCGGAATAATTCGAGGTGAAGACGCCGGCACGGTGACCATCGAATTTCCACTGAGCTCTGAAACTCGTCGCTACAACAAACGCACCGCTCCCCTCCGACGACTTGAATTTCGAGTCGGCGATCCCGTTCAATCCAAAACGGGCGCGCGCCTGACCATCGAAAGAATCGAAACTCGCGATGGGCTTTTCTGGTATTTAGGCGACGGTCAAGAAATCTGCGAGGTCGATCTTTCCCCTAGCCTCAAGCTTCAGCGTCCCATGGAGCGATTTTTGGCAGGTCACTGGGACACTCTTGCGGCTTACGATTTGCGGCGCACAACCTTGAAGTTTCGTCATCGCACTCTCGAGTCTTCAGCTCGGGGCATGATCGGCCCACGAGTCCAGCTCTTGCCTCATCAGATTTACGTTGCGAGCGAGATTTCTAGTCGGGGACTTCCGCGAGCGCTTCTTGCGGATGAGGTCGGACTGGGAAAAACGATCGAGGCAGGATGGATCATTCATCGCTTGATCGTTACAGGCCGAGCGAGACGGATCCTGGTCATTACACCGGCAAGTCTATTGAACCAATGGTTCATCGAGCTTTTCAAGAAGTTCAATCTCTCATTCTGGATTCCTGAGTCCCAAAGCGAAGAGGAGATCGAGGCCGAGGACCTTGCCACGCAAGAGCGAGTCATCCTCAGCATGGAGGCGCTTTCGCTTCTTTCTCTTCGCGGAGTATTTGATTCGAGCCAGTGGGATATGATCGTCGTCGACGAAGCTCATCGCATTTTCGAATACGAAATTCTCGAGTCTCTCTCTCAAAAGTCCCAGGGACTTTTGCTTTTGACAGCGACACCTGAACAGCTTGGCATCGAAGGACATTTTTCCCGCCTTCATCTCATCGATCCCATGCGCTTCCATTCACTGGACCGGTTTCTCGAAGAGCACAAGACTTATCAAGACATCGCTCAGCGTGCTGACGCGATTCTTTCTACCGAAAATTTGGAAACCCCCGATCAGCGCCGCGCGCGTTTGACGGATTTGATCGATCAGTACGGGACCGGCCGAGTTTATTTCAGAAACGCCCGACAGGTCGTCGAGCTGGAGCATTGTTTCTTCCCTAAGCGTCATTTAAAACGCTACGCCGTCGATCACCTCTTGAAATGGCTGGGCGAATTCGGGCTACAGCATCGAAACGAGAAAGCGCTTCTGATCTGCCGATCTTCTTCTCAAGTCGTGGAATGGGAAAAGCGCCTTCGCGAGGAGTACGCTCTCAAAGTCGTCGCGTTTCACGAAGGAATGCCTCTCTTGGCGCGCGACCGGAACGCCGCGTATTTCGAGGACCCTGATGGCGCGTCGATCCTTCTTTCATCCGAGATCGGAGGCGAAGGGAGAAACTTCCAGCATGCGCGGCATCTCATTCTTCCGGATCTTCCGGCCGATCCGGATGTTCTCGAACAACGCATCGGGCGCTTGGATCGAATTGGCCAGGCGAGCGATATTGAAATTCATGTTCCTTACCAGTCAGGCAGCCAGGAGGAGCGCATTCTCGCTTGGCACGAGGAAGTGTTTCAAGCCTTTGAGGCGCCTCCGAAAGGCGCGGGAGCGATCTACGAGAAATATCGAGATGAGCTTGAAAAAGCGTCGACTTGCCCAGAATTCACTCGGCTGATCAGCAAAGCAAAAGCGGATTATGCCCTGACTCGTGCGGAAATCGAAAAAGGGCGCGATCGCCTGATCGAAATCCATTCCTTCGATCCAAAACTTGCCGAGACCAGGCTTCGTGACATTGAGGCCAATGAGCGCCCAGACGAGCTTCGAGAGTACTTGGAGCGCGTTTTTGACACTCTGGGGATACACTCCGAAGACCTTGACACTGACTCCGTTTTCGTTGAGCCCGGCGACAGCATGTACGTCAGCTACTTCCCCGCGATTCCCCCCGAGGGATTAAGAATGACATTTTCCCGAGTGCGCGCCCTGGCGCGAAACGATCTCACGTTGATGAGCTGGGATCATCCCATGGCAACCGAAACCATGGAAGCCATTGCCACGCAGGAGATGGGAAATGTCGCGATCGCGAGCTGGAAAAAGTCGCAGCTCCTCATCGATTGCACGCTGGTTCTCGAACCTGTTGCAACGGCTCCATCGTGGTATTCGGACGAGTTTTTTCCTGCCGAGGCGATTCGTCTCGTCTTTGATGGCACCGGAGCAGATGCCAGCTTAGAATGGCCCTGGGATGCGCTAAAAAAGGAAATCACCGCGCCCACACATGAGGCGAACAAGCTGGCTCGACAGATTCCGGGAAGCCGATTACGCACCGTTCTCAAAAAAGCGATTGCCGATATGGAACCTCGCGCGGAACTTTTGAAAAAACAAGCAATCGAGCGAATGAATGCTCGCGTTTTATCGGAACTGAAGCGGCTCAAAACGCTTCAAAGCAAGAACGGTCTCGTCAGCGAAAACGAGATTCAGTGGTGGTCAGAGAGAAAGCTCCAGCTTGAGAAAGCGTATCAAGGCGCAAGACTTCGCTTGGATTCGTTTCTCTTAGTGTTGCCATCTAGGACTTAAGCCGCTCCAGGAGATCGGAAAGAGGGTAAGGTCGCCGGATCACTTGATCTCTTGGCAGAGGAAAAACTCCTGGGCTCTCCAAAGGCTTTTCATCCTGACTCAAAATCACCGTCAGGGGAATGAACCGAGTTTCTTGCTGAAAACGAAGCTTTTGACAGGCTTCGGCGGCCGTCATGTCTTCAAATACTAAATCCAAGATAATCCGATCGGGCTGCTCCTCCCGGGCCATTCGGATGCCTTCGCTTCCAAATGCAGCGACTCGGACACGGAAATGCGGAGCCAGCCAGTTTTCGTAGACTTCCAACGCTTCCCAGTGGTCGGCGATAATCAGTAACTGTTTCTGCATCGTTTCCTTTAGTGAATAAATCGATTTGTCGTTTCGAGCTTCGATTCCGCAATCTCTTCGTTTGTCGCGTCTCGAACGTCCGTCGCTTCGATATCAAAGATCAGATCCTGGCCCGCAAGCGGATGATTGGCATCTAAAATCACCGAGTCACCGTTGACTTCGATCACCTTGTAGATGCGAAACTGCGACTCATCGACTTGGACCTGAACCGAGTCGCCGACTTTTAATTGCCCCCCCGAAGGGATCGCTTTTCGGCGAATCCGACTCACTAGCTCTGGGTCATAAAACCCGAACGCCTTGTCGGCCGAAATCGAGATCTGTCGCTTCTGCCCCTTCTTCAGGCCTTGAAGCCCTTCGACCAAGCCCTGAAGCGGCGCAGTGATGCCGGCACTTCCTAAAAACGTAATCACATCACGGTTGTAGGTCGAGCTGAGGACCTGGCCTAAAGTGTTTCTCAGAATGCAGTGAAAAGACACAACTTGAGCTTTCATAGACGCAGCCCTTTAGCCTTTCGTCGAAGCGGGCATTGCCCGCTACGCGGATGTCGAGGCGGGCAATGCCCGCTACGCGGATGATGATGATGACAAACGCTGTTGAATCCAAAAGCAGCTACTGCCGAGCGGGAAAGCGTAATTACTAACCTATGCAAGATTCTTTCACACGTCATTGGCACATGTCACATTGGCACATTGGCACATGTTACCGAATGCACCTCAAGGCTATCATAAGTTTCAGAAATTCTTGCGATTACCTTTGCTCGACTAAGTCAGTTGATTGTATTCGGTTTTTTGCTTCAAGCGCGGCGTGACACAGTCCGGCAGAATCTCATTCCTATTCAGATGATTTTCTGCTATATTATTAGTGTTATTTTAATCAGCCTACTTTCGAGTCTGCGGGCATAGTGCCCATATCCTCCGAAAAGCGGCACCCGCCTGAGTCTAGAGACTATTTTAGGAGGTTCTATGGGTAAGAAACTTTATGTTGGCAACCTGCCATTCAGTGCAACCGAGCAAGAATTGACCGATGCATTCGGCCAATGTGGAACGGTTGAGTCCGCAAAGATCATCACCGATCGCGACACCGGCCGTAGCAAGGGCTTCGGCTTCGTCGAAATGTCTTCTGACGAAGAAGCTCAAAAGGCAATCAGCCAATTCCACGGTGCTGATTACGGCGGACGCCCGATGACCGTCAACGAAGCAAAGCCAATGCCTCCTCGCGAAAACCGCGGTGGCGGATTTGGCGGCGGCGGCGGCGGTGGACGCGGCGGATTCGGTGGCGGACGTGGCGGTCGCGATGGCGGCTCCCGCGGCGGCAATCGCTGGTAATTCCCACTGATCAGTTTTTGATAACCGGGGAATACGAGTGAGGCTCTAGTTTTCTAGGCCCCTCGTATTCCCCGGTTGTCTTTTTAGCCCCTCCATTTGCTCGTCAAACAGCCTCCTCGCTTTACTCATGCACCACTTCAACGAACTCCAGCTTCACCCAAAACTTCAACAAGCCATCCAAGCGATGCGTTTTGAGAAACCCACTCCTATTCAGGCAAGCGCGATACCTGCCGCACTGACGGGACGCGATCTCATCGGATGCGCACAAACTGGTACCGGAAAAACGGTGGCGTTTTCGATTCCCGTTCTGACCCGACTTTTGAATGCGCCTCAGAAAACCGCGTTGATCTTAGTCCCGACTCGCGAGCTTGCGGCGCAAGTCGCCGAAGTCATCAAAAAGCTCACCGCTTTTTCGCCCCACCTGCGCTCCGTTCTGCTGATCGGCGGAGTCTCCATGCAGCCGCAGACTCGATCCCTGCTGAACAAGCCTCAGGTCATCATCGCAACGCCGGGCCGCCTCATCGATCACTTGAATCAGAAGAATCTCACGCTTTCGCTCACCGATGTTTTGGTTCTCGATGAAGCGGATCGCATGCTGGATATGGGATTTGCCCCGCAGCTGAACCAGATTCTGCGGCATCTTCCAAACACGCGACAAACACTCTGTTTTTCCGCAACTCTGCCTCCCGATATGGAAAAGCTTGCAGCACGGTTTCTAAAAAACCCATTGCGAGTGACCGTGGGCGAAGTTTCTCAGCCCGTTCAGGCCATTGAGCAGTCAACCGTTCAAACGACGGCGGCCAATAAAAACGATACGCTGATGGATGAGCTCAATGCGCGAAAGGGATCTGTGATCGTCTTTGCGCGCACTCAGCACCGAACGGACCGAGTCGCTCGGTATCTCGAAAGCTATGGCCACAAGGTCACGCGCCTTCACGGCGGAAGAACCCAGGGTCAGCGCAACACGGCGATCGCTGGGTTCAAGGATGGCCGTTTCAGAATCATGGTGGCCACCGATATCGCTGCCAGAGGCATTGATATTTCCCACATTGCTCATGTAATCAATTATGATCTACCTCAAGTACCTGAGGATTACGTGCACCGAATCGGAAGAACCGGTAGAGCCGGGGCCAAAGGCGAAGCAGTCTCCTTGATCACACAAGAAGACCAATCTCAATGGAAAGAGATTGTCAGACTGCTGAGAAAAACGGGAAAGGATACCCATCACCATGACATTTCTGAACCGCGTCCTCGACGGACCGAGCTACGGATATCTCCGCGACGGTAAACTCTACGTTCCCTCTCATCGGGAGATTGTTCGCGAGTTTTTTTCGCGAATGAATCTCTTGAGGTCGAAGAAGAACTGGCTATCGGCGTTCAGCTGGTTCACGACCTTGAGCTTCGCGGCTCCTTTGGTCATTTTCCTCACGCACTATTTTTCTTGGCCGCTTTTTTTTCTGGGATTCCTCTACAGCATGGTGATTCTCGGAAGCCACGGAACGTTCTGGCTTCACCGCTATTCCACCCACCGGGCTTTTCAATTCCGAAATCCTCTGATCCGCCAAATCTGCCGAAATCTGGTGATCAAGATCATCCCCGAGGAAACCTACGTCGTCTCTCATTACGTCCATCATCAGTTTCCGGAAGAGCCGGGCGATCCTTACAACCCTCACGGCGGTTGGCTTTATTGCTTTCTTGCCGACGTCAATCATCAGTCCATCGCCAGGGATCTTTCTGAAAAAGATTACTGCCAATTGAGAAAGCTTTTGAGCCACACCGGAGTTCGGACCAATAGCTATGCGCAGTATCTACGATGGGGATCGCTCTGCCATCCGTTTTTCACTGTCCTTCACTTTGCCGCGAACTGGGTGTTTTGGTACGCGGTCTTTTATGGGATGGGAGGTCACGCGCTGGCGACAGCGCTCTTTGGCAGCGCCGGCGTCTGGGCGATCGGCGTGCGAACCTATAATTACGACGGGCACGGCGGAGGAAAAAACAAACGCCGAGACGGAATCGACTTCAACGATCGAGATCTTTCGATCAATCAACTCTGGCCCGGTTTTGTCGCCGGCGAATGGCATAATAACCATCACCTCTACCCAAGCGGCGCACGCTCCGGCTTTCTACGCTACCAGCTCGATCTGCCGTGGCTTTTGATCAAGGCACTCAGCCATCTCCGCCTAGTCGTTTCGTATCGCGATTACAAGGAAGAGTTCATGGAGAATCACGTTCTTCCCTATTATCGGCCTGAAACGCGCTGATAAACGAAGCGATCGGTGCCGAGAAGAACGCCTTTCTCATCGAAGCGTTCTTCGACATTCACCATGTTATTGCTTGCGTCGAGAGATACGACGTCACGGCGGCTGAAATAAGGCGGCGCGGGAGTAAGATCTCCAGGAACCGGAGAGCGAACCTCCGTTGTGACAAGCCCATTCGGACCAAAGATCGCGTTTTCAACACTCGCCGTGTCTTTGCGACGAAACACGCCGTCCGCGATCCATTCCCGAGTATAGCCCTGAGTGCCTCGTGGGCTCATGATTTGGTTCACGGCTTTCATCGAGCGGCAGCCTTGCTGAGTGACCGTGCTGGTGACGTGAAATGCTTGTCCCATCACCGTATACGAAGCTTCATAAACTCCGCTCAGGTTGGGGCAGGTGGCAAACGCAGGCCTCGTGGCGGACCTCATCTCTTGCCCAGGGCTAGATTATTGCGCGCTGGCGACTGCCCGCT